>JAACFO010000031.1 GCA_009937425.1 Gammaproteobacteria bacterium
GGCTTGGGCTTGGGCTTGGGCTTGGGCTTGGGCTTAGCCGCAGCCGCCGGTTCGGGCTCGGGCTCGGGCTCGGGCTCAATCGCTTCGGCGACTGGCGCCGGCTCTTCAGGAATGCTTTCGGGCTCGGCCGGCGACGGGCTGGCTTCCTCGGCGGGAGTGAGTCCATGGCTGACGATCATGCCGCCTTCCAGGTGGCGGACGTCGAAGCCATTCTGGGCGAGCAGAAATGCGCCCGCCGAGCTACGGGCACCGGAATCGCAATAGGCAATGTAAATACGATCGGCTTCGAGATTCTTTATTTCAGCGCGCAACTGATTGAGCGGTATGTTGACGCTGGCGTCGATACCGTCTTTCGCGTGCTCTTCGGAAAAGCGCAGATCCAACCAGCAGGCCCCTTCGGCAACAAGCGCTTTTGCCGCATCGTAATCCACCGAATCGAGGCTCGGCTTTTTGATGAGCTCGATGAAGTCGTCCTTGGTGAGACGCACGAGCTCACCGTCGGAGGTCATGGTGACGGTGGCATTACGTTTGGCGTCGGAAACCAAGGCCTCTTCACCGAAGCTGTCACCGCCGCCCAGCTCCGCGAGCTTGACGGGGGCGCCGCTGCCGGAAGCCTTGCGCGACACTTCGCAGCGCCCGCTCTGAATGATGTAGTAGTAGTCACCGGGTGATCCCTGCTCCACCACGACTTCGCCGGCCTTCAGCTCCACCGACTCCATGACGGTGAAGACCCGTTGAATATTGGCCGGCGGAATCCGCGAGAACAGTTCCGACTGCAGCATGCGGGTCATCCAATCGCCACCGCCGTCTTCCTCATCGTCGACTTCGCTGACTACGACGGACCCCGCGGATCCACCCGGATCATCCATCGTGAGAAGACGATCCATCAGATCACGGGGGACGCGCATCACCAGGGACTTGCCCGTGGACTTGGCGCTCATCTGGCGCGGCTGAAGCTGAGAGAGTGCCGACTTGGCGTCCAGGCTGCCGCCCTGGACGGTCTTCAGCAGCTGGCCGTTGGCCTCCAGTTGCAGCTCACCCTCCAGGAGGTAATAGGTGAAAGGGTCCACGCTCCCCTGCTTGAAGACGTGCTGCTTTTTCTTGAACTTGAGGAGCTCGGCCTGCTGCACCACTTCGTTCTGGTACTGGGGCGCAAGGCCGCTGATGGGCATCAGCGACTTGATTTGTTCTTCGAATTCTTGCTTTTTGGCGTCCATTCAGCGCGTTCTCGTGGACGGGCCAAAGCCCGTGGTCCGGCATACGGTCTGATGTACGCCAGCAGCCAATATCGGCCGATTTCGGCCGCCATCACATGAATCGGGTCGACATCCGCCCCGCCGTCATGCCGAAAATGACGGCAATTTCGAGGCTGCCTGTTAGATGATCTTCGGCCGTGGGATCGACAGCTTTAAGAGTAACGCCGTTCATACACCAGATTCTTGCGCAGCGTCACAAAAACCAGGCATCCCGGTGATTTCTCACGATTTCTCGGCCAAAACCACCCCTTCGGCGATGAATTTCTCTACTTCCGCCAGGCAATAGCCATGCTCCCCGAGCACCTCCAGGGTGTGCTCCCCGAGCAGGGGTGCGCCCCGGCTGATCTCGGCGGGGGTGGCCGAATAGTGAACCGGGTGACCGAGGGTCTCGACCGGGCCAACACGGCTGTGGGGCGCTTGCGTGACCATGCCCCTGGCCAGGGTCTGGGGATCAGCCTGCATGCCCGCGATATCCAGCACGGGGCCCGCCGGAACGCCGGCCTGCTCCATGCGCTCCAGCCAGTCGCTGGACCCGCGGCGCCTGAAAATGCCGCTGAGGACCGCTACCAGGTCGTCCAGGTTGGCCATACGTCCCGGATTATCGGCAAACCGCGGATCTTCCTGAAGATCCGGGCGATCCAGGACATCCAGAAGCCGCAGCCAGTTGGTCTGGTTGGCGGCACCGACGGTGATCCAGCCGTCGGCGGTTTCGAAAGCCTGGTAGGGGGCGTTCAAGGGATGGGCGGAACCGAGCGCTCCCGGGGATATGCCGGTGGCGAAGGTCATGGCCGACTGCCAGTAAGTATGGGTAATGGCCGCCTCGAAAAGTGAGGTATCGACCCGCTGGCCGACACCGGTCCTGGTGCGGTGGATATAGGCCCCGAGCACGCCCATGGCGGCAAGAATGCCGGCGGTGATGTCAGAAAGCGGTGGTCCGCATTTGGTGGGGGGCCCGCCGTCCCCTTCGCCCGTGATGCTCATGATGCCCGACATGCCCTGAGCGATGAGATCGAAGCCGGCGCGGTTAGCGTATGGACCGGTACGGCCGAAGCCGGAGAGTTCAGCGTAAATGATGCCCGGGTTGAATTTTCGCACTTCCTCGTAGCCCAGCCCCAGGCGCTCCATGGTTCCCTTGCGATAATTCTCGATGCCCACATGGGCATCGGCCAACAATCGCCTGGCGATGTTCTTGCCGTCTTCGGTCTTGAGATCCACGGCGATGCCGCGCTTGTTGCGGTTCATCATCAAAAAGGCGGCCGACTCGCCGTCCACGTCGGGGGGTAAGGTATGCCGCGTGTCGTCGCCCCGGGGAACCCTTTCCACTTTAATGACATCGGCGCCCATGTCGGCGAGCATCAAACCGCATACCGGTCCCGCCATGATGTGCGCGAATTCGATAACTTTGATGCCTGCGAGGGGACCCACCTCAGCGGCCGGTAAACTTGGGCTTTTTCTTTTCCAGAAATGCCTTCATTCCAATTTCGAAGTCCCTGGTGCCGAAACAAAGAAAACCCTCGTCCAGCTCGTCCTTCGTTAACGGCGCCGGGTCGGACAACCGGTCGATGAACTTCTTGTGCCAACGGGCCACCAACGGCGCGCCGGCGACGATACGCTGCGCCGTCGCGTAAGCTTCTTCCTCGACTTTGTCGTCGGCCACGACACGTTGTACCAATCCCTTTGCCTGCGCCTCCTGGGCACCGAATATGCGCCCCTCCAGAAGAATCTCCAGGGTCACGGCGCGTCCGACGAGACTGAGTAAACTCCCCAGCTCGGCGTAGGACATGACCAGCCCGAGCTTGTTGATGGGTGCGCCGAAGCGGCTCGATTCGCCACAGATGCGAATGTCGCAGTTGGCGGCAAGCTCGAGCCCGCCACCTACGCAAACGCCATTGATGAGCGCAACAATCGGATGCCGGCAGGACTGTAATGCATCGATGGTGCGCTTCATGTCTGCGCCGTAGCGCCGCGCCAGGGGAATACTACTGCGCTCTTTCTGGAATTCACCGATGTCATTGCCCGAAGAGAAGGCTTTGTCGCCGGCGCCGCGCAGCACGACGCAGTGCACATCATTGTCCGCCGACAATGTCACGATGGTTTCGCCGAGTTTATGCCACATGGACCGCGTCAGCGCATTGAGTTTGCGCGCGCGATTGAGTACCACGGTCGCGACGGCGCCGTCGCGTTCCACCTGTATTTGTTTTGCCATTATCGATTACTCAGGAAATCGACAGACTGACAGCGCCTGTAGACTCCCGGTGTCTCAGTTCTGTTACTCGGATTTCTGTGCTTTGTACTCCGTCGGCGTAATCTCGATTTCGCGGGCCAGCGCCGTCTGGCACGGATGGTCGTCTTCGCTAATATGACCATAGACGCTCTCGGCGACCAGTGACAAGCCGACTGTAACGACGGCGATACCGACCTTGGCGCCGGCCTTCACCACGCCTTCGAGGTCCGTGCCGAGTTCGGGATTTGCCAGTGTGCCCTGCACCCGTGCCAGGCTGCTGAGCGTGCCGGCGCCAAGACGAATTCCCTTGCGTGCGACGAGTTTAGCGCCCAGATCCAGTTCCTCGGTCTTCAGATCGATGAGGCCACCGCCCTGGAGAAGTACTTTCTCTGTTTCCAACACCAGGGTCTGATCGGCGATAGCGTCGCCCTCCTGGACAGCGAAGCGCAAAACACCGCAATTGAGTTGCGTAGTTCCATCTTTGTCGTCAGTCGGCACGGCTACTCCGATAATCTTCGTCATCAGATCGGCGCCGACGCGATCGAGCGCGTCGTTGCTGAGCTGGCCTTCGCCGATTTCCAGCTGAACATCCCCGTCGAGCCCCCCCATGAGGGCACGTACCGAGTCTCCCTGACCGCGCAACTTCATCAACAGATTCGAATCCAGACCCTTGGTTGTTTCATATCCCCGAATTTGCTTTGTCAACGCACCGATGCTTACTTTTTTCGCGTCTACATCGGCCGCCAACGTCGCCGGTTGCGTGCGTGTGTCGATGTCGATGGTTGCGCCAACCGTGCCGCCGGCGATGTTGGCCGTCGGCTTGATGTTCAAATTTCCGTTTTCGAGCCTGGCCACGACATTGACTTTGTCCAGGGCGAGCTTGCGTGTGATCAGCCGATCCACTGCGAGCTCGATATCGCCGTTGACTTTCTCGAGCGCACCAAAGGGGAGGGGGGCGTCGGAAAATACCCTGCCATCCGAAGGCTTGTCCGCGGCGGCCCCGGCGCCGGATTCCTCCGCCGGGGGCAGGAACTGCGCAAGATCGATGACGCGCGCGTGCAGCTTGGCGCCGACGCTCGGGCGTTCAGCGCCGATGTCGACGGAAGCGCTACCGGACAGATCACTCTTTCCAACTGTCGCGATGAGATCCTGAATGTCCATCACCTTGCCGCTGGGTTGCACCTTTGCCGAAACCTGGACCGGTCCTGCATCGGGCAATGCCTCATCGAGCTGGCGTAGTGTTTTCGCCGATAGCGCGACGTCGAGATTTGGTTGAGGATTGTCGACAATATCGATGACGGATCCCTTGATCGTCACATGGGCGTGCCGCGGCTGCGCCGTCATGTTGATGTTGCCGAGATCGAAACGTCCATTCTTTTCGGTGACCGTGAGCTTTACATTCAGGGGTCCGACCTCCTCCACATCGACGCCGGCGAGTTCGCTTAACGGCACGCTGGACTTGGCCGCCAGGGCCACCTTCAGACGCAGATCTTTCCCCTCCATGGGATTACCGATGTCACCGGTGATTGAGAATTCGGCTCCGCCGACAGCTCCAGTGACCTCTACTTTGGCAGCCTCCGGTTGCGCCTTCGAGCCGTCCAGATCAAGGACAAAACCTTTGACCGAACCATTCAAGCTTGCGTCGCTGCCCCGTGGCCGCGCTGTCAGCGCGATATCGTCAAAGTCGTAACTGCCGTCCCGCTCCACCACGGTCAGTGTCAGATTCACGGGTCCGACTTCTTCGAAGTCGAATCCTGCAAGCGCCGTCAATGGAATAGTGGATTGTGTTTCGAATCTGGTGCCTAAACGCAGATCCCTGCCCTCGAGCGGCTTGCCTACGTCGCCATCCACACGCAAGCGGGCATCGCCGAAGGCGAGGTCGAGATCCACGGTCATCGGCGCACCCTGCGCCGCTGCACCGGCTGTACCAGAGGCGAGATCGAAAGCGAAATTCTTGACCGCGGCGCGGATGCTCGCATCAGTATCCCGGGGGCGCGCGGTGGCTGCGATGGATTCCAGATGAAAGTAACCGCCTTGTTCCAGCAGCCTGAATTTCACATCCAAGGGGCCGAACTCCTCCATTTCGACTCCCGCCAGATCGCTAATCTTCTTCGTCGATTCGCTATTGAGCGCCACATCCAGACGTAGATCCTTTCCCTCCAGAGCTTTGCCCACGGCGCCCCGTATGCTGAATTCGGCGCTGCCCAGCGCCCCCTCGAGGTCGACTTCAAAGGGCTGATTGCGCCGAATCGCGCCGACGGCGCCGACCTTGCCATCCAATTTGACCGGCAGGCCCCCATAATCGGCGCGCAGGCTCAACTCCAGGCGGCCTCCAGGGCGTTCGCTGCCGATGGTCAGCTCGGTCACGCCGATTCTTACCTCGCTGTCAGTTTTTCCATCCAGAAAAGCCAGACCAGCACTCTCTATGCGTATCTGATTGATAGCGAACGCCAACTCGCCGGACGCTGCGTCGCCGTCGGCCGTGTCTTCAGAGACAGAAGCACCGACATCGCCAAACTCCCAGTTTCCTGTGCCCTCGGCATCGGTCTCCAGAAATAGCGTCGGCTCGATGGCGACGAAGCGCGTTATCACCACGCGGCCCTTCAGTAGAGGCCACAATGCAACCGCGGCGCGTACGCGTTTCGCTCGCAGCATCTGGGGCTGCGATGCCCAGGGGGCGTTTGCAAAGCTGACGTCGTTGGCTTCCACCGACGGCGCCGGTAACAACTTGACATGCAGGTCGCCGCCGACGAGAAGCTCCCGGCCCGTATAGTGCTCGACCACGTCGGCAAGTTCGCCGCGATATTCGTTGGGATCCAGCTGGCTGATGAACACCGCAGCACCAGCGACCAGCGCGAGCAGCAGCGCGAGGGTGCCGATAAGCAGTTTTTTCCACGGCCGCATGTTGTTCACCCCGCCAGCGTGGCGCCAGACAGTGGGCATCTTCCCTCGCCCACAGTCTCCAGTCGAGTGTCGCGCTAACGGGGGGACGGGTCAGTCAGCTACCGTCATCCACGGACTTTGCGAAGCTCTTTTGGGGCGCGCCTGGCGCCGCGCTGCGTCTCTGTTCCCTGGAACGCCCGGGGGAATCGGGAGTCTCGTCGTCCCGGGAGCCGGCCTTGCTGAACGCCACCTGCTTCGAGCTGCCGCCGTTGTCCATCTCCAGTGCCGTACGGCAGGTGCTACGGTCGGCGGCGATTTGGCTGATGACTCCCTGGGCAAGCAGGGACAGCCCACCGGTGGCTACGGCGCCCGCCACTGTGGCCGCGGCACCGGCGATGCCGGCAGCATCGGCACCGACCTCGGGCTCGGCCATGGTGCCACGCACGCGCACCAAACCGGAGAATGAGCCGGCACTCAGGCTGAGACCCTTGCGACCCACAAGGTCGACGCCAAGGTCCAAACCCTCGTTCCTGAAGTCGATGCTGCCGCTGACGCTCATGGCCGCACGAGTGGTTTCCATGGCAATGGTGCGATCGACGCTCACCAGGCCCTTCTTGACCGGCACCCGGACAACTATGCAGCGCACATGGGTGGTCTTGTCCTCGGAACTCTGCATGGCAACTGTGCTGAGAACTGCAGTGACCACGTCGCCGCTGACTTTCTCCAGCCGATTGTTGTGAATAGTAGCCTTGCCCGCAGCCACGTAGATGCCGCCGGAAAGGCCCGCCATGAGCTCGCTCAGCGAGCTGCCGCGCCCGGCAATGTCGATGTTGACGTCGGCACGGGCACCCTCGATGAGTTTGGTGCCGTAGATTTGCTCGGACACTTTGCCGAGCCCAATGCCTTTGCCGCGAAGTCGCATGGCGATATGCGGGCGCTTGCCCCGGGCGTCCAGGGAGATCTTGGCGTTGAACTTGCCGCCGCCCAGCCTTCCGGAGGGAGTGAACCGCAACTGGCCCTTCTTGAGCGACATGCCGACCTTGACCTTGTCCATTCGCATGTCCTGGATATGCAGCTTGCGCGCATGAATGCTGACATCCGCGTCGAATGCATGCAGCCACGCCAGGGGAAATGGCTGGCGGGAGAACACGCGCTTACCCCGGCGCCCGCCGCTGCCGGGTAGCAGCTGGTCCAGGTCCAGATTTTTCGCCTTGAGACCGCCGACAACCCTGAGACGCTTGCGCTTGGGGTATACGAACAGCTCGCCACCGGCATCGCTGCGCCCGACTTTGGTGTGGAGCTTCGCGAGCTTGAAGCCGTGCTTGGTACGGCTCAGCCGTGCACTGGCTTTTACCGGCCCGACCGCCGGCAGCGTGGCGCCCACGAAGCGCGATAACCTGGCCAGGGAAGCTGCCTCCAGGTCGAGTCCGATATAGAGTCCGCGGCCCCGGGCGAGGTTCGTGATCTTGCCGTCTAGTTTCAGCGTGGCAGCGCCGAGGCCGACGCGCGCCCTGAGCTTGTCCATGCGATAGCGGCCCTTGGGATTGGTAATTCTGGCCGACGCCGTTACCGGTCCGGCCTTCGGCAGCTCGGCGCCGGCCAAGCGAACGATGCCGGCGACGGACTTGGCTTTCACCCCGAGTTTCAGGCTCACGCCACGCATGCCCACCAGGTTCGCCACCGTTCCACTGGCGCTGATGTAACCGCCGTCGATGCGAGCCTTGGCCCTGAGCTTGTCGAGGCGTACACCATCGTCGATGTCTATGAGCTCGGCGCTGGCTTGTACGGAACCCCGCAGGTCCACGTCCAGTCCCACCATTGCCAGCATCTCGCGCCCGGATCGGGCCTCGAGCTTCACGTCCATGCGCAGGCCGGTACCGTCCAGGGGCCGTTCAATAGCCCCGTCACCGGTGATTCTGGTGCCCCCGGAGCTGACGACGAAGGCCAGGCCGTAGGGCTCGTTGCGCAACAGTGCCGACAACTCGCCGACGCGTCCGGAGAGCTTCCAACCACGCCCATTGAACTGGCCGCGTCCGGTCAAACCCAGGGGCCCGCCGCCGGTGTCGCCATTGGCGGAAAGATGCGGTATGCGGATGGTGCGGGTGGATTTGCCTTCGCGATAACTGAACGTGCCGTCGACTATCTGAATTTCCGACACCACCATGCGCACCCGGGATCGCATCTGGGCGAGGAACTCGTTTTCTCCGGTAGCCTGTTTCTCAACCTGGAAGTCCCAGTTACGCCTGCCCTTTTTGTCCTGCTCCAGGAGCACATGGGGCTCCAAAAGCCGAAAGCGGGAGATCCGCAACTGCCCCATGAACAGTGGAAGAATGCCGACCCTGGCCTCGAGCCGCTTGACCCGGGCCATATCCGGGCTGACGCTCCAGGGGGCGTTGCCGAAAACCACGTTTTCGGCAATCAAGGTCGGTGTGGGGAACAATCGCAGCTCGGTGGCCCCGCGCACCACCACTTCCCGGCCCGTGGCCTGGCGGGCGGCGTCGGTGAGAAAGTCTTTGACGGCTTCCGGGTCGACCCGTGACACGGCAACCGCGCCGGCACCGGCGACGAGCGCGAGCAAGGCGACGCCAGATACCATGGCTTTGCCTACTCGCACGGACGGCTCCTCGAATCGGGTGGCGGTTGCAAATGGGCGTCGCAAAGGGGCGCCCTGTCATTTTTCTATCGGCTTCACCCAGGCTCGAATGCAGCCCCCGGTGCAGGGGCCTGTCGGATTTGTGATGGGCTAGCTGATCCCATGGGAATGGGGTTTTTTTCCAACACTCCCGGCAGGCAAGATATTCCACATTGATATATATCGTGATAACCTATGTCGGTTCGATATAACTGACGAGAGCGCACCGACGATGGATGTGAAAACGCTTTGCCTGGGGGTGTTAACCCTGCGCGACATGACCGGTTACGAGATCAAGAAGCATTTCGAACAGTCCTTCGCGCATTTTTTCGTCGCCGGCTACGGCTCAATCTACCCCGCTCTCAGTGAGCTCACCCGGGCGGAGTTGGTGAGCTGCCAGGACGTCGCCCAGGACAAGCGCCCGGACAAGAAGGTTTACAGAATCACCGATGCGGGCCGCGGGCAGCTCGCTACGGCGCTGGCCCAGACACCGCCCAGACACAAAGTGCGATCGGAGTTCCTGGTGCTCATGTACTTCGCCCACCTGATGACCCCGGAGCGCCTCGCGCAGGTGCTGGATGAACGGGTGCGCGACATCGATGGCATGCTGGAGTGCATCGACAACGCCTTCGAGGACCAGGGACAGCGCTCGCCCAGCCACGACCTCGTGGCAGGCCTCGGTCATGTCACTTTGAGAGCTCAACGCGACTATATCCGCGCCAATCGCGACCGCTGGCTCGAGTCGGCACAAGCCGACGAAGCGCCGTTGTCCAAAGTCGGTTGACGGAATCCACGGAAGAGGAACGTCACATGAAGAATTATTTGCAACGCCATCAATCACTCTTCATCGCCCTGGGAATTACCCTTGCCCTGACCCTGTGGCTGCTGTCGGGAACCGGCGCCACCGGCTCGGCACGGGACCCGTCCCTGGAGGCACCGCGCACGGATCGCCCGGCCATCACCAGCGTGCGGGTAAAGACCGTCGAATCCCAGCTCGTCACCCGTGATGTCATCATTTATGGGAAAACCGAAGCGGCGCGCAGTGTCACGCTGCGCGCGGAAATCGACGGCCGGGTGACGCAAGTCGGTGCGAAACGCGGTGCCCGGGTAAAGAAGGGTGAGGTGATCGTGCGACTGGACGTACGCGATCTGGAAGCGCGCCTGCAACAATCCCGGGCATTGGTCCGCCAACGACAGATTCAATACGACGCGGCGAAACGCCTGAAGAGCAAAAACTTTCAGTCGGAGACCAACGTCGCCGAGGCGCTGGCCAATCTGGAGGCAGCACGCGCGACAAGCAAGCGCGTCGAGGTGGAGATCGGCCTCAGCGTGTTGGTGGCGCCCTTCGACGGCGTTCTGCACGCGCGTCCCGTGGAGGTTGGCGATTTTATTGCCGAGGGCAAGGAGATTGCGCGCATCATTGAGCTGGACCCGATTCTGGTTACCGGTGACGTAACCCAGCGGGAGCTGAATTATCTGACGGTGGGTGCACGGGGCAGCGCCAAGCTCATTACCGGAGAAGAGCTGGAGGGCGTTTTGCGCTACGTTGCCTCGGAGGCGGACGGAGCAACCCGGACATTTCGTGTCGAGCTGGAGGTGAGCAACGCCGCCGGTACGGTGGTCTCGGGTACCACCGCGGAGATGCGTATTCCCGCCGAGCAGATCTCGGCCCACTACATTTCTCCGGCGCTGCTGTCACTGAACAGCCAGGACAAGATCGGCGTCAAGAGCGTCAACAATAAGGGCGTGGTCGTTTTTCACGTGGTCGAAATCGTGCGTACCGGTGTCGATGGTGTGTGGGTCGCCGGCCTTCCCGGGCGCGTACGCGTGATCACCGTAGGCCAGGGCTTCGTGCGCGAAGGTGATCGAGTCAAAGCACGGGCCGACGATCAGGGCGCCTGACAGGGATCCCGGCCACCATGAAATCCATTATCGATGCCGCCGTTGCCCGCAGCCGTCCGGTGCTCCTGGTCCTGGCGCTGGTGCTGATCGCTGGATCCGTCGCCTACGTCACCATACCGAAAGAGGCCGACCCGGACGTCGCCATTCCCATCATCTACATCGTCATTCCCCACGATGGCATCTCTGCCCAGGACGCGGAACGTCTTCTGGTGCGCCCCATGGAAAAAGAGCTGCGCAATATCGAGGGGCTGAAGGAAATGCGCGCCAGCGCCCGGGAAGGCCAGGCCACCATAACTCTGGAATTTGAGGCCGGCTTCGACAGCGACCAGGCACTCAACGACGTGCGCGAGAAAGTCGATATCGCCAAGGTCGACCTGCCGGACGACAGCGACGAGCCCACCGTCAACGAAGTCAACGTGGCGTTGTTTCCGGTCATCCTGGTCACGCTTTCCGGCAATATCGATGAACGCACGCTGGTCAGGCACGCCCGTGATCTGCGCGACAAACTGGAAGGCCTGGCGGGCATTCTGGAGGTGGACATCGCCGGCGACCGTGAGGATTTGATGGAAGTGATCATCGATCCCGTGCGTCTGCAAGGTTTCAACCAGTCACCGGAAACGCTTCTGCAGTTCATCGACCGTAACAACAAGCTGGTTGCGGCCGGTGCCATGGACACCGGACACGGGCGGTTCTCGGTCAAGGTACCGGGGCTATTCGAAAATGTCCGGGATGTCCTGAATCTGCCCATCAAGACCAGCGGCGACAAGGTGGTTACCTTCGCCGATGTTGCCATCGCGCACCGCACCTTCAAAGACGCCAACGGCTTCGCGCGGGTTAATGGACAACCGGCGGTGGCGCTGGAGGTAACCAAGCGCATCGGTACGAACATCATCGATACTATCGAGGAAGTGCGCGCCCTGGTGGCCGAGGAGCAGGAGAGCTGGCCCGATGGTATTCGGGTGACTTTCTCCCAGGACAAATCGCAGCAAATCCGCGATATGCTGGACGACCTGCAAAACAATGTGCTGGCCGCGGTGTTGCTGGTAATGATCGTCGTGGTAGCGGCCCTTGGCGTGCGCACGGCGGGTCTGGTGGGCGTTTCCATTCCCGGCTCCTTTCTTGCCGGCATCCTGGTACTGGCGTTTGCCGGACTCACCATCAACATCGTCGTCTTGTTCGCTCTCATCATGGCGGTGGGTATGTTGGTCGACGGCACAATCGTCGTGGTGGAACTGGCCGATCGCAAGATGGCGGAGGGTCTCGTGCGCAGCCAAGCGTATGCCGCCGCCGCCAAGCGCATGGCATGGCCAATTACCGCGGCCACGGCCACGACTCTTGCGGCCTTCATGCCCTTGCTGTTCTGGCCCGGTATCGTCGGCGAGTTCATGAAATTCCTGCCGATTACACTCATTGCGACGCTCAGCGCTTCGCTTTTCATGGCACTGGTGTTCGTGCCGACGCTGGGCTCTATCATCGGGCGGCGGGCGCCGGACAGTGAGGGCAACGCCGCCCATCTGGCCGCGGCGCAGGACGGCGATCTGGACAGCATCGGCGGTTTTACCGGCGCCTACGTGAAAGTTCTGCGGCTCGCCGTCACCCACCCGATGATAGTCGTGCTGCTGGCGACAGTGCTGCTGGCCGGCGGCTATGGCGCCTACGGCGTATTCGGCAAGGGTGTCGAATTCTTTCCCGATGTGGAGCCGGAGAACGCAGTGTTGCACGTGCGCGCCCGCGGCGACCTTTCCGTGGAGGAAAGCGATGCGTTGGTGCGCGAGGTGGAGAGCCGGCTGCTGGACATGGGAGAACTCGCCACCATCTACGCACGCACCGGCACGACATTCCGCGCCGAGGTCACCGAGGATACGGTGGGCCTGATTCAGCTCGAGTTCGTGGACTGGAAGGAGCGGCGCCCGGCCAGGGAAATTCTCGATGAGGTGCGCGAACGCACCGGGGACCTGGCCGGCATCATTGTCGAGGCACGCAAGGAAGAAGCCGGCCCGCCGGTGGGCAAGCCGGTACAGCTGCAACTGAGCTCACGCTATCCGGAACTGTTGCCGGAAGCTGTCGCCACGGTGCGCCGCGGACTCAATGAGCTGGGGGGCTTCGTCGACGTCACCGACAGCCGGCCGATGCCGGGGATCGAATGGCAGGTGAAGGTGGATCGCGCCGAGGCCAGCCGCTACGGCGCCGACATCACTGCCGTCGGTAACGCCATCAAGCTGGTAACCAACGGCATCAAGGTTGGAGAGTACCGGCCGGACGACACCGACGACGAGGTGGAAATCCGGGTACGCTTTCCTTACAGCGACCGCAACATCGACGAACTGGACCGGTTACGCGTGCCCACGGAAAGCGGCGCCGTGCCCATCGGTAATTTCGTCCAGCGGGCCGCCGTACCACGCATCGGAACCATCAATCGCGCCGACAGCCGCCGTGTGCTCACTGTGCAAGCCGACGTACCGGAAAGCGTTCTCCCCAACGACAAGGTCACGGAGATCAAACACTGGTTGAAGACCGCGCAAATCGATCCGCGCATCAGCATCGAGTTCAAAGGTGAAGACGAAGAGCAGCGTAAAGCGGAAGCGTTTCTGATCAAAGCATTTGGCATCGCGCTTTTCATCATGGCCATAATTCTCGTCACTCAGTTCAACAGCTTTTATCAAGCGTTGTTGATTCTCAGCGCGGTCGTGTTGTCCACGGTGGGTGTTCTGCTCGGGCTTCTCGTCACCGGGCAACCGTTTGGCATCGTCATGAGCGGTGTGGGTGTGATCGCACTGGCCGGAATCGTGGTCAACAACAATATCGTGCTCATCGATACTTACAACATCCTGCGCAACCGCGGCATGGACACCATCGAGGCGGTGATGCGCACCGGCGCGCAACGCCTGCGCCCGGTATTGCTCACCACCATCACCACGATTCTCGGACTCATGCCCATGGTGCTTGGAATCAACATCGATCTCATGGATCGTTCCATTGCCGTGGGCGGCCCGTCGACCCAATGGTGGACGCAGCTGGCCACCGCCGTCGCCGGCGGGCTCGCCTTCGCTACTCTGCTCACTCTGGTGTTGACACCGAGTCTGTTGGTGCTGGGCGAGCGGTTGAAATTCAGCCACCGCAGCACCCACGGGGACCCGGTTCCGGCAACAACCCATCGGGCGGTCGAGACGTGAAGCAGTTTATCGCCATGGCTCTGCTCGGTGCGGCCCTCAGCGGATGCGCCACCATGGCCGGCCTCAGTGAACCACCGCGGGTCAGTCTCGTCAGCATCACGCCGACGAACGTGCAACTGTTCGAGCAGCGCTTTCGAGTAACCCTGCAGGTCCAGAATCCCAATTCAGAGACCATTACCATCAGGGGCCTGGACTACGAGATCGCGATCAACGACAAGCTCTTCGCCCAGGGCGTGAGCGGTAAACCCATCAGCATACCGGCCTACGGCGAGAGCACAGCCCAGGTGGAGGTGGTGAGCACCCTGCAACGGGTCCTCGAGCAGCTTCAAGAGTTCGGCTCGCGGGACACGCCGTCGATAGACTATGCGATAAGCGGTCATGTGAGTGTCGATGGCATACCGATCCCGGTACCCTTCGAATTTCGAGACAAACTGACCCTGCCCGGTTTCGAAAAACGCGAGAAAGACGACGGCAATCGACCGTTTAAGCCGAAAACGAAAGCCATAGCAATTTGATCCGACACCCGAGGGAGTCCACCGTTGCAACGACTAAAAGCCAAGATTCGTGACATTCCGGACTTCCCCGAAGCCGGGATCATCTTCAGAGATATTACGCCGCTGGTCGCTGATCCGGCGGCGATGCAATTGTCCGTATACCAGCTGCTACAGCCCTTTCTCGGCGAAACCATCAATGCCGTCGCCGGCATGGAGGCCCGCGGCTTCATTTTCGGCAGCCTGGCGGCCTGGGAGCTTGGCGTCGGCTTCATCCCCCTGCGCAAGCCCGGCAAGCTCCCCTATGACGTGCAGAGTGCCTCCTATACCCTGGAGTACGGCTCGGCGGCGCTGGAAGTGCATACCGACGCCGTCAACCCCGGCGACAGAATCCTGCTCATCGACGATTTGATTGCCACCGGCGGCACCGCCCGGGCGAGCTGCCAGCTGGTGGAAAAGCTGGGCGGTGAAATCGCTGCCTGCGCCTTCGTTATCGAACTGGATGCTCTGAATGGACGGGAGAAGCTTTCCAACTACAGGGTGCATTCCCTGTTGCATTATTAAATAGAACGATCCGGCGGTTTCCGGTTCAAATGAACATGCATTCAGTGAAACTCATTGTTGTTTATTTCGCCGCCGCCTGGCTTCTGGGCCTGGCGCCGGGGGCACTCGCCCAGGGCGACCCGGCGCCGGTGGTGGTGAGTGTTGCCACCGAGCGCTTGCTGGCTCCGGTCACGCCCTATCCAGGCACCGTCATCAGCCGTAACCATGCGCGTCTGGCGGCCGAGGTGGAGGGCCGCCTGGAGTGGGTGGCGGACATCGGCGTCGTGGTCCGCAAGGGCGAGATCGTGGCACGGCTGGACCAAGTGCTCCTGGAGCAGAACCTGCTCGCCGACCAGGCGGCGGTTAACCGCGAGCGGGCGCGCCTGAAGTACCAGAGCGCCGAGGTGAACCGGCTCTCACCGCTGGTGAAGAGCCAGTCGGTGCCACAGAGTCAGCTGGACGAAGCCGTTTCCAACCGCGCCATGACAGAAGCCGAGATCGCTGCCGGACAGGCCCGCGTGGCCCTGACCCGGGAACGCCTCGCGCGCACCACGTTGCGCGCACCATTCGACGGCGTCATCACCGAGCGGCTTCTACAGGCCGGAGAATGGGCGGAAAGCGGCACCGCCGTGGCGCGGCTCGTGGATACCTCATCCCTGGAAGTGCAAACCTGGGTGCCGGTGAACGCACTGAAGTTCGTCCACAAGGACTCCACCCTGACGCTCGTCGGCAATCCGAGCAACGGGGTTGGGACGGTACGCACCATCGTCCCCGTGGGTGACAATCGCTCGCGGCTCTACGAAGTGCGCCTCACCATCGACAGCGGCCGCTGGCCGGTGGGCGCTGATGTGCGTGTCGCGGTACCCAGCGCCGACACACGGAAAGTGCTCACCGTTCCCCGGGACGCGCTGGTGCTGCGCCGCGACGGAACCACGGTTTACCGCATCGACGCCGAGGGGCTCGCGCAACGGATTTCCGTGAATACCGGAATCGCTGTCGGTGAGCACATCGAAGTGGACGGCATCCAGTCCGGCGATCGGGTGGTCATCCGCGGCGGCGAGCGACTGCGCCCTGGACAAAATGTGACCATCATCGAGACCGGCGCCAAGCCGTGAGTTGGACCCGCCTCGCGCTCAGCAACCCCGTCGCGACTACGGTGGCGGTGTTGCTGGTGGTGCTGTTCGGCGCCCTGAGCCTGCTGCGTCTGCCGGTGCAGCTCACACCCGAAGTCGAGAAGCCCGAGATAACCATCAGCACTAACTGGCGCTCGGCCGCGCCGCAGGAAGTCGAGGCGCAGATCATCGAGCCCCAGGAAAAGGTGCTGCGGGGCCTGCCCGGCATGACCAAGATGCTGGCCACGGCACGCCGCGGCCAGGGCGAAATCAGCATCGAGTTCGAGATTGGCCACGAACTGGGACGCGGGCTGCTGGAAGTACTCAATCGGCTGAACCGCGTAGCGCGTTATCCCGACGACGCCGATGAGCCGGTAATCAGCACCGTCGGCGGACGCAGCCGTGCCATCGCCTGGTTCATCTTGAAGCCTGTCAACGGGAACACCCGCGACATCCAGAGCTATCAGGATTTTGTCGAGGAAGTCGTACAAACGCGCTTCGAGCGTGTCCCCGGCGTCGCCCGCTCCGAGGTGCGGGGCGGGCGCGAACAGGAAGTGCGCATCACTTTCGATCCCTTCAGGGCCGCCCTGCTCGGTATCGAGCTCCCCGAGGCAGCACGGCTCGCCGGTGGCAACGAGGATGTCTCCGGCGGTGAAGCGAGTGTCGGGAAGCGCCGCTACACGGTACGTTTTACCGGCGCCTTCGACGCGCAGCAGCTGGGCGATCTGGTGCTCGACTGGCGCGACGGCCAGGCGGTGCGTTTGAGGGACGTGGCCGAGATCGAGGCGCGCATGGTGGATCGCAAAAGCTTCGTGATCACCCGCGGCGACCTCGCCATGGCGGTCAACGCCCATCGGGAGATCGGCGTCAATGTGCTGGACGTGATGAGCGGACTCAAGCAAGCCGCCGAGGAGCTACGCGATGGACCGCTGGCGCGGGCGAATCTGTCCTTCGAGCAGGTTTACGACGAGACGGTCTACATCGATCGATCCATCGAAATGCTGCGCAACAATCTCGCCATAGGGATCCTGCTGGCGGTGGGTGTGCTGTGGTGGTTCCTGCGCAAGTTCCGCGCCACCCTGATGGTAACCATCGCGATCCCCGGCAGCGTGCTGGCAGCCTTCCTGCTGCTGGACATGGCCGGTCGCACCCTCAACGTCATCTCTCTCGCGGGTCTCGCCTTCGCCGTCGGCATGACCCTGGACGCCGCCATCGTGGTTCTGGAAAACATCGTGCGGCTTCGCGAGAAAGGCAGATCGGCGGATGAGGCCGCCATCGAGGGACCCACCGAGGTTTGGGGCGCGCTGCTCGCCTCCACCGCCACCACGGTGGCGATCTTCCTGCCCATCGTATTTCTCCGGGATGAGGCCGGTCAGCTGTTCGCCGACCTGGCCCTGACCATCGCCGTGGCCGTGGTGGCCTCGTTGATATTCGCGCTCACGGTGATTCCGGCCGCGGCTGCCGCCTGGCTGAAACACGCCAGGATCGAGGACCGTCACGGGGGCTGGTGGCGGGCCATGACAGGCGCAATCATGCGCCTCACGGACACGCCCATTCGGCGCGGCATGTGGATCGCCACGCTGCTGACGCTACCCGTGCTTGCAACCTGGGCGCTTGCACCGAAAGCTGACTACCTTCCGGAAGGCAACCGCAACCTGGTGTTCGCCTTCATCATTCCACCACCGGGGGTCAACATCGATCACATCGAAAGAGAGATGGGCGATGTCATCGCGGCGCGCATGGCGCCCTATATGACCGGTGAGCAACAACCCAAGATCAGCCAGTACTTCTTCGTTGCCTTTCCCCGGGGTGTATTCATGGGAGCGCGGGCCGAGGACGAGGACAAAACCGGTGATCTGGTGCCCATCATCAATCAAGTCGTACGCGGCTTTCCCGACACCTGGGCATTCGCCAAGCGCGCATCTTTGTTCGGCGGTTTTGGCGCGGGGCGCACCGTCGATATCAATCTCCAGGGCCGTAACCTGGAAACCGTCATGCGCGCCGCCCAGGCAACCTTCGGCGCGACATTACAGGCGATTCCAGGAGCCGACGTACGTCCCTTTCCGGGTCTCGAGCTCGCCGAACCGGAACTGCGCCTGGTGCCCAATGAACGCCGCATCCGCGAAGCCGGCTGGAACCGTGACACCATGGCCCAGATCACGAGGGCTCTGGGGGAGGGCTTGTTCGTGGGCGACTACTTCGACGGCGAGGAGCGCCGCGACATCATCGTGCGCGTGCAACCATGGGAGACACCGGAACAGCTGGATTCCATTCCACTGGCGACGCCGCTGGCCGGCGTGTTGCCGGTGAGCGAATTGGTCACAGTGGTGCGGACGGCGGGTCCCGGCGAGATTCGGCGCCTGGATCGGCGCCGCAGCGTGACCTTGCAGGTGACGCCGCCGGCAAACATGTCCCTGGAAGAGACGCTCGCCATCATCAAGCAGAAGGTTGCCCCGGTGGCGGAGGCCTTGTTGCCGGAGGACGGTGAGATTCGCTACACCGGCACCGCCGACCAGCTGGAAGTGGCGCTCAAGAATATGAGCGGCAGCTTCGTGCTCGCCATCGCCATTCTATACCTGCTCATGAGCGCGCTGTTCCGATCATTCAAAGACAGTCTGCTGGTTTTGCTTGCGTTGCCACTGGCCACCGTGGGCAGCGTGGTGGCGCTATGGGTCATCAACGATGGTCTCGATTACGTCGGCGTCGATGTGTTTCAACCCATGGATCTGCTCACCATGATCGGTTTCATCATCTTGCTGGGCCTGGTAGTCAATAACGCCATCTTGCTGGTGCACCAGACCCGCGCCGCCGAGCGTATGGGCCTTGGCCGCCGCGAGGCGGTGGAACAGGCGGTGGGTCTGCGACTGCGCCCGATTCTCATGAGCACGTTGACCAGCATCTTCGGCATGCTGCCGCTGTTGGTGATTCCCGGCCCGGGTACGGAGCTATACCGGGGACTCGCCGCGGTCATCGTCGGTGGCATGTCCGTGAGCACGGCGTTCACCTTGATCCTGCTTCCGAGTCTTCTGCGCATCGGTGAAAAGCGCCGCGAAAGAGTGACGGCAACTCCCCAGCCGGTGATGCCGTGAATTCATAACAACAGGCCATATCAAGGGGCCATTACAAGCGCCGGTTAGAATTGTGTACGCGCATCGGCTAGACTCATACACGGCCGATTCGCTGCCGGCTGCACGCCCGCAACGATCGCCGGTCAAAAACAACAACAGCGCTACTCGGGGAAGCTTCTGTTCGGCACGCCCATGAATCGTCCCAGGCGTATACCGTCGGCACTGCTCGGCACCATCTGCTTTACCGCGCTCTGGGTGTCGTTCACGGCATCGGCCCAGGAAATCGACAACCGTCCCATCTACTACGTGATGCTGAAAAGCCTGGAGGACGGATTTCAAACCTACAACATCAGCCTGGCAGCAGACCTCAACAGGCGGGCTTCCGAGCTCAAGGCCCGCTACGAAACCGACCGCCTCGCAGTCATTGAAGAATTCGAAGCGCTGCAAGCGCAACGCTCTCGCAGACAGACGCAATTCAACTCCGAACGCGAGAGACTCAACGAGCGCATTGCTGCCGTCAACGAACAAATAGCGCTGCGTGACGGGCGCATCAACGAAGAGCAGCGCATACAGGGACGTCACTCACCCCGCTACGCGAACGATCCCCGCATCAAATCCCTCAAAGAGGGCATTGCCGCACAACTTGCCGAAATCGATGCTGTCAGAAGCAACTACCTGACCCAATCGACGGCCACCGGCAAGGCGCGGGCGGCACTTACCAGGCAGATCGAGGAGTACATGAACGCCGGGGATCCGTTGGCCCTGGAGATCCGCTCACTCGATGAGGACTGGCAACGATTCGCCGAGACGCAACGGGGCAAACTAAAACAAGTAGCCGACGACTATGCGGTCGATTACGCCGCATACGACAAATGGCTGGAACAAGAGCGCACCACGCTGAGTAATATGCGCGCGGCGGTGGCGAGTGCCCTCGAGACGGGCCGGAAACAGCGCGCCCTGCACGCCGAAACAGATACGGCCTTGCGAAGCCTGATCGATGAATACAATGCGCTCGTGGCAGTGCACAACAAGGCCGGGGCCAGTGATCCGAACCGTGACCAGCGGGCAATACAATTTGCCGAACTTGAGAAACAGATCACCAAGCTGCAAGCCAACCTGACCCGGGCCAGGGAAAGCGTACTGAAAGTCACCGAGGAACTTACGCAAGGGAATCAAGAGCTCACAGAGCACTACGAGCAATTCGCTGCGCAAAAACGCGAGCGGGATACTACGCTTGCAGCCGACCTTGCAGAGCTCAATGCAACCAGGCTCACCGTCGAAGCCGCCATCGATGTGCGCCGGCGGAAAGTAGACACGCAGATTAAATCACTGGAAGCACATATCAGTGGAGAGCTGCGCGATGCTCGCAACAATCTGGAGACGTTGAACACGCGCCTGATCGAATCTTTCGGGCGCGACCATGAAGGATTCGATACCGCGATTACGCACGTGCTCGAAATGAATGACGATGGACTGCTGTACACTGCGACCGGCGCACCTCGATTCGACTTATCGCGACCGCTCACGGCCGATGTATACACGGCGGTGGATCGACTCCAAACCGACCGTCACAAAATCGATGCGCGTATCGTCGCCATAGAGGAAAGCGAAGGCGGCACGCAGCAGAGTTCCAGCGGAAATTCGGCGGCGGCGGGGATGCTTGAACGGGACCAAGCGGTGTTGAGCGCCGAACGACAGCAGCTGCTCGAATCCTATGCCACCTCTGCCAGACAGATCCAAGGGCAGTCGGGGGCACTCGAGGAACGGCGACGCGCAATTGACACCCGCTTTGCCGATGAGCGCGCGTTGCTGGGCGCGCTTTACACGGCACGCGCAGATGTGATCCGCTCGGAAATGCAAGCCTTGCAGGGAGTATTGGTGGCGGCCGTAACAGGTCAACCCGATGCAGCACCGGGCGGCAGCCATCACGCCCAGTTGATGGCCGCGCTGAAGCGCAGCGCCGGGCAGATGAAAACACCGGTGGACGAATCTATCCTCGCCCGGCACGCGCTCATGGATCAGATCGCCTCGGACTTGCCCGATGCGGGAATCGCTTCTCATCCCGGTGACTGGCAGACCTTCCTGTCCCGCAAGGTGATCGCCAGCAAAGAGCTGACCGGTACCGACAAGGCAGCTTTTGCCGGGGCCTGGCTCGCGCACCTTCGCCGGCAACCCCGGTTCATCGAGATTGCCAATGCGCTTGGTGCAAGCGCCGCGGTAACCGCGGGCGAGCCAGCGTTTTCCAACCTGTTCTTGACCGGTGTCTTCGACCACTCCACCATCACCGAGCAACAGTTGGATGGCGGTGGCATCGGCATTCAGGTAAACATCCTCGGCCGCGTTTACCAGCTCACCGCCGACGGGTCCCTGGAGGCGTTGCCAAGCGGATAGGTGCCGGCTCGGCGCCTCACCAATGATGGATAAGCATATGCCTTCGTCAGGGCGCGAGGTTGGCCTGGCCCGCAACCTCGGCCTCAGCCTGATCACACTCTATGGCCTCGGCAACATCCTCGGCGCGGGCATTTATGTGCTGGTGGGCGAAGTGGTTGGTGCCGCGGGCATGGGCGCACCCATGGCCTTCGTCATGGCGGCCATGATTGCGGCTTTGACCGCCTTCAGCTACGGCGAGCTCGCGGCGCGTTTTCCCGTGAGCGCCGGCGAAGCAGTGTATGTGGACGAGGCTTTCGATGTGCGCTGGCTGTCCATGGTGGTGGGATTGTTGATCGCCACTGCCGGCATGGTTTCGTCAGCAACCCTGGCGCGTGGATTCGTTGGCTACTTCCAGGTACTGCTGGAGTTGCCCGATGCGCTTCTGATCGTCTGCCTGGTCGCGGTCCTCGGATTCATCGCCGCATGGGGCATCAAGAGCTCGGTGCGCATCGCCGCAACTCTCACCCTCATCGAAGCCGGTGGGCTGATCATGATCATCATCGTCGCCGGCGGTGAACTGCACACCGTGCCCGAACACCTGCCTCGGATGTTATTGCAAGACGGAAATGCGACGCTTGCAGGTGTGATTCTGGGTGCATTCCTGGCCTTCTTCGCATTCATCGGTTTCGAGGACATGGTCAACGTCGCCGAGGAAGTCGAGCGTCCGGAACGTAACCTGCCGCTGGGTATTCTCATCGCGTTGTGCGTATCGACGGTCATTTATCTTTTGGTGGTTCTGGTGGCACTCACCAGCGTGCCCATGGAGCGGCTCGCCGAGAGCAAGGCGCCGTTAGCATTGGTTTATCAGCACGTGACCGGGCGGTCTCCTATCCTCATCAGCGGCATCGGCGTACTCGCCGTAATCAACGGTGCGCTGGTTCAGATCATCATGGCCGCGCGCATCTTCTACGGCATGAGTGCAAAGGGCTGGCTGCCACGCGCTCTGGGCACGATAAACCCGACCACACGCACGCCTGTGACTGCGACGGTGGTCGTTGCCGTTATTATTATTCTGCTGGCGACCTGGTTTCCCCTGGTGCACCTGGCGAGCGCCACCAGCTTTCTCGTACTTGCGGTGTTCGGTCTGGTCAATCTGGCACTGGTCGCGCTGAAGCGGCGCCAACCCAGAGTGGTCGGTGTGATGCCCTGCCCCGTATGGGTGCCGGTGGCAGGCGCGGTCACCAGCTTTGGATTGCTTTTTGCTCAGTTTTTGCCCTGAACCATGACGAGCTGGAAAATCGATACACTGATCGTGCCTGGTTCCAGTGCCCGCATTGGTCTGTGCGCGTGCCCTGGCCGATGGGGTTCATTATCGGATGACCTCGTGCAATTGCGCGACTGGGGCGCCCGAGGTGTGCTTACCTTGATAGAAAAGCATGAGTTCGGTCAGCTCGGCGTGACATCGCTGCCCCGGCAGATCGAGGCTCTTGGTATGCACTGGTGGCATCTGCCGATCCGCGACATGGGGACCCCGGATGCGGGCTTCGAGGCACGCTGGCGGTCAGTGGGCCCGGAACTGCACAACCTTCTCCACGACGAAATACCGGTTGCATTGCACTGTTACGGCGGTAAGGGACGAACCGGCACTATCGCAGCACGCCTGCTGGTGGAATTGGGAACTGCGCCGGCGCTCGCCATCGAGCACGTGCGCGCGGCGCGACCGGGATCAATCGAGACCAGAGAGCAGGAAGAGTTCGTGCATCGCTGCAAGGTCACGTAGCACTGGCGCCCGGCACTGGCGTGAGGCGTGTTGTCACATATTGAGCACGATCGCCACGCCGAGCTGCGATGCGATAGCGCGGAGAACCTTGACGTCCTCGTCGTCGAAGCTGCCTTCGATCTTATTGTCGGCCTGCACGGCACCTACAACCCAGCCGCGGCGATTGACGACGGGAACACACAACACGTTGCGGGTGCGGAAATCCCGCTGCCTGTCGAACTCGGGATTAAATCGCTGATCACCGTAAGGATCGTGAATATTCACCACCTCACCGGTAATCGCCGAATACCCTGCCACGAGAGAGGATGCATGCACGCGCAGGTGTTCGGTTTGACCACCATCAGCAATCACTGACCACATTTCCTTCGCGTCCTGATCGTAGGCGAATAAGGTGCTGCGCTCGCAACCAAGTAATTCGTTCAACTCGGCGCCGATTTCCTTCATAACCGAGGTCAAGTCCTGCGTCTGCGTCACGATGGTGGCAACGTCCAGCAAAGCGGCCATGCGGTCGTGACTGCGAACCACGTCCCGGTAGAGATTGGAGCACTCGGCAGTAATCGCCGCCTGGTCGGCAAAAACTCTGACCAGGCTCTCATCGTGTTCATCGAAGATACCGATTCGCTTGTTAACGACTTCCAGCACACCGATGAGTTCATCTCCGTGCCCGTGTACAGGTGCGCACACCACACTGTGGGTACGCCATCCCGTGCGTTGGTCCGACTCACGGTCGAAGCGTTCGTCCTCGGCGGCATCCGCAACATTGACGAGTTCAGCATGGGTGGCAACCCAACCGACGATTCCCTCACCCGCGGAAATGCGAACGTCCCGATGCCCGATGCCTTCGCCGACCCGCGACCATAAGTCGCCGCTTTTCGGATCGATCAAGTAGAGTGTCACCCGCTCTGCGTCGGTCAGATGACTGATACTGCGCACCAGTTGTTGCAGAAGCGCTTCGATTCCCTGCTCGAGGGCTTCGGAGGTCGGAAACTCGATGAATTCGGCAAGATGCCCGAGCCTGCGATTCGTGGCCGGATGCCGATACTGATTCTCTTGATACAACAGGTTTGTACGGCGCAGCCTGTTGGTGACGACATCCATAAACGCGGTAGCGACGTTGGCATTGCTCTCGAAGCAGTCCGTGAGATCCTCGTAGCTGGCGCGCAGCAACTGGACAGTTTCGAGCGCGCGCACGGATGCGGATCGAACACCATTGGTGAAGTAACCCATCTCGCCTACGGGCTCGCCGGGAAATACCCGGGCCAAGGTCGTTTCGCTTTCCTCCTCGCCAGTGCGAAATACTTCCAAGCGCCCGGATCCGAGGACATAGAGATAGGGATCTCTATCATCCTGCGTAATCAAACTCTGCTCGGAAAGTACCGACACTTCCTGAAAAACAGCGCTCAACTCCGCGAGGTCATTATCGGAAAGTGAGGTAAAAAGCGGACAGGCTCTGAGGCGATCCATGCGCTGTGCCTGAATGCCTGCAAGCAAAGCGTCCAGTGATACAGCTTCGTCTTCCAGCAGCAACTCGCCGAGGCGTTTGCCCGCGGCGCCATTCTGCCCGCTGCCCTGCTTCGTCAGTGCCGCCTGCAACGCCTGATTCGAACATTCGAGATACTCTCCCAGGCGACGGGAACTTGGTGAAATGCTCGGTTCGGCGGCCATGTTCAGATTGGGCAGGATGCTCCAGAATCAATCAGCCTATCATCTCGTCAGCGCGGGACGCTGACACTGGGGCCGAAAGTAGCCCAGTGGATGGCCAATAGATGGCTGATACTCTATCAGCACTTCCTGACGAAAAATTTTAGGATACGGCGGGAATTAATGCTACGTACTACCTGCCACTTACTGCAGGTTACAAATAATCACGAAAGGTGTTTTTCAGCGCCGGGAGCGCGCGATGAAATTCATGGTCGAACAGAATCGCTCGGCCAGATTCTTCAAGAATGCTTTTTGAAAGCGCAACTGACAGTTAACCGACGTGCGGTCTATGAGTGATGCGCGAATCTTCAGCACAATCACCTTATCGTCAGCGATGATGGTTGCAGTGCGCGCTTGGTTGACGATAAAGCCCAGTTCGCCAAAAGTCGCACCGGGCTCGAGGACATCCACTTCCACGTCGGCGCGGCGCACAGATACCTTTCCAGATACGAGCAGATAAAAGTTCTCGTCGAATTCACCCTCGACAATTATCTCGCTGCCCGGGTCAAATTCCTGCCACTCAGCGGTGTTGACCGCTTCGAGAATTTCCGCTTCTTCAAACTCGTCGAAAAAGCTCAAGCGGCTTATGCGCTCGAACTGGCGCGTGCCGGAGAGCTTGCTCGCCGTGTGCCTCATCTCGTCGTGTATGAGACTCAGGTCACCGGCAAGATCCATGGCCGACTGGTATCGACCGGCCGGATGCTTTTTCAATGTTCGATCGATGATGTGCACGAGAGCCGGGGGGACGTCGTCTCGGAACTCCGTGATCGGCTTGTGGGGCTCCCGTGTAATGCGTTTGGCAATGGCCGAGATATTATCGGCCTTGAAAGGGCTGATACCGGTCAACATCTCGTAGGCGACAATGCCGAGAGAAAAAATGTCCGATTGGTTCGTCACCATCTCTTCCGACACCTGCTCCGGCGACATGTAGCGCGGCGAACCCAGACGGCCCATGACCTGCGTATCGTTGATGTCTGCGCTGGTTATCAACGCCAGGCCGAAGTCGCAGATTTTGACCTCGTTATCCTGGGTGAGCATGATGTTCTTCGGCTTGATATCGCGGTGCACGACGCCCTTGTCGTGGGCAAATCCGAATGCAAGCGCGCACTTCAACAGGATGCCGACCACGCGCTCGACGGGCAGTAGATTGTCCGGCGCGCAGTAACGATCCAGGGTGCTGGCCCCTTGCACGTACTCCATGACCAAGTAGCGGCGATCGTCCTCGATACCGGCATCGATGGTGGCGACGATATTCGGGTGGCGCAGCATGCCCGCCGCCTTGGCCTCGATGTAAAAGAGCTTTCGCCGGCGGCGGGCAATGCGATCCTCGTCCGCCGGCTTCGGCGTGGCGATCTTGACGGCCACGTCCTGTAGCGAGAAAGGGTCCCTGGCCAGGAATACGGTGCCCATATTGCCATCGCCGATGGGGCGTATCAGCTCATACTTGCCGATGGTCTGGCTCGCCTGGGTCTTGGTAGGCTCTGGCATTACGTGGGCCATCTAATCGGCGGGGCTCGCTGGTGATGTCAGGGGTGGACGATAGGCAAATAATCCCCGGGCTCCCCCCCCCCGGGCACCTTTGCATTGTAGGAGAGATTCCCTTGCTGTGAGACGCATTTATCCCGATTAATCCCTATAGGGGTCAGCAGTGGTGGAAATTGTGCCGCAGTACGACATTTCCGACGCCGCAAACGCGTCAATCGTGGAGACCAGACGGGGGTTCTCGTGGCCGAGGAAGTAACCGCATTTGTGACCATCAGCGTGCCCCCGGCCATATAATGAGCGTCAGTCATTCATTGGACAGCCCCATGAGCATTCAACAGAGAATCGAACAAACGCTCGCCGATGGCCTCGAAGCTCTGCACCTGGAGGTAATCAACGAGAGCGGGCAGCACAACGTGCCGCCGGGATCTGAATCGCACTTCAAGGTGGTCATTGTATCCAGCGACTTCGAGGGTAAGAATCTGGTGGCGCAGCATCGCCTGGTCTACAAGCTGCTCGGCGGTGAGCTCGAGAGCCGGGTTCATGCCCTCGCCCTGCATACCTTTACCGAGCAGGGCTGGCGCGACGCCCGGGGCACGGCGCCCATGTCCCCCCCCTGCCTTGGAGGTAAGAGCCGGGAGCCGGCATAGATACGCACACATTGGGCGCAATGCGGGGACCGCTACTGATGCTGGCGGCAACCGCGGTACTGACCTGTATGCATGCGACGGTTCGCCTTGTCAGCGACGGCATGCATAGCTTCGAGATCGTCTTCTTCCGTAATCTGTTCGGACTCGTGGCGATTCTGCCTTTGGCGTTGCGCGCCGGCATCGGCAGCCTCAAAAGTCGTCAACCCGGCCTGCAGCTGCTCAGAAGCGCCTTCGGCCTGGTCGCCATGTTTACATGGTTCTATGCCTTGAGCGTCGTGCCTATCGCCCAGGCCACGGCGCTCAGCTTCACGTCCGTCATCTTCGGATCCATAGGCGCGGCACTGCTGCTCGGTGAACGCATGCGCCTGAGGCGCTGGAGCGCGGTGCTGGCGGGCTTTGCCGGGACACTGGTAATCCTGCGCCCGGGTTTCGGAGACGTGGATCCGACCGCGCTCATCGTGGTGCTGTCATCGATCTGCTGGGCCGGCGCCCTGCTCACGGTTAAACGGCTTTCCGCCACCGATTCCGTGGTCTGCATCGTTACCTGGAACTCGATTCTGCTGACGGTACTGTCACTGCCCCTGGCAATCCCTGTGTGGGTCACGCCGAGCACCGAGCAGCTGCTCTGGCTTTCGCTGATCGGATTGCTGGCGACCCTCGGGCATCTCGCCATGACAGGCGCCTTCAAGGCCTCTGACGCCACCGTAGTGTTCCCGGTGGATTACACGCGTCTGCTGTGGGCCACCGTCATCGGTTACCTGGCTTTCGGCGAGATCCCGGATATCTGGACCTGGATCGGCGGCACCATCATATTTGCCAGCACAACCTATATTTCCTACCGGGAAGCCACCCTCAGGCGTGCGCGGGAATGATCGTGGCCTGCCCCGTTGATCATATTCTGGCGCGCCAGCTCGACACCGAGCAGGCGTGCCAGTGCCAGCATGCCGAAGCGCCCGGCGCGGGCTTCGGCGCTGGGGTTGTAGTTGGTATTGGTATTAATGTCATAGGTGTAAGCACGACCGTCGCCGTCGACGATGAACTCGAAGGCCGCCACCTGCAACTCGTGGCTGACCATGAAGCCACTGTATGAATCCAGCAGCGGATGATCGAAATTGTCGACAATGACGAACTTCTCCGCGGCATCCTCCCCTACCGGGCAGGCAGCATCGCCGGCCTCGCAGCTTTGCGCCGGGCACAGCTCGAAGCCCTCGGAAGTATCGACGCGCAGGGCGTATAAAAACTCCTGCCCGATGAATTCCACCCGTGTGATATGCGGCGTCGGCGCCTTGATGTACTCCTGGATGAGCGTAATGCCGTCGACGGAAAGCGCGAACTCCGGCCCGTCCAGGTAGTCCACCAGTGCATCGACATTCTCGTGTAAGCGAACGCCAAGCCCCTTGCCGGCACGATTGTGCTTGGTGATGAAGTCCACGTCGAAGTCACAGGCAGCAGCGATGATCTGCTCGCGACCGAGGGCCGCCACAGTGCGGGGAACCCGGATTCCGTGCTGGCGCAGGGCAGCGTACTGAGCCATTTTGCTGACTTCCAGGGCAAGAGCCCGAGTACCGTTCAATACCCGCGAGCCGGCGGCCTCCAGCCAGGCAAGCATACCGGCGGTGAGTTCCGGCGCGTAGCGGTGCCCGCGGGTGTGCGACGAAGCGCTCATGCGACTGTAGAAAACGCCGGCAGGCGGAGTCTCCTCCAGGTCGAGGTTGCCATTGCCCAGGTGCCAGTCCTTGTAAGGATGCCCGAGGGCGTCCAGCGCGCGTAGCAGCGGCGCGGTCCATTCCTCATTCTCATGGATGATATGAATATGCGACATATGCTGTGAACTCCGGTGAGCTCCCTGAACGGCCATTTGAAAGCCACTATATGGATAGCGGCCCGGGAGTTGAAAGAACAAAAAGGGATAGCGCTATGCGGATTGGTAATATGACGAGCTGGTAACGGCCGCGCCCGGGGTCATGGGCTAGAATGTCGGCAAATCAACCGGAACCCGGCGCCCGTCAGGCGGTCGAAACAGGGCCGAGAAACTGGAGACAAGCATGTCGCATACAACGCCGATGGTCCCGCAGCCCATGGTAGTCAGGAAATGGCCCCTGTGGGTGGCGCTGCTGCTGGCAGCGCTCGCCATCCAGGCCGCCCAAGCTGCGGGCGCGGTGATCAAGAGTCCCCACGACCCGCGCAACTACGAGACCCTGGTGCTCGACAACGGCCTCAAGGTGGTCCTGGTTTCCGATCCTTCCGCCGACAAGGCAGCGGCATCCCTGGACGTGAATATCGGCAGCGGCAGTGACCCCGAGGGCCGTGAGGGTCTCGCGCATTTTCTCGAGCACATGCTTTTTCTCGGCACCGAGAAGTATCCGGATTCCGCCGAGTACAAAGATTTCATGACGGCACATGGCGGTAACGACAACGCCTATACGTCCTACGATCACACCAATTACTTTTTCGATATAGACAAGGATTATCTGGAGCCGGCGCTGGATCGCTTTTCTCAGTTCTTTATCGCGCCTACGTTTACGCCGAAGTACGTGAGCCGCGAACGCCAGGTTGTTCATTCGGAATACACATCGAAGTTCAAAAGCGACGGAAGACGTGCCTTCTATGCAAAAAAGCAGGCCTTGAATCCCGACCATCCCTACACGCGCTTTTCGGTGGGCAGTAACGAAACGCTGGCCGACCGCAATGACGACAGCATCCGCGACGAGCTGCTTCGCTTCTACGCCAACCACTACTCGGCCAATATCATGGCCCTCGCGGTAGTCGGCAAAGAACCTCTGCCGGTGCTCCGGCAATGGGTGAAAGAGAAGTTTTCCGGTATAGCAAATACCGATAAGACGCGGCTGGAAGCCGAGGTGCCTCTTTTCGCTCCCGGGCAACTGCCGGCACGCGTGAATATCATTCCGGTGAAGGATCGGCGAGGCCTTTCGTTGAGCTTTCCCGTACCACCCGTGGAAGCGCACCTGCAAACAAAACCGACCCATTACATTTCACACCTGCTCGGTCACGAGGGCAAGGGCAGCCTGCTGTCGCTATTAAAGGAGAAAGGTTGGAGCGACGGACTGAGTTCCGGGCTCGGAATACGCCTTCCCAACAGTGCGACCATTAACGTCTCGGTCAAGCTGACGCCAGGGGGCCTGGAGCACGTGGACGAGGTCGTGGCTTATGTCTTTCGTTACGTCGAGATGATGCGCAAATCGCCTGTTTCTGAATGGACTTTCGACGAGCAGCGCAAGCTATCCGAAATGCGCTTCCTTTACGCGGAGAAAGCGGACGCAATTGGCCTGGCGCGCTCGTTGGCCAACAGCTTTCATACTCTACCAGCGCAACAACTTCTGCGTGGGCACTATTCTCTGGATAAGTTCGACCCGGCACTCATCCAGCAGTACTTGAGCTACATGCGTCCGGACAACATGTTGTTAACTGTTACGGCGAAGGGACTCGATACGGATCAGCGCACCGATTGGTACAGCGTCGACTATTCCGTTCGGCCCATAAAGAAAGAGACGCTCGCGAGCTGGCGCTCACCGTCGCCCGATCCGTCCCTTGCACTACCGGGTCCGAATAGCTTCGTTCCCGAGAACCTGGTGCTCAAAACCAGCGCGCAGCCAAGCAACGTACCGGTCGCTCTGGAAAAGCGCGCCGGGTTCGAGTTGTGGCACCAGCTCGATACCGAGTTCAACCTGCCGCTTGCCAACTTCTATTTCAGTGTGCGCTCGCCGGTGGCTAACGACAGTGCGCGCCACTCCGTTCTCACGAATTTGTATGTGCAATTGGTCAACGATCAGCTGACGGAGTTCTCCTACGATGCCGATCTGGCGGGATTGAGCTACAGCCTCTATAAGCATATACGTGGATTTACCGTGCGTGTATCGGGTTACGACGACAAACAAACTGTGTTGGTAGAGCGCATCATCGATGCACTGCGCCACCCGAACTTCCCCGATGATCGCTTCGCAATCGCCAAGGAGAACACCATTCGATCCCTGCACAACTCCCGCAAGGATTCCCCCTACAGACTGGCCATCGGTGAAATACACCTGTTACTCACCGAGCCAAGCTGGTCGGAAGAGCAATTGCTTGCCGCCATCGGTGATGTGAGCGCGGAAGACGTTCGCCGATTCGTACCGCAGTTACTCGGCCAGTTGCACGTGGTTGCCCTGGCCCATGGCAATGTTAATCGCGACGACGCCCTGGGGCTCGCGAAGAGCGTGGAGCAGGGTCTGGTCAGGCCGGCTAAGCCTGTGTCCGTGCCCAGTGGGCGCGTGGTGAAGCTCGCCGGCGGTGATAATTATATCCGGGATGTGGACAACACTCAGGACGACTCGGCGGTGGCGGTTTATTATCAAGGTCCCGACAAGAAATTCTCCAGTCGCGCCCGGGTTGCGTTGCTGATGAATATGATGGGACCGGCATTCTTCGAGGCGCTGCGCACCGAAAAGGAACTCGGTTACATCGTGTTCGCAAGCCCCATGTCCATTCTCGAAAGGCCGGGTATCGCCATGGTGGTGCAATCTCCGATTGCCGATCCGCCTGCCCTGCAACGCCATATAGAGATATTTCTCGACGAATACAGCACGGAAATCGCCGAATTGGACCAGGCCACCTTCGAGCAGTACCGGTCCGCCTTACTGAGTAATCTGCTCGAGGCGGACAGCAAGCTCGACGATCGGACCGGGCGGTACTGGAACGAACTCGACAGGGAGCACTACGGCTTCGATCTACGCGAGAATCTTGCCGCGGCCATCAAGGATGTGAGTCTTGCCGACTTGAAAGCGAGCTACCAGGATCTCCTGCGAAGTCACAAGAGCAAGCGCTTGATCGTGCGCGCTGCGGGACTGCGACACAATGTGGCCGCCAGCACCACCGGCGGCAGCAGCGAGGAAACCATTATTCTTAACGCCCCCAGCTTCAAGCAGGAGAAGGGATTCTTTTCGGGCTAACCCTGAGTTGACCTGAGTTGACCTGAGTTGGCCTGAACTGGCGAATGCTGGCGCCCCGCCCGAGCTTGCAGTAGGGTTGAGCGTAACCAAGCAAGACACCGGAGAACTGTTTCGTGAATTGGACCGCGACCTCCAAGGGGTTGGCGGCGTTGTGCATCCTTCCATGGCTCGCCGCGCCGGCCCTGGCGCAGCTGACAGCCGACGCCCACGAGAATCCGCCACACATAGCCCTCGATGAAATCCTGCCGGCGACCATGATGCAGTCCGGCGTTCATCGGGTCGAAGATGATGTGCGCCTCAAGGGCACGCTGTTCGAGTTCACCCTGGAGTCGAATCACGGGCGCTACGACGTGCTCTCCATTCCCATGGCTATTGTGCGCATCCACGAGATCCGCACCCTGGCCCAGGCCGTGGACGCATATCAGCGGGAAAATCTGCAGCTGGCGGCGGCGCTGCGCGGGGTCGTGTATGCGGGGGGCAATCCCACGGTGGATATTCTTACCTCACCGATGGACTCCGGCGGCTCCGTGACCAGAAACTATCTCAATAACAACGTCGGTCAGACCATTCGGGCACTCGGCACTCAGCCTGACCCCACGGACCCCCGTGGGCGGAGTCCCGGTAGTGGATCCGGCCCGCAGGAGAACATGTACGAAAGTTGGCTGCCGGGGGATCCGATTCTCGCCAGCCACAAACGTGCCGTTGCAGCGCACCTGGACCTGGATATTTATTCATCGAATACCCGGGTACAAGCATTTCTCGACATCCTCGCCCGTGCCCGTGGCGGCGGCAATCGCAATGCGGGAATGGTCCAGGTGGCGATTCCCAACAAGCCGGAAATCGTCGTGGATCGCGGCCGCATCGAGTTCGCGGTACGTACCGCCATAGCCCGCAAGACGGTGCGCGAGCTTTATGTTCAAAACCAGGCAGCGCTGCAGGCCATGGGGATCGAGCCCGACCTGTACCACGCCTTCCTGAGCCACCGGGCATTTTCACCGCGGCACAAGACCGAGATCACCAGCTACCTGGTGTACATGGACGGAGTGGCCAACCGAGGCGCCCTGCTGCGCGCGGCGTTTCGAGCCACCGACGAGATCTCGGCGCTCGGTTACACGCGCATGGCCCGCATGCTCGCCTACTATCACGAGACCACGGAGAGACTGACGGGATTGGTGTCCGGCGGCAGCGTACTCATGGCAACAACAACTGGAAAAAACATGGCGATGGTGCTGCCCTTCGATCTCCTGTGGTGGAACAGCGACACCGATCGGGTGTTTTCGAGCCTCGCCAAGTTTGCCGATCAGAACGGCTTCGGCCTGCGCGAGCTGCTTCTGGTTGGCGTCACCAGCGATGCCACGCGCGTGCAGCTCGAGCGCCTCAAGTTCCTGGTACGTGAGAAGTACCTGTTAAAGCGTTGACGGCTCCTCGCATCTACGCAGGAAGCAATTTGCGCAATTTTCGGGTGGGATGGCCTGCAGGCCACCGGTAGCATGGCGCCTGGTTCGAAAGCACCGGAGGACCCGGCCATGAGTGGTCAGAACATCGTATCGGCATTGGATCTGGCGCAAGCCGCGCCTCCCAGCGTCTCGACCCAGTGTCGCGACTACCAGCGCATGGCGGATACCCTGACGTGGATATCCGCGCACTTCGAGGAACAGCCAACCCTCGCCGACATCGCATCCCGGGCGGGCGCCAGTCCTTACCATTTTCAACGTTTGTTCAGCCGTTGGGTCGGCTTGAGTCCGAAAAAGTACGTGCAGCATCTGACCCTGGAGCGGGCCAAAGCGAGCCTGGACGCGTCTCAGAGCGTGCTGGCGTCGACCTTCGCCGCAGGACTCTCCAGTCCCGGCCGGCTTCACGATCTATTCGTGAACATCGAGGCCGTTACCCCCGGGGAATACAAACGCGGCGGCGCCGGCCTGGTCATTCGCCATGGTATTCACGACTCGCCTTTCGGCCCTTGCCTGTTGATGCATACGCCACGGGGTATTTGCGCGCTGGCATTCGTGGATGAAAGTGACAATGGGCGCACCCTGGCCTCAATGAGTGCGCGCTGGCCGAATGCAGAGTTGCTGGCGGACCCTGGCCCCGGCGCGGAGCTCGCGGCCCGAGTGTTCGCGCCACGGGATAAAGACGGCGATCCTCTGAGCGTGCTGCTGCACGGAACGCCGTTCCAGATCCAGGTGTGGGGGGCGTTGCTGCGCATCCCCCGGGGCACGGTTACCAGTTATCAGGCGCTGGCAAGCTATATCGGCAAGCCGAATGCCTCACGCGCGGTGGGAACGGCTAACGGCGCGAACCCGATTTCGTACTTGATTCCCTGTCACCGGGTGATCAGAAAATCCGGCAGTCTCGGAGGATACCGCTGGGGCCTGGGGCGTAAACTGGCGATGCTGAGTCAGGAGTTGAACTGACTACCGTCCCCCTCACCCC
>JAACFO010000116.1 GCA_009937425.1 Gammaproteobacteria bacterium
CGCGTTCCGACCTGGACTTCACCGACAACCCGGATCTCCTGTTGCTCGCCCAGGCCTCGCCCGGAGCGGAATCCAAGAAGGCCTGGGAGGCGGCCTTACCACCTACCGATGAGTTCGATTGGGTGCAGACCACCTCCGGCGAGTGGCTCAAGGGTGAGTTGAAGGTTCTTTACTCCGGAACCCTGGAATTCGACAGTGACGAGTTCGATTTGCAGACTCTGGATTGGGACGACGTGGCCCAGGTTCGGGGTCACGGCGCGAAGCGCATCAGCATCGATACGCCGGAGGGACCCGTCACCGTTATTGGCGAGATGGTGGTGACCAAGGACAAAGTGATCGTAGATTCTGATGGTGAAACAAAAGAATTCGATCGCAGCCAACTGATTTCAATTACGCCGGGTGCCGTCAGTGAATGGGACAACTGGTCGGCCAAAGTCCACCTTGGTCTTAATTTTACCCGCGGCAATTCGGAGCAAACGGATTTCACAGGCAAGTTCACCATCAGGCGCCGTACTCCGGACAATCGATTCGTCATCGATTATCTTGGTAATTTCACCAACACCGGCGACACGCAAACGGTAAACAATCACAGATTGAATACCTTCTTCGATATTTTCGCCGCCAAGGAGTACTTCTGGCGCCCGGTCTTTGCCGAGTACTACCGGGATCCATTTCAGAACATCGACTACCGCGCCACCCTCGGCCTTGGTGGTGGCTATCATATTATCGATACTCCGAAAACCACTTGGAACGTGTCAGGGGGACCAGCCTACAGGGCTACCAGATACGTCAGCGTAGTTCCCGGGGATTCCCAGAAAGTAAGCACACCTGCCTTGGTTTTGGGAACTTTTTACGACACTGCCTTGACCAAACTCGTAGATTTCAACGGCCGTTACAACCTCAGTCTCGTCAATGAGGAGTCGGGCACCTATACCCATCACGCGATCGCGACATTCGAGATCGAACTGACGAGCATTCTCGATTTCGACATTTCTTTCGTATGGGATCGAACCCAGAATCCGCAAGCCAGAGCGGATGGGAGCGTGCCGAAACAGGACGACTTTCAGCTGCTATTGACTTTCGGCGTCGATATCTGACGAGACGGGTACTCAGCTTTCGGCTTCTTCGATATCTGGGCCGTGAGACTTGGAGTCGACTGGATTCGACGCTACATCTCTCCGTGATACCGTCCTCGGAGCTTCCGTGTCTGCCCGGTAAATATGAACATCTCGTTGCGGAAAGGGAATCGAGATCCCTTCGGCATCGAAACGCATCTTTACCTCCCGGGTGACATCCCAGTAAACGTTCCAGTAGTCATCCGTTCGCACCCACGGGCGCACCACGAAGTCCACCGAAGATTCACCGAGCGTATGCAGCTTGACGTCCGGCTCCGGCTCCTCGAGCACTTTCTCATTAGTGGCGAGAATATCTTCCAGAATCCGTTCCGCTTTCGGAATGTCATCGTCGTAAGAGATGCCAAATGTCATGTCGACGCGCCGCGTCTTCTCGGCCGTGATGTTTCGGATAATGCCGCCCCAGATCAGATTATTCGGAAGCACGAGTTTCTGATTGTCGATGGTCAGAATTACCGTGGATACCAGATTCATGTCGGTAACCGTGCCAAATTCGCCACCCGCATCGATGAGGTCACCAACATCGTAGGGCCGGTAGATTAGAATCATCATGCCGGATGCGAAGTTCGAAAGCGTATCCTGGAGCGCGAAACCGATGATGATTCCCGCGATTCCGAGTCCTGCGAGCAGCGGGCCGACGGAGATCCCCAGTTGTGAGAGCGCGATCAGAACGCCGATGACGAATACACCGTTTGCGGCTGTCGCCACGATCATTCTGCGTAGCAGTTGAGAGAGATTTACTCTTTCGATCCCTTGCTCGACGACGCGCCTCGTGACCCGCGACAACGCTCTGGCCGCGTAGAGGACGATGAAAAGAATGATCAGCTTGAGTATCCAATCCAGGCTGTTCTCGGTGGTCCAATTCCAGGTGTTTTCGCCCCACTGCTGAAGAAGACTCGCCCAGACACCGGTTTCGAGAAGCCCCGTCGACACATCCCCCGAAACCCGTAGAACAAGACTGGTGTAGTCGGCGCTGTCTATATCGAGCTTTTCCAGCAAATCAGCCACCGCACTCAAATTTGCCACGGCGCCGTCACGCCTGAGATCGATCAGCTTCAATCGGGTCTTGAAGTCTGCATCCTCAGGCATCAGAGTCAGCAGTAAACGCGTGTCGGCGATCTCTTCGGTGGTGAGAGTGATCGTATCGGCGAGCAGCTCGGCCAATCTGGGCAGCTTCGTGGTTAGATACTCCTTGTCCGTGGCCGCATCTATTCCGAAGGTCTGCAAATGCATGCTGCTGTCATGGTACGCGGAGTACCATCCGACCAGGTCGGTGACCGCTTTATTCATCGCGATCTCGCTCGATATGGTGGCCCGCAGATCTTCCGGTGGCTTGGCAGAAATCAAATCGATCATTATTTTGTTTTGTTGTTCGACCTGACGCCGGAATGCCGGCATGAGTCGTTGAAGATAGTCGGTGGCGATTTTGCGCATTTGCGCCATGTCGTTGCCGGCAGCTTCTTGCTCGACGATCTTGACGCTCAAGGCATTGACATTATCGACTATCTGAAACTGCTTATCCTCAAATCGATGTTCCAGCATGGTGCGAATATCGCCCTTCGCTTCATCGACCAGCTTCTCCAGCTTCTTCGCGTCGGCAATGTTCCCCTCGATACGATTGTGCAAGGTCGACAATTCGTCGCTGGTAGCTTGTGAAGCCGTATCGGATTGTGCGATGACGCCCGTTGAAACGATGGTCAACAGGCCGACGGTCCATATCCCGGCCATCAACCGGACAAGTGCTGCTTTCATGAAAACTCCCCAACGCGAGCGAGCCGGCAATCATGCCACCGACAACGGAGTCGCTCAACCGGGGGTTCTAGGGGGCGCGGCCCCGAATGGAAGCCGCGTTCACTGCTGCCGGGTTGTCGGGGCCTATTTGTTGGCCGCCTGACTCTCCTCTTCCTGCTCGGCGCGAATGCGCTCGTAAATCTCCTCGCGGTGAACCTTGAGGTCCTTGGGCGCCTCTATGCCAAGCTTTATCTGGCCGGCCCGCAGCCCCAATACCTTCACCTCAACCGAGTCGCCAATCATGATGGATTCGCCAACTTTCCTGGTCAAAATCAACACTATTCCTTTACCTCATTCCCCGGCGATTGCCCGATTCCGGGTGTCCCTGGACGTATTCTACCGCCCTGCAACACCGGCGGCTTATGCTAGCAGTCGCATTAAACCCGCTACAGAAAGCATTGGTTATCGGGGCATTCCTGAATTTCCCCTTCCAAATGCCTGACTCGGCCCTGATTGTGGACCAGAGGTGGACCGGAGATGCGCCGGGAAGGGCAGGCAGAGCGGTCTAGCAATCCAGCGCGGTAATTCCCTCGCGGATAGCGTATTTCGTGAGTTCGGCGATGCTGCGCAAACCCAGTTTGTCCATGATGCGTTTGCGATGGGTTTCGATGGTCTTCACGCTCAAATGCAACTCGGCCGCTATGTTGGCAGTGCTGCCGCCTTCTGTAAGAAGTTGCAGTACTTCCCGTTCGCGGTGGCTGAGAGATGCCGACCCGTCAGTCGCCGCCGAAAGCTGGCGCACGTAGTCCTCCACGATAGCGCCCGTTACCCCGGGGCTTACGTAGACTTTGTTCGCCATCACCGTTCGAATGGCGTGGGTCAGCTCCTCCGCCGCACAGTCTTTCAAAATGTAACCGCGCGCTCCGGCCTGCAGCATCCCTTTTACGTAGCGGCCGTCGCTGTGCATCGACAGCGCCAGCACCCTCGCGCCTGGCAGGGCCTCGGTTATCCGGCGTGTGGCGTCGATTCCGTTCAGCTCCGGCATCGCAACGTCCATTATCACCACGTCGGGCGCGAGCTCACCGGCAAGCTTAACCGACGATCGGCCATTGTCGGCTTCGCCGACGATGTGAATGTCTTCCTCCTGCTCGAGCAAGGTTCGTAGACCCTGGCGAAGAATCTTGTGATCGTCCACGAGCAGCACTCTGGTCATCATGGTCGCTCTGCCGGTTCAGCGGCCAGCGGTGCAGTCACCGTTACATTGGTGCCGGTCCCGGATTCGATTTCGAGAGTGGCACCAAGTAGCTGCAGACGTTCACGAATATTGAAAAGGCCGAAGCCGCCGCCACCGGATCCGGTTACCACGGCGGCGGCATCGAAACCATCGCCATCATCACGCACCTGAAGGAAGAGCCGGTCCCCCAGACGGCGATGCACGATATCGACCCGGGTGGCATTGGCATGCTTCACCACATTGACGAGCAACTCACGCAACACTTGAAACAGAATGACCTCGATGTCGACAATCAGGGGTGCGCCATCCTGATCTGTTTCCACCCGGCAAGTAATACCGTAGCGCGCCTGGAATTGCTCTCCCAACCACTCGATGGCGGCTTCGAGGCCAAGTTCGTAGAGCACCGGCGGGCTCAATTCGAAAATCAGGCTACGGGCATCGTGAATGGAGAGATCCAGCAGCTCGCGGATTTCGTCCAAGGTGGCACCGTGGCGTTTCGGTTCGAGACCTTTTTCGAACTCACCCAGTTTGATTTTTGCAAGCGCCAGGTTTTGGATAGCTCCATCGTGCAGCTCCGATGCGATGCGCCGGCGTTCCTTTTCCTCTGCGAGGGAAATTTCCGAGGCGAGACGCCGGAGTTGCTGTTGATAGTCATGCAATCTCGCCTCGGTGCGCTTGTGTTCCGTAATGTCGGTCGCCGTAATCTGAAATGCCGGCCGGCCCTTCCACGCGATTAGCCGCATGGTATTCACCATGTGCATCTCGCTACGGTCCTTCCGGACCCCGTCCAGTTCGTAGGTCATGGGGACCGGATCTCCACGCAATCGCGCTTCGCCGTAGGCGAGGACCCGATCGCGGTCTTCAGATGCGAACAAGTCCATATGGGAGTCGAGGAGCCGCAGTTCCTCGGTACTCGTGTATCCGAACATGGCTGCATAGGCGTTATTGACGAATAGTGGCGCAAATCCCGTGTCTACGATGCCGATTCCCTGGAGGGAGCCTTCGACCAGGTTTCGAAAGCGTTCCTCGCTTTCTCTGAGTGCGGTATCCGTGTATTTGCGCACGACGGCGTTCGTAATCACCTGACCCAGCAACTTCAATTGATTAACGACCGTCTCGCTCCAGGAACGCTGGCGTTTGATGCATTCGAACCCGAGCCGGCCGATTGTAGTGCCACCTACGTCCATGGATACGGAGACTAAGGACTGCACGCCGTGCTCGTTCTCGAAGCGCCGCTCAGCTTGCGCCTCCAGGGGGAAGTCGTTGGGGGAAGATATGACTACTGGTGTTCCGTTGAGTAACTGCCTCCAGTACCAGGGAAACCTGGCGGCGGGATAATAATCCGTTGTCTCGTTATGGCGTTCGCGAGGTATGCCCTCAGCACACCACTCATGGGTGTACTCGAGGCCGCGCCGGTCCTTGTCGGTTTGCAGGAACCAGCCGCGGTCGACTTCGAGAAACTTGCCTATGGTGGCCAGCGACCGCTCGATAGCGGCGTCGATCTCCGCCGGAGGCAGGGCAATAAACTCCGCGGAGACCCGGGTCAGCAAGGCCTCGAAATGCAGCCGTTCCGACAATTCCTGTTCGTGCTTCTTCCGCAAGGTGATGTCGTGCACCGACCCCGCCAATCGATATGCACGACCATCGTCGCGGCGCAATGCGAGCCCGTGGACGTGGAACCAGCGATACGAGCCGTCGCTTACCCGCAGGCGGTGTTCGCTCTGAAAGTATTCGTCTTCGCCACGTAAGTGCGAGATCAGGCTGGCGTGCATGTGATCCCCATCGTCCGGGTGTACTCGCTCGAGCCAAACTTCGGTGCTTACCGTTTCATCCAGCGCTGGCCTGTCCAGGTACCGCCAGACGTTCGCCGAGATAAAAAGGCTGCCGGTCTCGATATTCCAGTCCCACATACCTTCGTCGGCACCGTCCATGGCCAGGGAATAGCGCTCCTCGCTTTCACGCAGCATTTGCTGCGCACGTATGTTGTCGGAAATGTCCACGAAGGCCGCCTGAAAAGCCGGTTCGCCCTGCCACTCGAGCACGCTGGCCAGGAGTTCCACCCAGATGGTACGGCCATTCTTGTGTAGAAGACGTATTTGATAACGTTCCGGAGCTGGTTCACCTCTCAACCGGGCGTCGCGATATCTCTTAACACGGGTGTGCTCGTCTAGTGGAATAAGGTGCAGAATGTCGGTTACGGCAAGGAGCTCCGCGACAGTGGAATAACCGAGGGTGGATGCCGCGGCCCGGTTTGCGAAAAGAATCTGCCAGTCGCGGTGCACGATAATGCCCTGCAGCGAAGCCTCGACCAGGCTGCGGAAACTCGAAGCTTCCGACGTCGAGGTTGAATCGACTGTCTCAGGGGAGACAGCGTTTTCCAGCTTTCGGGCGTGGGCAGTGAATTCGCTCATAGGCTCGTCTTCGGGGCCATGAGCGTCCCGAGGTTCCCGGATTCGTTCATGGCCCGACAATATTCGAATTATCACAGCGCCTTCCTGCATATACAATGAGCTGGTGAAACCAAAGCCCATTGAATCATTTGACCTCAAGCCAGGGCGCATTCTGGCCCGGAAGTACGAGGTCGTATCCCGTCTAGGTGGTGGCTGGGAGGGCGAGGTATACAAGATCCGGGAAAAGAACACGCAAATCGAGCGTGCCGCGAAACTGTTCTTCCCTCATCGCAATCCGAGGAACAAGACCGCGAAGGCGTACGCGAGGAAGCTTCACAAGCTGCGAGGCTGTCCCATCGCCATTCACTACCATACCGAGGAGATCATTTCTCTGCGCCGTCAAGCCATCACGGTCCTCGTTTCGGAGTACGTTGAGGGGGAGTTGCTGACGGACTTTCTCAAGCGTCAGCCAGGGGGAAGACTTCGACCCCCCCAGGCCGTTCTTCTTTTATATGCGCTGGTAGTGGGGTTGGAGTGCATCCACCGGGCTCGGGAATATCACGGCGACCTTCACTCAGACAATATCATCGTGGAGCGCTACGGCTTGTTCTTCGATTTGAAGATTCTCGACTTTTTTCATTGGCCGGGCCCGAAGCGCGCCGGTCTGCAGGATGACATCTGTTTCCTGGTCCGCAACTTGTACGATGCCCTGGGAGGAGCGCGCTTCTACGCAAAACAACCCAAGGAGATCAAGCATATCTGCCTGGGACTCAAGCGATCATTGATTCTCAAGCGCTTCCCCACTGTCACCCATCTTCGACAGCACCTGGAGGCTCTGCGGTGGGAGTGATGGATCGATCCGCTCAAAATGAGGTGCATCTGTTTTTCGAGCAGGAACTGCTGGAAGATGCGGATTTTGAGGTCGCGGGAGGAATGGTGGCGCTCTACTCCAGGCGATCCCCGGACAAAGAGACGCCGAACGAGGATGCTGTTGCCATTATTCCTACAGGCCCCGACAGCGGCGTGCTTGCGGTTGCCGATGGTCTGGGCGGCGCGCCCGCTGGACGGCAAGCGTCATCTCTGGCAATTCAGTGTCTAGTGCGTACCGTCGAGGAGGCCGCCCGCGCGGATGTGCCCATACGATCCGGCATCCTGAACGGTTTCGAGATCGCCAATGAAGAAGTACTCGCTCTCGCCCTGGGCGCAGCCACTACCTTGACCGTGGTCGAAGTCGATGATCGGCTCGTGCGCCACTATCACGTTGGAGATTCATTCTCTCTCCTTACGGGCCAGCGGGGAAAGGTCAAGATGCAGTCCATACCACACTCTCCAGTGGGTTACGCCGTCGAAGCGGGTCTGCTGGATGAAACGGACGCCATGCATCACGAGGAACGGCACGTGATCAGTAACGTCATCGGGAGCACCGACATGCGCATCGAAGTGGGTTCCGCCGTGGCGCTTGCGCCCCGCGATACATTACTTCTTGCAAGCGACGGCCTCTCAGATAACCTTCACATGCCGGAAATTGTGGAGTGCATACGCAAAGGATCTCTCTCCACCATCGCTGAAAACCTGGCAACCCGGGCACGAGAACGCATGCGAGGAGGGGAAGACGACCAGCCCTCCAAACCGGATGATTTGACCTTCGCGGTTTTTCGCTTGACCAGGAAGTAGTCGTGCCGGGGTGTGCGAGGATCTCACCTGTTTCCAGCCCCGTGTTGCGGTGGCATATGGGGACCTGATCGCGAAACCATAACCATGGCAATGAACCCCTTCGATGACCTGCTGAAACGCGCACGCTCCGATCCCCGTCACATCGTGTTGGCGGAAGGAGAAGACAGTCGCGTGATCGAGGGTGCGGGGCGTGTCGTCGAAGAGGGCATCGCCAGTGTGACGCTGCTCGGCCGGGAAGAGGCCATTCGCGACCGAGCCGCGGAGGCCGGACTTGCGGATCTGCCTGTCACTATCATCGATCCGGCTGTCTCGGAGCAGACAGAGCATTACGCCCGGCAAATTCACGCGTTGCGAAAAAACAAAGGCGTCAGTCTGGACGATGCCAGAAAAATGGCGGTGGATCCTTTATTCTTCGCTAACATGATGGTCCGTCTGGACCATGCCGCTGGTTCCGTAGCCGGCGCTCACTACACGACGTCGGATACGGTTCGCGCCGCCATCCAGATGCTCGGCAAGAAGCCGGGTTACGATCTGGTATCGAGTTTCTTCATCATGCTGCTGCGCGAGCCCATTCACGAGACTGATGGAGCGCTGATCTTTGCCGATTGCGGATTGATGGTGGAGCCCGATGCCGCTGAGCTCGCGCAGATCGCCATGGTGTCAGCGGACTCTGCGCGCACCATGTTGGGAATGGAGCCGCGGGTGGCGATGTTGTCCTTCTCCACCCACGGCAGCGCCCGGCATCCTCTTGTGGACAAGGTGATTGCAGCGACAGACATGGTGCGCCAGTTGCGGCCGGACATTCTCGTCGAGGGCGAAGTGCAACTCGATGTAGCAATCGTCCCGGAAATCAGTGCACGCAAGGCCCCGGATTCACGCATTGCCGGGCGCGCAAACGTTTTTGTATTCCCCGATTTGCAGGCGGGAAATATCGGTTACAAGCTGGTGGAAAGGCTCGCCGATGCCCTGGCCATTGGTCCCATCCTTCAAGGCCTCGCCAAGCCCGCCAACGATTTGTCGAGGGGTTGCAGCGCCGATGATGTTTACAGAGTGACGGCGGTGACGGTCGTGCAGGCGCAGGCTGCACAGTTGTGAGCTCTAATCCAATCGGGGTGGCGCTGGTGGGTGCGGGTTTTTTTGCGCGCCTACATCTGGACGCGTGGCAACGCTTGGACGACGTACGGTTGGTGGCGGTGTGCGATCGTGATCCAGCGACCCATGCCCATGTCACCAGCGTCGATGCGCACATCCCGATATATGGCGAGCTGAGTACCATGTTGAACGCCGAGGAACCGGATCTGGTGGACATTGCAACGCCTCCGGACACGCACTTGTCTCTGGTCGCTGAAGCCGCAGCCCGGGGTCTTGACGTCATCTGTCAAAAACCGCTGGCACCAACCCGGGAAGAGTCCGAGCGCCTGGTGGAAGTATGCGAGAAGGCGGGGGTCGTGCTCGCCGTTCATGAGAACATTCGCTGGGCACCCTGGCACCGAGAGATTGCGCGCCTCATCGACGCCGGAAAGATTGGCCGGCTACACCGCATCAGCATGCGCCTGCGGCCGGGCGATGGTCAGGGAAAGGACGCATATCTTTCCCGTCAGCCGTATTTTCAGAGTATGCCGCGATTTCTAATCCACGAGACGGCCATCCATTGGATCGATACGTTCCGATTCTTGATGGGCGAAATTAGCGGCGTCTTTGCGCGTCTAGAAAGGCTCAATCCGGTGATTGCCGGAGAAGACGCCGGCGTTATCGTGTTTGCCTTCGACAACGGCAGCACTGGAATCTTCGATGGCAATCGGCTGAACGAGCACGTGTCCGACAACCCGCGCCGCACTATGGGTGAGATGTGGGTGGAAGGTTCGGCCGGCGTGTTGCGCTTGGACGGCGCCGGGGATCTGTGGTGGAAACCTCACGGCGAATCCGAAGCCGAGCATCGCTACGAATGGCAGGACCGCGGTTTCGCGGGAGATGCCGTGCTCGCAACCCAGGCGCACATTGTGGCGCACCTGCGCGACGCGGGTCCGCTTGAAAACTCCGGGCGCGATTATCTGCGCAATCTGGACATCGAGGAAGCGATTTATCGTTCCAGCGAACAAGGATGCTGGATCGATCTCAATCTCGAGTGACGAAGATGATGATGGTGGCGGTGGCGGGAAAATGATCCTCGGATGTATTGCGGACGATTTCACCGGCGCCACGGATCTCGCCAACACGCTGGTACGCAATGGTATGCGCAGTGTTCAGACCATCGGTGTGCCGGATTCCGACTTTGTCCTCGATGACGTGGATGCCATCGTCGTTGCTCTCAAATCCAGAACCATCCCGGCGGCGGATGCGGTTGCGCAGTCCCTGCGCGCGCTCGAGTGGCTTCGCGGCGCCGGGTGCCGGCAGTTCTTCTTCAAGTACTGCTCCACATTCGATTCCACCCCTCGGGGTAATATCGGCCCGGTAACCGAGGCACTCATGCAGGCGTTGGATACGGACTTCAGTATTGCCTGCCCGGCATTTCCTGAAAACGGCCGAACAGTATTCAATGGCCATTTGTTCGTTGGCGACGCTCTGCTGAGCGAGAGTGGCATGCAACATCACCCGCTGACACCCATGACCGACGCCAACCTGGTGCGTGTGCTGGCGGGCCAATGCAAGGGCAATGTGGGATTGGTGCCTTTCGACACGGTGGATCGCGGTGCACCGGCCATAGCCGATGCGTTCGCGGATCTGCGATCCTCCGGCTACCCCCATGCCATCGTCGACGCCATCAGCGACGAGCAGCTGATGGCGATCGGTACGGCATGCGCCGACCTCGTGTTGATAACCGGAGGGTCCGGCGTGGCTGTCGGCTTACCGTCGAACTTCCGCCGCACCGGCCTGCTCGCCGATAACGATGCCGCGGACAGCTTGCCGCCCGTCGATGGGTTGTCGGCCGTGCTCGCTGGCAGCTGCTCGACGGCGACGCTTGCCCAGGTGGAGCGCACCAAATCCCTATGGCCGGCATTTCAAATCGACCCCATGGCTGTTGCCGATGGCCGGGATGTGGCTGCACAGGCCATGGCATTCGCGAGCCGGAGAATTTCCGACGGACCCGTACTCATTTACGCGAGCGCCGCACCGGAAAAAGTCAGCGAGGTTCAGGCGACACTCGGGCGTGACCACGCGGGAGAGCTGGTAGAAGGCGTAATGGCGCAGGTTGCCAGGGAATTGGTGGCACTCGGCGTGCGCAAGCTGGTGGTGGCCGGTGGTGAGACGTCCGGCGCCGTGGTCAGTGCGCTGAAGGTCAGGGCACTTCGCATCGGGCCTCAGATCGACCCCGGCGTGCCCTGGACGGCGAGCATCGGCGATCTTAAGCTGGCGCTTGCCTTGAAGTCCGGCAACTTCGGTGGCCCGGATTTCTTCCAAAAAGCCCTGGAGAGAGTCGCATGAAAAGTCATGAGTGAATCCCGGCTACGCGAGCAAATTACGCTGTTTGGAAAATCCCTGTTCGATCGTGGTCTCACCATGGGCAGTTCGGGCAATATCAGCGCGCGCCTCGACGATGGGTGGTTGTTGACGCCGACGAACTCCTGCCTCGGCAGACTGGATCCGGCGGCCATCGCGAAGCTGGACAAAGACGGCAATCATCTTTCAGGCGACCCTCCGTCAAAGGAGGGGTTCCTGCATCGCGCGGTTTACGAGGAACGTGCCGGCGCCGGCGCCATCGTGCATCTGCACTCCACGCATTCCGTGGCCGTGTCCTGCCTGCCGGAGGTCGATGCACGGGATGTTCTGCCGCCGCTGACGGCCTACTACGTGATGCGCGTGGGCACATTGCCACTGGTGCCCTACTATCCGCCCGGCGACAGGACCCTGGCCGAAGCGGTGCGCGGTCTCGCCGGGAAGCACAGCGCCATGCTGTTGGCAAACCACGGTCCGGTGGTTGCCGGAAAGACTCTGGAAGCGGCGCTCTACGCAACGGAAGAGCTCGAGGAGACGGCGCGGCTCTACTTGCTTTTGCATGGCCGCAATCCGCGTTGTTTGACTCCGGAACAAGTAACTGCTCTTCAGAAATAGGGCGCAAGTGAATCCCGTGGAGCCCTTCCGTCGCCGTCCCGTCGCCGGTACCGACTTCCAGGTCACGCAGCTGGGCTTTGGCGGTGGCACCCTCGGTGATCCGGACGAAGTGACGGACAACGCGCAGGCAGATGCAACGCTGGCAACCGCCTTCGAGGCTGGGGTTGGATACTTCGATACTGCTCCCTGGTACGGCAACACCAAGAGCGAGCACCGCGTCGGTCACTACCTGCGCGCCCGGCCCAGGGACAGTTACACTCTGAGGGCATTTTCTTCGTCGGCCTGGGCCGTCCGCTGGCGGGGTGGACTGTCTTTCGATTTGCGATTCGACTACACGGCAGATGGCATTACCCGATCCTATGAGGACAGCCTGCAGCGTCTCGGGATTAACGGCGTGGATGCGCTGACGATTCATGATCTGGACTTCAAGCACCAGAAGAACGAGCAGGGCGTTCAACGGGGATTCGAGCAACTGGATGCGGGGGGTGGATTCGCGACCTTGAAGGCGCTGAAGAACAGCGGTGAGATTCACGCCATCGGTGCCGGCGTCAACCACGTGGGCATGATCCCGAGATTCCTGGAACACTTCGATATGGACTATTTCCTCGTCGCCATGCCCTACACGCTCCTGGACCAAAGCGCCCTCGATGACGAATTGCCCTTGTGTCAGCATCGCGGTGTCAGCGTCATCATCGGCGCTGTGTTTGCGTCGGGGATTCTGGCAACCGGTGGACGACCTGGCTCTCTGTATGGCTACCAGCCTGCCGATGCCCGGACGATCGAAAAGGTGAATCGCGTGGACGCCGTATGCCGTCGCCATGCAACCCCCCTGGCCGCCGCCGCCCTGCAGTTTCCTCTCGCGCATTCCCAGGTCGTGTCGGTCATCCCCGGCGCCAATTCGCCTACCCAGGTGCAACAAAATCTTCGGCACATGGTGCACCCGATCCCCGACGAGCTGTGGACCGAGCTCAAGCAGGAAGGGCTGTTGCGCGCCGATGCTCCCACACCGGGTTGAGTCCGTCGGTTGACGTGAGCAAGGAATCGGCGAGAGCATAGAGCGGTCCTTTGTCCGTGCCTGAGGAATTGTCATGGCTACGCTGTTCGATACCACCGACACTGCCGGCGACCACTCGGGTCAGGCGCTCTATTACGATCCCGCCAACGCCTTCGATTTTCGCTGGCCACCGGTGCCGCGCCGCCAATTCCTCGCAGAGTGCGAGCAGGCTTTCGCTGCGGCGACGCCGACCGGACTGATTCCTCTGGACGCCGGCGATGCTCTGGAAACGCCCTATCCGGCGACCACGCCTTCGCTGCTGGCGCAATATCTGCGGCTTCGCGGCGGAGAGAGCTTTACAACCCGTCAACGGGCCTCGGGTGAGGTTTACTTCGCCATGCACGGAGCAGGCCAGAGCCACCACGGTGGGGACAGGATTGCCTGGCATCAGGGTGATCTGTTCTGTTTTCCCGGGGGGCAGGAGACGCTGCACAGCGCCGCGGACGAAGACGCGATTTTATTCTGTGTGAGCGACGAGCCCCTGGTTCTGTTCCAGGGTCTGCAGCCGGCTTCGGCGGGTGAGACCCTCGTGGAAACGGTTCACTGGCCGGCTGCCGAAATCGATAAGCGTTTGGACACGGTTTACGCACGCGAGAATTCAAGCGAAGAGGCGGGCCGTGCCGTACTGTTCTCCAG
>JAACFO010000003.1 GCA_009937425.1 Gammaproteobacteria bacterium
CTCCAGGTCAGTGCCTGCCGATCGCCGAAAGGCCTCTAAACGACCGGCTTCACTATGGAGCGGCCATTTCGCCTCGATTCGCTGACCGTCCGGAAATGGCCGATTCCCGCCTGACGCTGTGCAGTATGATTGCTCATGGTCGGCGGTCGGCGGTCGGCGGTCGGCGCCGAAAACATAGGGGCAGCGCATCTGCCAAGGAGAAGAGCGTCGATGGAGCTATACGGAATCGCATCGTCACGGGCGCGGCGCGCCCTATGGACCCTCGTTGAGGCCGGGGCGGAGTTCAGCTTTCACAAGGTCGATCTCTCTGCCGGGGATCATCGCAAGCCAGCCTTCCTGGCCATCAATCCGAACGGCAAGGTGCCGGCCCTCGTCGACGGGGACCTCACTCTGTTCGAGTCCGGGGCCATCTGCAACTACATCGCGCAGAAGTTCCCGGAAGCCAAGCTTCTTCCACAGCCGGACACGAAAGAAGCGGCGCTGTGTCAGCAGTGGATTTTCTGGGTGGTGGCCGAGCTCGAGCAGCCGCTTTGGACCATGGGCAAGCACCGCTTCGCCCTCCCGACCAAGCAGCGGCTTCCTCAGATGCTCGAGGTCGCCGCCTTCGAATGGCAGGGCCCGGCCACGGTCCTGGCCGATCACCTCGATGGACGCGAATACATGATCGGCGAGTTGTTCACTGTCGCCGACATCATGGTTGCCCATACTCTCAACTGGGCGCGCGGGTTCGAGGTGCCCCTGGGCAGTGATGTGACCGAAACCTATCTCGATCGGATGACCGCACGCTCCGGGTTCAAGAAGACCCTGGAATACTGAATAAGCGTTCAACCAACAGGTAGAGTCGAGGCGATCAACCCGCTGCCTTGCATAGCGCAATGTCGCATATGGAATGAGATCTGGACGTTTAAAGCCACGTTTAGACAAATTGCTCAACTTCCGCTCCTGGCCGATTCGCGCCTTCCTGAGTGACGCCTCATAATGGGCGTCAGGCTCGCCTTTAAGGGTTCTGATCCCAGTTCGGGTCGTCGCTCGGGCTGAGTGGTTGTTCGCCAGCCAGGAGTCCCTTGCCAGGCAGATAGTTCACTTCCAGCCGGATCCCATCGGGATCTTCGAAGACGACGTAGTAGTAACCAGGCGCCCAGTCCCCTTCAATCGGTCCTCGGTCGATGAATGCGTCCATCTCGCGGAGTTTCTCGGCAATCGCCTCCACGTCCTCGCGCGAGCGAGCCCGAAAGCAAAGATGATGCATGCCAACCCGATTGGGGTTGAAGCGCTCCCCGACCTGCTCGTCCGCACAGCGCTGGATGCCAAGCGCCGTGCGGGCCCCGACGTGGTAGACGAAGTTGTTCCCGTCATAGACCTTCTGCAGCCCAAGAAAAGGCAGCAGCTCACAGTAGAAGGCGCGCGACTTCTCGAACTCGCTCACCGTTAGAACAACGTGGGCCATGCCGTTCACTTCAACCATCGTGCTCTCCATCCAGGTGCTCAGGGGTAGACTGCGTTGCCTCGCCAAGACTCGTCGACGGCACAAATCGTGCGCAGGCGCGCGTACACATAACACACTATCCGCCGCATCGGACATGCGAGTCGAACGGAGCTCGCGAACCATCGAACTGCCGACCGCCGTGATTGGACACTACGATACCAGTGCAGCCGATCTCGGCCGCACGCTTCGCATCAGCCGCCGACATGATGCCCTTTAGACAGAACTGCCCGTTCCAGAAGCGAACCATATCCGCCACGTCATTCCAGTTCATGGAAGGGTCCAGCATCTCGGTACGGCCGGAGGAAGAAAGCTGAATGAGAATGTCAATACGATTGCGCAGACGGCCACGCTGAGTCGATCTAAAATCATTTGCTTCCTTGCCACATCGTCGAATGTAAAATCAGTGCCATGCCGGCCAGCTTGAACAAGACCGTGCCTGAGCCCGTGCGAGAGTCTGCCAGGAAAATCCTGTCGATCCAACTGCGTTGGGCACCAGCTACTCGGTACTCGTTATCCCCAATGTCCAGTGTAGGGTACGGAGCAGACTAACGAATGTAACGCACTTCAAGTTAAACTGGTGCACTGGCAGGGATCGAGCAGTACAAATGTCCGACCGCGTCATTCGATGGTTAGAGGAGATTGGTCTTGGCGAATACACGGCCACGTTCGCGGAAAATGCAATCGATGAGGATGTGTTGTCCGACCTCACCGAGGCTGACTTGGAGAAGGTTGGGGTCAAGCTCGGTCATCGAAAGAAGCTCCTCAAAGCGATAGCAGCGCTGGCGGGCGAGAAACCGCCAGCTTCAGTTCGGGCTTCCAGGGAGACCACCTCACAAGCCCATGAACCAGACGAGAGCCTGGCGGCATGGGAACGACAGCCCGGTGAGCGAAAGCCGGTAACGACGCTCTTTGCCGACATTACGGGCTCCACGGCGCTTACTGAGAAGCTCGATGCGGAGGAAACCCACGACCTGCTCTATGGCGCGACACAGCGCATGTGTGAAGCAGTGGAGAACAACCGGGGGACGATTTGCCGCTTCATGGGCGATGGGGTAATGGCGATGTTTGGCGCTCCGGTCGCGAGCGAGCACCATGCCGTTGATGCCTGTGAAGCAGCCCTTGAGATGCAGCACGCTGTCCGTAATTACGCGAGCGACGTCGAGGCCCGTCACGGGAGTGGATTACAGATCCGCGTCGGGCTTCATTCCGGGGAAGTTGTCGTCCTCATGGTGGGCGAAGGCGACAAGGTCGAGTATGACGCTTCAGGTCCGACGGTGCCCATTGCAGCACGCATGGAGCAAGTGGCACAACCTGGGGAAGTCTATCTCACTACCGCTACCCACTCGCTCGCTGCACACAGAATCGAGACGGAAGCGCTCGAGCCCGTGTCGGTCAAGGGCATCTCCGAGCCTGTCCCGGTCTTCGTGCTTCGCCGGGTGAGGTCGGCCGAGGAGGCACGACACGACAGCGCACGTACACCGTTTGTAGGCCGGCGTGCGGACCTCATCCAATTCCGCGGCGTGCTGGAGGCGTGTATCGAGGAAGGCCATGGACAGACCTTTTACATTCGCGGTGAGCCTGGCATCGGCAAAACACGACTCGTCGAGGAATTCGCGGGCATCGCCGCAGAGAAAGGCGTCTCGAGTCACCGTGGTCTTGTCCTCCCTTTCGGTGTCGGTAAAGGCCAGGATGCCATCCGTTCTCTCGTGAGGAGCCTGCTCGGCATACCGGTAGAAAGCGGCAAGGCTGAGCGAGTACGGGCAGCGGGCATAGCAATCAACGATGGCCGCCTCGGGCCCGACCAGGCGGTCTTCCTCAACGACCTGCTGGACCTCCTCCAGCCCACAGAGCTACGGGCACTTTACGACGCCATGGATAACACCACGCGCAATGAGGGCAAGCGGACGGTGGTGTCGGCCCTGGTGACCGCAACCAGCAGCAGCCGGCCAGTGCTCGCCATCGTTGAGGACGTCCACTGGGCCGACGTCATCACCCTGGCGCACCTGGCCGCTCTCACAAGGACGGTGGCTGAGTGTCCGGCACTGCTCGTGATGACTTCACGCATAGAGGGCGACCAGCTTGACCAGAAATGGCGGAGCAGCACTGAGGGCAGCCCTTTCATCACCATCGACCTGGGCCCACTGAGGAAGCAAGACTCGATTGCGTTCATCTCCGAGTTCATCGATGCCACCGACCCTTTGGCCGAGCGTTGTCTTGAACGGGCAGCCGGCAATCCATTGTTTCTGGAGCAGCTCCTGCGCACCGCGCAAGAGGGATCGGCCGCGAGTCTGCCGGATTCCATCCAGAGCCTGGTGCTGACCCGGATAGACCGACTCGACCCTGACGACAAAAAAGCGCTGCAGGCGGCCGCTGTCATCGGGCAGCGATTTCACGCCGATGCGCTCAGCCATCTCCTTGGGACGAGCAACTACGACTGCGGTGAATTGGCTAACCACAACCTGATACGGCCTGAAGGAGACGGTTATCTGTTTGCCCACGCCCTCATTCAAGAGGGCGTATATGGCTCACTTCTCAAGCGTCAACGTCACGAGCTACACCGCAGGGCGGCCGAGTGGTATGCGGGCGATGATGCCGTACTGCACGCCGAACATCTGGCGAACGCCGATGATGACAATGCACCAAGGGCTTTTATCGAAGCCGCTCGCGAACAGGCTGAGCATTACCGCTTTGAGCGGGCGCTCGACTTGACGGTAGACGGACTGGCGCTTGCAACAGAACAATCAGACCAACACAGCCTGAGTTGTCTGAAGGGTGAGCTGCTACGCGACCTTGCAGACATTCAATCCTCGATAACCGCTTATCAAGAGGCCCTCGAGAAGGCAGTTGACGATGTGCAGCGTGCCGATGCTTGGATGGGCATCGCCGCCGGCATGAGGGTGATGGGGGATCAGGAGGAAGGGCTTGTGCTGCTTGACAGGGCCGAGGCCGTGGCGACGAGCCACGACGATAACTCGACGTTGACGAAACTCCATCATCTTCGCGGCAACTTGTACTTTCCCTTAGGAAGAACCGGCGACTGTTACGAACAACACCGGCTTGCGCTGCACTTCGCCAAGCAAAGTGAATCCGTCGAGGATGAGGCGAGAGCATTCGGTGGACTAGGGGATGCGGAGTACGCCCGCGGTCGGATGATAACGGCACACGGCCACTACAGTCGTTGTATAGATCTCGCTCGCAAACACGGGTTCGGCCGCATCGAAGTGGCCCACCTTGGTCAACGCGGGTTCACTCGCGTCTACTCGGGTGATTGGCGCGGCGCAAAGGTGGAAGGCCTTGCAGCGGTTGAAGCGGCCACCAAGGTCGGTGATCGCCGCGTAGAGATGAATGCGTTGGGGTGTGTACTCCACACAGTCGTCGACCTGGGTGAATACGACCTGCTTGAAGAATGTGCAGAGCGGCAACTGGCCCTGGCCCGAACGCTTGGCGCCCGCGCATGGGAGCCGCTCGCGCTTGTATGGAAGGCTATTGGTTTGGGGGCCAAGGGGCATCAGTCCGAAGCTCGAGAACTATTGATGCAAGCGGCCTCCATCACTCGCGAGGCAGGCCGTGCATTCAATGCGGGACGGGTATTCGGTGCTTTGGCATGGGTGATGGCTGGCGACGCTGCCGTTCGCGAAGCTGCGTTAGACGAAGGAGAAGCGGCTCTCCGCGAAGGCTCGGTAAGTCATAACTATTTCTGGTTCTATCGCTTCGCAATGGATGCGCTACTCAGCGTCAACGACTGGGCTCGGGTCGAGAGATACGCTGCAGCGCTCGAAGACTACACTCGCGACGAACCATTAGTGTGGACCGACTTCTACATCGCCCGTGGTCGTGCTCTCGCCGCCTTTGGACGAGGCAAGCGAGACGAAACCACAATGAAGGAACTGCAGCGTTTGGATGATGAAGCGCAACGTGCAGGGCTCAAGGTCGCCAAATCCGCTTTGGAGAAAACACGCTCGTCGAGCGGCCACCGCTGACAACATGGACCCACATCCCACCGATAAATGCTCGATCACGCAAAAACGGGCAGTTATACTTTCTTGTAGTCCGGTGGTGCCCAATTCATGACTTTTCGAGAAGCCTTCGAGTCGACGTCGGTCCTGCTTGTGAATGGCGGGGTCATGGCGCAGATAATGGCCCGCCCGGACATCGAGCTCGATCCACACGTGCTTCACACGACTGCCGTGTACGACGAGCGCGCCCGCCCCATTCTTGCCGACGTGTACGCGAGCTATGCCGACGTCGCCGTTCGCTACCGGCTGCCGATGATGTGCTCGACTCCGACGCTGCGGGCCAACGCAGAGCGCGTTCCACAATCCCCGTACGGAGATACCCGTAGTGTGAATCGTAACTGCGTAGAGTTCCTGGACGAAACGCTGGACCGGTTCGCGGACTGGCGCGAGCACCTTTATCTCGCCGGCAGCGTTGGGCCGAAGGGCGATACTTATCGACCCGAGACTGCGCTACCGACCGAGGAAGCTGCCCGGTTTCACGTAGAGCAGACCGAGGCGCTCGTGGAAGCCGGCGTCGATCTGCTTGTCGCCTATACCCTTCCCGCATTTGTCGAGGCTGCCGGCATGGCCAAGGCCTTCGCGGCTACTGATATCCCCTATGTACTCAGTTTCGTGCTCGATCGTGAAGGCCGCCTTCTGGATGGCACTCTGCTCGAGACTGCAATAGATGCCATTGACGACTCAGCGGAGCAAGCACCCTTGTTCTATCTTACCAATTGCTCGCATTCCCTCGCTATTCGCGCCGGGCTCGCCCGCGTAGGTCGTGATGCGCCGCATGCGTTGAAACGCATCGCCGGGGTCCGGCCGAACGCGTCACCCAAGAGTCACGCCGAACTCGAAGGTCTCGATCACATAGAGACCGAGTCGCCGGAGGATTTCGCCAGCGCGATGGTGACGTTGAGAGGAGAGTTTGATCTCAAGGTGTTGGGAGGGTGCTGCGGAACCGACGAGGGGCACTTGGAAAAGCTGGCGAAGTCTATATCAGGCTAGCAATCCCACCACCCCTTCTCCCTCTCGGCCACGAGGTCGCCGCCCGGCGCGCAGGCGAGACATCAGCCTTCTGGCAGCATCACCGTGGCTCTGAAGCGCGTTATGCACGCGCTCGATGTCGGACTCGTCAACGAAATTAACCTTTAGACAGCGTTTCAATTCTGCATCGTCGTCAGGGAATAATCGCGTGAGCGATTTCCGTCACATGGCGTATGTCACAGCCGCAGCAACCGCCAAAAACGTTGATCCAAGGCGATCTATCACGCATCTCCTTATGCTGCTCTCCAAATTCCACTGGGTTGCCATCATCAAGGGTATCGCTCGCTTCGAGCTCCGCATGGCTTTTGCGTGAGGCGTTGCAGAAGACGCCCTTGATGCGGCGAGCCCAGACTCTGTCTTCGAGCAGGTGCGCAAAATGGTCGGGATGCGTGCAATTCACCATGAAATAGGCAGCGCCAGAATCGGTCGCCTCGTCCACTGCCACGATCGCGTCCGCAAGTGACTGGCCCGTCTGCAGATTGCCGTCGGTCTCCAGCGTGAACGAAATGACGACAGGAAGATCAACTGCCTGGGCGGCGCGCACGATGCCGATGGCCTCGTCCGTCTGGTTGAGGGTTGCTGCGGTGATCATGTCGACTTCGGTCTCGGCCAGCCATCCGATCTGCTTAGCGTGGTATTCCTCGGCCTCGAACGCTGCGATCTCCTCTTCCGGCGCGTAGCAATCGCCCCGGGGGCCGACGATACCATCCAGCACGATCGGCTTTGCTATGTCTGAAAACTCGTCCCGTATCCCCGCGATGAACGCCGCTGATTCATGATTAGCCTGGTGAAGCTCCTCTTCCGTGGCGCCCTGCTCTCCGGCCCAATGCATGTGTGCCTTCCAGGTTTGGGTGTCGAGAACAATTCCCATATTCTGTTCACGGGCAAGTGCGAGATACTGCCGATAATAGTTGGCGATGGCGTTTCGACCCATTGGGTCTTTTAACAGGACATGAGTGGCAAACCCGGGGATCTCAAATCCTTGATTGTAAATCAAGTCCGTCTCGAGCCCTGCAGGCATAAGAAATATCGTGTCCGACAATTGCGGCAGTTGGTTGCGATAGAGTGCCATTTCAGGACCTCCCGTTCAAAGACCGCGCCAAGTTTGACACAAGACGGATCGCTACTACAGTTCAGGGCGGCATCCATTTCTGATGCGTGGATGGCTCCCACCTGCGGTCCTCATAATGTTCGTTTCCGGCCGCAAGTAAACCTCCGATACACATTTTTGCCAAAAGTGTGGCACTAAAAAATAAACGGTTTGAAAAGCCATTACTCTTCGCACCTGATCTCGACTCAGGCACGTGTCCAATATGGACATCCGTGCGAATGTTGATGAAGACAAGCGCCCGTATTTCGTCCTAGACATCGGTGATGTCCCGGGATACCTTTTCAGACGTGCGTTAGATGACGGACCAAGAGAGGATCGGCGAGATGGCAAATCAATGGCTATTCAAGAGCGAAACTTACGATAACTGCAATTGCGCTGTAAATTGTGGTTGCCAGTTCAACTTGCCGAGCACCTATGGCTATTGTCAGTCGGCCTTCGTCGGGAACATTGTTGAAGGTCATTTCAGTGATACGCCGCTCGCGGGGCTGAATTGGGCGGGGCTGTACAAGTGGCCAGGCGAAATCGCGGAAGGAAATGGCAAACGCCAGATTGTTATCGACGAACGTGCCGATGAAGCTCAACGGGTCGCACTTGAAACAATTATCTCAGGCCAGGAATGCGAACCAATGAGCAATTTGTTCTCCGTATTCGCGTCCACATGCTCGGAATTTTGCGAGACATTGTTCTTGCCAATTGACCTCGACGCGAACTTGGAACTCAGAACCGCAAGAGTTGATATACCGGGCATCATGAGGAGCAGCGGCAAACCGATAAGCAATAAGTTTAATGGCCAACCGTTCCACGTTGCGCTGGCACGTCCCAGTGGCAGTTTCGAGTTTACCTACGCAGAAATCGGACTGGGTACGACCTCGGTGACGGGTGATATGGAGATGGCGTTCGAAGATTCATGGGCCCATTATTGTGTTCACCACTTCAGTCAGGATGGGCTGGTCCGCGAAAGATCACGGCTCACAGCATGGCTTGGCGCATGAGTACCCACTCCCGTGACTGAAGGAAGTGGAACAAAACCGGACCGACGAACGTGAACGACTCCGCACGCGCCGGAGTTTTCTTTGTAGCCGGTCAAGAATCTCTGACTGAACCTATTCCGCACGCATGATTGGGCCCTGGCTTCACGCAGCGCGATAAGACCGTCATGGCCATCGGGCCGTGGATTGGCAGTTCACGCTCGTGAAATCTTGTCTCAACCTTCGTCGATGCACCGCCCAACCGCTTCCAGTACGCCCTCGGAAAAACGTATCCGCACGCGGTCACCATCGATTTCGAAAGCTGCGGCCATACGCGCATCGTCGTGGTACTCCAGAGCGTGCTCCAACACCAAGACGGCATCTCCCACGTCCACCTCGAAAGGCACGCCCCATTCCGCGGTACCACGCATGAAGCGATAGGCACGCTCCGCGGTAAAGTGCGTATCGAAACGGAAGTCTTTTTCCTTCGGGAAAGGTTGATAGCTCGCGAGAACCTCATCCTGACGGGTGCGCGGCACTGTTATCCCTGCGCGCATCCTGCGCAACATGTCCACCATCAGCGCAGCGCCCCTCTCGGCCAATCTGGCGTTAACCTCTGAGAAACGGGCTCCAACCGGTAGCGGCATCACGCCCTGCGCGACGATGTCCCCCGCGTCCAGATCTTCTTCGATAATGTGAAGCGTGACGCCAGTCTCCGGCTCGCCTTCTCGGAACTGCCAGAACAGCGGCGTGGGTCCACGGTACGAGGGCAGTACGGAGGGGTGCACGTTCACGCACATCTGTTTCGGTATCCTCAGCCACGGTCCATTGAGAATCATGGGAAAGCAGGCTACAAGCAGAATATCTGCCTCCAGGCTTGCCACGCGACTCAGGACCTTCTCGTCGTGCATGGAGCCAACCCGAACCAGCGGTACGTTACCTTCGCTGGCGATGGCAGGCCCGGTACCGGTCACCACCACCGAAATTTCCTCGCCCAGAGATTCGAAGGCCCTGGTCGGAGGAGGTGCCTCGTGACTAACGAAACCACACACCTCGGTGCCTGCTTGGAGCAAGCACCTCAAGACAGTCCCCGAGAAAGCGCTGTCGCTTCCGAGCATAAGTATCTTCGGAGCCGAGTTGTCGGTAGTGTTCATATGCCTATCACGGCGCTACGCGTTTACCGGAAAAGCGGTTCAACGTCCGCCCAGTGATCCTCCAAGGCGCGCAGAATATCAGCGCGGCTGATTTGACCCGTCATACGACCATTTTCCAGAATCGGGAAACGTCGAAAGGTGGAACTCATAAACATGTCAGCGGCCTTGATGATATCGGTGCCCGACGCGATGGTCGTTACCTCTTTGCTCATGTAATCAGCCACGCAGCCGCCCCACTCCTGGTGATAGCTGGTGTTGTAGACGACTTCCAAGCAGTCCGCTTTCGACAGAACACCGACCAATTTCCCTCTGGGATCGATGACAGGCGCACCGGAAATGCGCTCATCCAACAGCAACTTGACGGCCGTGTGAATGTCATCCCCGGGCATAACGGTGATCAGATCCCGTGCCATGTAGTCATCGACGATCGGTACTGACTTACTCATGGTCCGTCCTTTGTGCATGAACAGTTCATACAGACGCACTCACGCCTGTTCACCCGCGGAACTCGCTCCGCCAAAGTCATCATAATGGATGCTTTCCGCTTCCACCCCGAGGTCATCCAACATCGCGAGCACTGCCTTCACCATCAACGGTGGACCGCAAAGATAGTATTCGCAATCTTCCGGCTCAGGATGCTGGACCAGATAGTGATCGTAAACGACTTTGTGTATGAAACCTGTATATCCGTCCCAATCGTCCTGTGCCTCCGGGGCGGACAAAGCCACGTGCCAGGAGAAGTTGTCATGCGCTGCATCGAGTTTCTCGAACAGCTCAGTGTAAAAAAGCTCTCGTCTCGAGCGGCCGCCGTACCAAAAGCTGATCTTGCGCTTGGACTTGCGCGTCTCCAGCAGATCCAGAATCTGCGCACGCAGCGGCGCCATCCCGGCGCCACCGCCGATGAACACCGCCTCCTTGTTCGTATCCTCCACGAAAAAGTGACCGAAGGGCCCGGTCACTTGGACCGAATCAGCAGCCTTCAGTGAGAACAGCCAGCTCGATACGACACCGGGTGGAACCTTTTTTGCGTACGGGGGTGGCAGGGCGATACGGACGTTGAGAAGGATGTTGTGTTTTTCCCCCGGGTGATTCGCCATGGAATAAGCACGGGTCTGCGTTTGTCGCGCGGCTGCTTCGAGGGTCCACAGATTACCCCTGTCCCAAGCATCGCGAAAAGCGTCCTCGATATCGAAATCCTTGAAATTGACGCGGAACGAAGGGCAAGTGATCTGCACGAACCCTCCGGCCCGGAAGTCCATCTCCTCGCCCTCGGGCAGGCTGAGCACGATTTCGCGTATGAGCGTGGACACGTTGCGCGTGCTTTCCACGGTGCACGTCCAGGTACGAACGCCGAAATAAGCATCGTCCACCTGGACGCTCATGGGAGCCAACACCGGCACCTGACAGGCGAGGCGCGTGCCTTTTAAGGCCTGCGTTCGCGTCATCTGCGCCAGCTCCTGGGGGCCGGCCTCACCACCGCCTGCGATGACTTGCAGCTTACACAGGCCGCAAGTGCCGGCGCCCCCACAGGCGCTCGGCAGGCGCACCTCGGCATCTGCTAGCACCTCGAGAAGCCTGCGACCGACGGGAGCTTTAATGGTCATGCGGTCGTTGACGTCGATCTCGCATTCGCCCGAGGGCACGAACAATCTCCGTGCGAGCAGCACGAACAGTCCCAGCACCAGTACGATGCCGGTAAAGAAGACAACGCCGACGCCAATCTCCACCACGCTCTACCCTAAGCCCGAAAAGGCCATGAATCCGAGGGACATCAGCCCGACGACCATGAAGCTCATACCGAGGCCCTGGAGACCGTCCGGAATGTCCGAGTATTTGAGCCGCTCACGGATGGCTGCCAGCATGACGATTGCCAGCGCCCAGCCAGCCCCGGTGCCGAAGCCGTAGACCACGCTCTCCGCGAAGGTGTAACGGCGCTCCACCATGAACAAGGTGCCGCCCAGAATCGCGCAGTTGACGGTAATCAGCGGCAAGTAGATGCCCAGCGCCCGGTACAGCCTCGGTATGCGGTACTCCAGAATCATTTCCATGACCTGCACCATGGCGGCGATGACGCCGATGAAGGCAATGAGGCTCAAGAACGACAGATCCACCTCATCGAGCCCCGCCCAGGCCAGGGCCCCTGGTGCGAGGATGTAGACATAGATGAGGTTGTTGACGGGTACCGTCACGGTCTGCACACAGATGATGGCCAGTCCGACGCCGAAGGCCGTATCAACGCGCTTGGAAACGGCCAGGAAAGTGCACATGCCGAGAAAAAACGACAGCGCCAGATTATCGATGAATACCGAGCGCAGCAGAATATCGAAAGACGCGTTCAACGTCGTTCCTCCTGCAGTTTCTCGCGAATCTGGAACTCGGACCTATCGACCTGTTCAGGTCTTTTCGTACGGATCAACCAGATGATTCCGCCGATGATGAAAAATGCGCTTGGTGGCAGGAGCATCAATTGCAGCGGATCGAAACCACCACCCTGGGCGGTGGTCCAGAGGATTTGAACGCCCAGCAGACTGCCGTGCCCGAAAAACTCACGTATCGCACCAACCAGCAGAAGTATGAAACCGTAGCCAAGACCGTTTCCTATACCATCGAGAGCGCTGGCGATTACGCCGTGATGCATGGCAAAAGCCTCGGCACGACCAAGAACGATGCAGTTGGTGACAATCAGACCCACGAAAACGGATAGACGCAGGCTTATCTCGAATGCAAAGGCCTTGAGCAATTGGTCGACGATGATGACCAGGGAGGCAATGATGGTGATCTGCACGATAATGCGCACCGAACGTGGAAGGTAACGCCGGATCATGCTCACCGATGCACCGGACAACGCCAACACGCAGGTCACAGCACCGGACATGACCAACGCCGTATCCACCGTCGTGGTGACGGCCAACGCGGAGCAGATGCCGAGGATCTGCAGGGTTATCGGATTCTCCCCGATCAGCGGCGTGGTGAGTGAGTCCCAGTATCGATTGGCCAATGTTCAACCCTCCCCGCGCCGCACGCGCTCTAGAAATGGCCCAAAGCCGAAATCACCGAGCCAGAACCGCAACAGATCATGCACACCCTGGCTGGTGCGAGTCGCGCCTGAGATGCCGTCGACCATATGCTCTGCATCCATGGAGCCCGGTGTAAGCCTGCCCCTGGCAACGCCAATCCTGAGAGCGCCGGCATCGTCGTAGACCCGCTTGCCCGGCCACAGCGCTTCCCATGACGGATCCTGTATGCGCGCGCCCATTCCCGGCGTGTCACCCTGCTCGTAGAATTTGAGCGCCACCACCGTAGAGGTGTCGCCCGCCAGAGCCAGAAAACCGTAAAGGGACGATTGATAGCCGCTGCCGCGCACCGGCAGGATTATCAGCGCAACGCCGCCGTCGGCATCACGAACCAGAAATACAGTGGCATGCTTTTCGCGGCGTTGGATACCCGCAATGTCATGGTCCGGGGGAATCGGTGTACTGCCGCCGGGATCGGTCGCCGCCTTGCGCGCATCGAAGGTAGCGGGGTCGAACTTGTCGGAGTAGCGGCCGCTGGTGAGCTCGACGAGCCGGCTTTCGATGTTCTCTGCTGCGACTTCGTGCACCGTTCCCGACAAGGCGCTGAGAATGGATTCGAGCTGCGCCAAACGGTGTGCTTCGAGATTGGCAACATAGTGTGGCCGCAGCTTGACCGCCGAAACGGAAACCAGCAGTGCACACACCACGGCAACTCCAAGCACCGTCAAGAGGGCTTGGATGGGATTTTCACTGAGAGTGCTTTCAGCCATACCCTCGTGCTCGGTGCTTCACGTTGAACCAGATCACAACGTGATCGATGAGCGGCGCCAGTATGGAACCCATGAGGATGGCGAGGATTACGCCGTCGGGATGTGCCGGATTGGCAACCCGCATGGTCACGACCAGCGCGCCGACGATGAGTCCCTGCGCCCAGCGCCCCGCATTGGTCGAAGCAGAGCTGGCCGGGTCCGTCGCCAGAAACACGGCGCCGAATGCGAAGCTGCCAAGCAGCACATGCCAATACCACGACAACGTCGTGATCCCCTCCTCACCACCAAACAAATTGCACACGGTGGCGACCAACACGAGGCCAAGCAATTGACCGAGAATCAGCCGCCAGGAAGCAATGCGCGTCACTATCAACAAAGCCCCGCCCAGGCCTATAGCGAGCAGCGAGGTCGTACCCATCATTCCCTGCAGGTTGCCGAAAACTGCAGCCCACCAATCGATGCCCGCTGATACGAGACCATCACCGCCCTCGTTGTGATACAGGGCGAACGCTCTGCTGCCACCATAGCCGGCGATGCCAGTCCACAGGGGGTGCCCGGTCAGCGCCGTGGGAAAGCTGATCAGCATCGCGGCTGCACCGACCAGGGCCGGATTGACGAATGTCTTGCCCTCACCGCCGAAAATGCCCTTACCGAAAACGATGGCAAAGGACATGCCCACCGCCAGATGCACCAGGGACACCCCGGGCGGCATCAGCAGCGTCATGAGCACGGCGATCACCAACAGGCCGCTCTCCCGTTTGCGGCGGCGATAGGTGGCAAACAGCTGCTCCCAAACACCCCCGACCAGTAGCGCCATACCCAGCGCCGGCAGCACGTGGACGAGCCCGGCGGCGAGCACGTCGAACATTGCAGGATCCGAATAGTTCAGACCCAGGTCTTGCACTAGGCGGCCGCGCCAATCGTATTCATCCACGCCGCCCATCGTATTCAGCGCTGACAGATATTGGTGGCCGGTGTTGATGACTGCGGCAATCAGTACAGGCAACAACGCAAGCAGGCGGATCGCCTGGATTCGCGCCAGGCTGATCGGCGCGCGTGCATGCGGCGCCACACGGGTGCGTCCAGGTGTGTTTATGTTGCCTCCTCACGCAGCTGCTCGAGCACCCTTCTCAGCAGCAATCCGTAGTCCGTCTTGGATGGACAAACATAAGAAAGAAGCATCAAATCTTCCTCCACCAGCTCCAGGGCCCCCAGGTCACGGGCACGTTCAACGTCGCCAACCAATAGAGCACGCAGCAACGGAACGGGGAGAATGCCTGGTAACGCGACCCGCTCGAAATCGCCGGTAGGAATGAGCGGGCCCGGCTCGCCACCGAGCGCGGTATCAAACACCGCTGTGCGCCACGGCGACAAAGATTCCTGATTCGCTTCCGGTAGCGCGGTTATCTGACGATGGTGTCGTCCAAGATAAGCCTCGGTGCCGACAGCAATATGACCGGACAAGAAGGAACCTGAAATTACCCGCGCACCTTCATCGTTCAGTTCACCAGCCGCTACTTCATCGATGGCTGCACCAACCGGAAGCGTAATAAGGCGTGGATCGTCGACCGCAGGGCCTGCCAGCGAAATGACTCGTTGCAGCCATGACCGGCCAGTTGCCATCAAGCAGCCCAGGGCGATGACGTCCTGGTAACCGATATGCCACACTTCTGCCCCGTCGAATCCAATGGGGCAGAGTTGATGAATATGCGTTCCTGGAAGCCCGGCCGGGTGCGGGCCCTCGAACTCGGCAACGTGTAAACGCCTTGATTCGCCCACCGGTATGTCGGCGTTCCCCGCCTGGCAGAGGTATAGCGGTGATTCGGTGAGTTGCGACAAGGCATCCATTCCGCGGCAGAACTCTGACGGGTGCGCCGCGATGACCAGCGCCGGGTCCGGCGCGAGCGGCTCAGTATCGACAGCAGTGACGAAGAGCGCCTTCGGCTCGCCGGCGGGATCGGGAATATGACCAAAAGGTCGCGACCTGAGCGCCGTCCAAAGACCAGAATCCAACATCAGCCGCCGGATCTGAGCCCTGCTCGGCATGTCGGGCACATGGAATACAACGGCATTGTCCGCGTCGTCGCCAATTACCGTCAGGGAAACGAGCGCCCGCCTGGCTCCCCGGTTGATGCTACCCAGCGTTCCGCTGATTGGTGAGGTGAAGACGACGGCCGGACGGTGACGGTCACGTAGCAAAGCTTCGCCTGCCTTTACGGAGCTACCTTGCTCCACCAACAGCTCGAACTTAACACCGGGGAACTCGCGGCCGAGAATTGCCGCGCTCGCGACGGCCTTTTCATGCACGGTATCGCCTGCCGGCGCACCGGCAATGCTCAAATCAAGCCCCGTCTTTAATTCGCATCGCATATGCCGCACTCATCGAATCCTTTCATCTTGGCAGCGTGTTGCATCGGTCTCAGTTGAGTCATCCCGATGGGATGATACGCAAACTGGCACTTGACGGTTTACTTCCATCAATCGCCTGTTTCAACTCTCTGAGCCGGTCCTCGACTTCCGGCGGCAATCGACCGCCGGGGGATTGCAGGTATGTTCGCTGTATTTTCTCCACGAGAAGCGAGTATGCGGGCATCGCCCAAGGCGCATCGGGCGCCAGCACGATGGCGACCTCCAGGTAGAGTTCGGCCTGGGGCAGCCAGTCGTCCCGATAAATCCGATACTCCGCCAGCCCGAGCAGGTAATGCGCCTCGGAGACCTCCATGGCGCTCGACGGTTTCGAAGCCAGGTATCGATGCAGCAGGCTGGACGCCGCAATATTATCCACCAGAGCGCTTCTCCGACTCGGGAAGTCCACACTGGTCGACGCATCAATCACGTCCCTCGCCGACTGCAGCGGGTCACCGATGAACGGCATGTCTCGAAAGTGCTGCAAACTCACCAACCAGGTTTCCACATCCCCACGCCATGCCGATTGCGGGACGCTGCGCTCCTCGACGGACTCGAGCACGGGGATGGGACGTTCCATATCACCCTTCACACGGATGTTGACGATCAAATAAGTCCGGAGCACATCCTCCAAGACGACAGGATCGGCAAATTTCGGTGATTCAATTATCGTTTCCAAGGTGCTGAGAGCGTCGTCGAAACGTCGCATCGCCACTTGGATCCGCGCTCTTTTGTTCAACGGCAACGACCAGGCCGCCTGAGAATCAACAAATTGCTTCGCGACCGGCGAGTCACGGGAACTTGGTAAGCGCGTGTGACAGGCGATGCAAACGTCGGTAATCCCATAGAGAAGCTGTTGCACCCGTTGGGGCTCGCCGCGCTCGTAGCTTCGCAGGAGCAGGAGGGAATAGCGCTCCAGAACGCTCGCCAGGAACACTCCGGCGCTGTCCTCGTAAAAACCATGGGATGCGAGAATTGCTGACTGCTCGTCCAGCTCTCGAAGCGCTTCGAGAACTTCTGCCTGGTTCTCTGAACTACCGAAATCTGCGTCGGACATATCGACCTGAAACAGAAAACGCAGATTCTCGAAAATAACCTGCATGGTTTCGCGGGTAGCCTCTCTCTCGGTCCAATCTGACGATGTCACTTCCGTCGTACCGAGAATGCAGAACAAGGCGACAACAAGGCCGCGCCAAAAGCGTCGTCGCCGTCCTGGCTGGAGGCGTGGATCTGATGGGTGAGAACTCACGATAAACGCGGTGCCGCAGACTGGGCCCGGCGAGAGCCAGGCATATAGCGTAGATTGATGCCGGATCGCCCGCAACACATTGACAGAGATCAAGATAGCCCGGCGGCAGGATTGCCCCACAGGCGCAGGAAAATCCATGATTGATTGATCTGAATCATTGTCCTCGAGGCCCTTGATCGTTCAGATGAAATTGTGAAGGTAGTGATGAGCAAGCCGCGAGAGTCAAGAATATGTCCAAGCTAATTGATTCACCGTTTGAAGTCTGCGCGGTATGTGACGAGTACGTATTTCTCGATCAGACTCAGCGTCAATGCGCGCGCGAGCACCATTGCGAAAACGTCAAATGTCCGTTGGCGCGATTTTTCGTAGGCAGAGAGGTACGGAATTCAGGCGCTGACGATGCTGAAAGTGTTCCTGCCGAGACAGAGTTGGTGGAGGAATACTGACGGGTGAGTAAAGTTACATCCCGCCAGCTGCCAGACCGCACCCCATAGCCCCCACGATGGCAAATCGGGTTTGACATGGATCAATCCGGTGACCGGAGAGCCGTGATACAACAACACCGAACTGGGACGCTCACAGCAGCATCGGGAGTGCAAACCATGAAGAAAATGCAGGCAGCAACATTGCTCGGCGCCGGAATTATCTTTGCCATCGGCGTACTCGCCTGGCCCGGTGCGAGCCTGGCCAAGGAGGTCGAATCGTCCATGGCGCGTGGCGGTCTTCTCTATGACAAGTGGTACAAGGAAATTGGCGAGAAGGCTCCCGGCACGAAGCATCCGCTGTATCCGGCCGAGGGAAAGTACGCCAAGAAGGCCGGCGACACCTGGCGCTGCAAGGAGTGCCACGGCTGGGACTACAAGGGCAAAGACGGCGCCTATGCCAAAGGCAAGCACTACACGGGCATCATGGGCATCCATGGCATGGCCGGCGGCGATCCGGGGAAAGTTGTCGCACTGCTCAAAGACGACAAGCACGGCTACGGTGACAAGCTGTCGGACACGGATCTGCAGGATCTCGGCAACTTCGTGACCAAGGGCCAGGTCGATGCGGACAAATACATCGATAGCGCCACCAAAATGCCCAAAAGCGGCGACAAGGCCAAAGGTGCGGCCGTTTTCAATACCATGTGCGCGAAGTGCCACGGCATGGATGGCACCGAGCCCGACGACATGAAGAAGTCGCTCGGCAAGCAGATGGGTAATCCCTGGGAAGTGATGCACAAGATAATGAATGGTCAACCCGACGAGGAGATGCCGGCGCTGCGTGCGCTGGATCGCGGGGTGGTCATGGACGTCATGTCGCATATCACCACGTTGCCGAAGAAGCCCTAGTCGAAACCCACTCACGACGCCCTGCCGCAGGATCGGCAGGGCGTCTTTGGGTCGGTCACTTTCTACCAGCCAGCCGCAAAAAATGGGCTCACTCTGAAATACGGGGACCGACGTGATCAGTCTAGTGCAGCGCTCTTGGCAATGGTTCTGGCGACCCAGCAGCAAGTACACATGGGGTGGCATCTTCCTCATCGGCGGAGTTGCCGGCATCATTTTCTGGGGCGGCTTCAATACCTTCATGGAGTACACCAACACGATGCAGTTCTGCATCTCCTGCCATGAGATGGAAGAGAACGTCTACCTGGAATACAAGGAGACCATTCACTTTAAGAACCGTACCGGCGTGCGGACCATCTGCGCCGACTGCCACGTCCCCAAGGAGTGGGTCCCGAAGCTCATCCGCAAAATCAAGGCCTCCAATGAGCTGCTCCACAAGGTCATGGGTTCGATCAACACGAAGGAGAAGTTCGAGGCCAAACGGCTCGAACTGGCAGAGAACGTATGGGCGGCGATGGAGGCGAACGACTCGCACGAGTGCCGCAACTGTCACTCCTTCGAAGCCATGGACTTCAAGAAACAGCAGAGTCGCCCGCGCAAGAAGCATCCCAAGGCGAAGAAGCAAGGTAAGACGTGCATCGATTGCCACAAGGGCATCGCACACAAGCTGCCGGAAGGCTATGAGGAAGAAGACTCATAGGCCGACCGGCCGCTATTTGACCTATGTCAAAGACCGCTCAGGTGAGGTTTCGGCACTATGTGCCGTGGATCGGTCCCCGCCGATGGTCCGACGCTAAGAGACTATCGGTCGTGGCCAAACTGAGTAAACAAAAGGAAAGATAGCCATGAAACGAGCAGCAATTGCCCTCTCTGCCGCCAGCCTGGTGCTTGGACTCGGCCTGAGCGGAATGGCAACGCCAACGGCCGCGGCCGAACCGACCCTGACAGAAGACCAGTTCGAGCACGCAAAGAATTTGTACTTCCAGCGCTGCGCGGGCTGCCATGGCGTACTTCGCAAAGGCGCCACCGGCAAGAATCTCGAGCCGAAGAACACCCGCAAGAAAGGCCAGAAGAAGCTCGAGCGGATTCTCACCTTCGGCACCGAAGGCGGCATGAACAACTTCGACGACATCTTCACCAAGGACGAGATCGCGATGCTCGCCACCTACATCCAGATGCCGCCGCCGATACCACCCGAGCTCAGCCTCGCCGAAATGAAGAAGCGCTGGAAGGTCTTCGTGCCACCCAGCGAGTATCCAAAAAAGCCAATGCACAGCCGCAATTGGCAGAACTTCTTCCTGGTGATCCTGCGTGACGCGGGCAAACTCGGCGTGATTGACGGCGACACCAAGGAAGTCGTAGCGAAGGTGGACACGGGCTACGCCGTGCACGTACTGAAGGAGTCCTCGGACGGCAGGTTCTGGTTCACCATGGGCCGGGATGGCAGAATGACCAAGATCGACTTGTGGATGGATCCGCCAAAGGTGGTGGCCGAGACCCAGATCGCCTTCGACGCACGCGACGTCGCGGTGTCGCAGTACGGCGAGTGGAAGGACAAGTACGTCATCGGCGGGAGTTACTGGCCGCCGCACTTCGTCATTCTGGACGCTGAGACCATGGAGCCATTGAAAGTCGTATCCACCCGCGGTGTAAATGTCGACGGCGAGTATGTGAACGAGTCGCGGGTCGCGGCAGTCTACAACACCCCGAATGCGCCCACCTGGATCGTGGCTGCAAAGGAGCTCGGTCAGCTCTGGCAGGTAGACTACAGCGACCTGGATAACCTGCGCATCGATGTGATCAACAGCCACAAGTTCCTGCATGACGGCTTTTTCGATCCCACCCAGCGCTACTTCCAGATCGCCGCCAACGCCTCTGACCGCATAGAGATAATGGATTCGGTCGAGCGTAAGTTTGTCGCCTCCATCGTGACCGGCAAGAAGCCGCACCCGGGGCCCGGCGCCAACTGGATCGATCCGAAGTGTGGGCCGGTCGCCGGCACTACGCACCTGGGCGAAGGCATGATCACGGTGTGGGGCAACGATCCGAAAACCCGCCCGGATGAGGCGTGGAAGATCTGCTACAAGGTAGAGACGGATGGGCCGGGATTGTTCATACGGACTCACCCGAATTCCAAGTACGTCTGGGCCGATCAGACCAAGCACCCCGAGCCCTCTGTACAGCAGTCGGTGGTCGTGCTGGACAAGGAGACCGGCAAGATCGTGAAAACAATACGCGTAACCGAGTTTCCCAAGGCCGTCGCGGTGCACCAGGAGTTCAACAAGGACGGCACCGAGGTCTGGGTGTCCGTGTGGGCCCGCGGCCCGGGCGACCGTGCGAAGGGGGAGATCGTGATTTACGATGCCAACACCCTCGAGGAGAAAGCGCGTATCAAGGGATTGGAAACCCCCACCGGCAAGTTCAACGTCTACAATCGGATGCACCACGTTACCTGATCGATTCCGGGTGAAACTTGAAACGGGCATGGGTTTCTCATGCCCGTTTTCTTTTTGGGGACTTTAGCGTCATCATGGCCGCTGTGAATCTAAGCGGAGGCTAATGCCATGAGGACGGCTGCATTCGTTATCGCTGCATTGCTGGCATGCGGTTTTCTCGCGAGCGGGAACCCCCTGCTCGCCGCGGAGACCGTGACCGTTGACGTGCAGAAGTACAAGTTCGTCCCGCCGGAGATCACCGTCAAGGCCGGCACCACGGTGCGCTGGGTGAACAAGGAGAAACGCCAGTACCACAGCGTCTGGTTCAAGGAGTCGGGCGAGCCGGAGTCCGAGTACTTCTTCCCCGATGAGACCTTTGAACGCACCTTCGACACGCCGGGCGTCTACCCGTACGTCTGCGAACCCCACGAGACAGACTACGACATGAAAGGTGTTGTTCGCGTCGTTCCGTAGGTGACCGGTCTCTGAAGTAATTCGAGACACAACCTGCAGCGGCACATGCCGGCACTAGTTCGGCTACCCGCCTCGGAGAATCAGCGCGCAGCGATTGCTCGATGATGATCGCGTTAAGTGATGCGTGAGCGCACCGATGCCGAGATAAACTCACTCACCAGGACGACTCCGAAGATGGCCACCAGTATCACCGCCACCTCGTCCCAGGCGAACAGATTGATGGAGGAGTAGAGTACGATGCCGATGCCACCCGCACCGACGAATCCGAGCACGGTGGATTCACGAATGTTGATGTCCCAGCGGTAGATAATCGTTCCAAACACGACGGGTAGCACTTGGGGCAGCACGGCGACCAGCAGCACTTGCAGCCGGGAGGCACCGGTGGCTTCAATGGCCTCCACGGTACCCTCGTCGATCTCCTCGATGGCCTCGGCGACGAGTTTACCGACGAAGCCGATGGAGCGCGCCGTGACGGACCAGACCCCTGCCATGGGACCGGGACCGAATATGGCCACGAAGAATAACCCCCACACCACCGTATTCACCGACCGCGACGCCACCAGTATGAAACGACCGATGAACCAGGTAACGGCGTTGGGCGTGGTGTTCCTGGCCGCCAGAAACGCGATGGGCAACGCGATGAAAAACGTGGCGGCGGTGCCGAGAGTGGCAATGTGAACCGTTTCCACCAGCGGATCGATGATCTCGGCAAAGAATTCCCAATACGGCGGCACCATACGGACAAGGAGATCTGCTGCCTGCTCGTGAGCGTCGAGGAAATAAACCCAGGTAATGTCGAGATTGCTGAGCGACCATACGGCGATGAACACGATCCCTAAGTACCAGCTGTAGCGGATCAGTGTTTCCCGCGGTGTGAATCGCTTCCACACTTCGGGGTATTTTCGTGCGTGTTCCTCTGGAGTCATTGTCGAATCGGCTCAGCGCAGGCGCGCGCGTACCCAGTTGCTGAAGAATTCACCGGCGAAAACCAGCGAGATGATGCTGAGCAGAATCGCCAGACTGAAGTCGTAGTCGTAGCGCGAGAACGTAGCCGCCAGGGTTTGGCCGATACCGCCGGCGCCCACGATACCGACTACGGTGGAATGGCGGATGTTGGCGTCCAGACGGTAGATAGATACACCCACATAACGCGGCAACATCTGAGGCTGGACCGCGTAGAGGAGCATCTTGCCGAAGCTGGCTCCGGTGGCGCGAACCGCCTCCAGCTGTCCCGCACGCATGTTCTCGATATCTTCGGCCAGCATCTTACCGATGAAACTCATGCTCGCCACCGTCAACGTCATCACACCCGCCAGAGGCCCAAAACCGAATATCTTCACGAAGAAGATGGCGATGATGACCTCGTGGAACGTCCGCGAGACGACCAGCACGCCACGCGCCGCGAGATAGACGGGCTTCGGCACCAGATTGGCGGCAGCGCAAACCCCCAACGGAATAGCCAGCACCATGCCCATGAAGCTCGCTGCGAGCGCCATCTGCACGCTTTCCAGCAAGCCACGCGCGAGCAGCTGCCAGCGACTGAAATCCGGTGGCACCATGCGTGCGAACATATTGCCGGCTCGAGCCATTCCCTGGTCCACACGATGCCAATCGATGTCGAGCGCACCCACCGACCAGGTGAAGTAGACCACTGCTGCCAGCAGTAGCCCGTAGCGGGTATAGGGATTGGGGATGAACTTCGGCGGGCGCCAGCTCGTAGGATACGCGTGCGAGGTCATCCAGCCGCCGATTCGCCTTCCAGACGGTGGGAGCTGCTCTGGTCCTCTTCCTCGTCGACCTTGCGTATGGTCGTGCTCCAGTCCTCCTCGCCGTAGATGTCGGTGAGCACCTGGGGGGTCACGGCCTCGGGTGGACCATCGAAGACGACCACGCCGCCGCTCAAGCCAACGATGCGATCCGCATGAGCCTGAGCCAACCCCACGTCGTGGATGTTGACCAATGCCGGCGTGCCGCGCTCGTGGGCGAGTTCGACCAGCAAACGCATGATTTGTCGCGCCGTCTTGGGATCGAGGCTCGCCGTTGGCTCGTCCACGAGCAGCAGTTCGGGTCGCTGCATGAGGGCGCGGGCGATGCCGACGCGCTGGCGCTGACCACCGGAGAGCGCGTCGGCTCGGGTATCCTGGTAGCCCTTGAGCCCGACCCGCTCGAGCAACTCAAAAGCGGCCGAGATGTCCTCGGGAGGGTACTTCCGCCGGTAAGCCTGCCAGAAGCTCACGTAACCGAGACGTCCCGATAACGCGTTCTCCATCACCGTGAGCCTCTCCACCAGATTGTACTCCTGGAAGATCATGCCCATGCGCCGCCGCGCCTTTCTCAATTCCCGCCGGCCGAGGGCCGTGACGTCGAGGTTGTTGAGAACGACCCGGCCCGAGGTGGGCTCCACCAGGCGATTCACGCACCGGATGAGGGTGCTCTTACCGGCTCCGGAAGAGCCGATGATGGCGACCACCTGGGGTTCGTGAATGGTGAAGGTGATGCTCTCGAGAGCGCGGGTGCCGGTCGCATATTCCTTGGCGAGTTCGGTGATGGTCAGCATATCGGACGACGCACGTCAACAAATAAGCCCCGCCCGTATGCACAGGCGGGGCCTTGGTGAGTTTTAGACTCCAGTGTGACTCAGCTCTTCTTCTTCTTTTTCTTCTTCTTGAGCTTGAGTCCCTTGAGTGCCTCGTCACTGTAGACGACGCCGTTCTCTGTCTGGATCACCCGGATTGGCTTCCACTGCTCCTTGAACGTGATGGCGCAGAACTTGTCGGCCTGCTTGCCGAACTCCTTGGCGAGCGCGGTGCCCTTCCAGTCGAAGGTCAGGAATGCGTCGCTCACACTCTTTTGCAGATCGGGATGCAGATTGTGCGCGTAGCCGTAAGAGGTCGTCGGAAACGGCTGCGACTCCCAGATGACGCGCAAGTCGCCCTTGTTGACGATCCCTTTGCTCGCCATGCGATCGAGGACACTCGAGGCAATCGGCGCTGCATCGTAGTCTCGGTTGGCAACACCCATGATGGAGTTGTCGTGCTTGCCCGAGTAGATGACCTCGTAGTCCTGATCCGGTACCACGCCCATGTCCTTGAACAACGCACGCGGCGCCTGGTTGCCGGAATTGGAGGACGGCGTCACGTGGGCCACCTTACGGCCCTTGAGATCGCTCACTTTCATGATGTCCGAATCCTGCTGGGTAATGAGCTGCAGCTTGTAACCGAAGCTACCGTCACCCTTGCACATGATGGACATGGGCACGTAGCCAGCCAGGTTCACGCCGAAGACCGTGGGTCCCGTGGAGATGCCGGCGACGTGCAGACGGCCAGAGCGCATGGCCTCCACCTGGGCGGCGTAAGATTCGGCGCCGTACCACTTGACCTTTTTGCCGGTCTTCTTTGACAGATAGTCCATGAACTCGGTGAATACGTTCTCGTAAACCGACGGGTCTTCCACCGGTGTGTACGAGAAGATCAGCGTATCGGGATTGAGCAGTTTGCCGGTGTCTGTGGGCGTGTCTGCCACCAGATCACCATTGTCATCACAATAGCGAGAATCGAGATCGCCGCGATTCTTGCATTCCGCCGCCGCAGCGCTGGTACCGATAAGACAGGTAGCAGCGAGAGCGAGGGCCATCAGGCGTATAAACGATATGAGATTGTTCGGCATGGGACTCCTCCTTTATCTTTATTTTCTAGCGCCTACGGTAATCACCGCGTGGCACTGGCATACCAGGATCAACGGCCCGCAGGACCAGCTGAAAATGTCGCACCGCAAGGTACGAATATGACGGTATCTCCACAATGTATGCGAAATTGGTTGAAGGCCGCAACCGGACGAGCCCCGCCGAGTAATGTGGTTCCTTCGCGGGAGGGGCGTTCGCGTGGCCGAATGCGTGATCGGCGCATTTTCTATTAAGATGCGGGCAGACATCACGAGGATTACCCGGTGACCGATTCCGTACCCCACTATCAGTCCATCACCGAGCTGGGCCGGTGGCTGCGCACCGGTGAACTGTCGCCGGTGGCGCTCACCGAGGCGCTATTAGCGCGTATCGAGGACCTGGATGGAAAGCTTGGCGCCTTCCAGCTCGTCTGCAAGGATCGGGCCCTGGCGGCGGCCCGGGCGGCGCAGACAGCCCTCGCTGCGGGCCAGGATCTGGGGCCGCTGCACGGCATTCCCTACGCCGCCAAGGATCTCTTCGACGTGAGCGGCCTGCCCACCACCGCGGGCACCCGGCTGCTCGCCGACAACATCGCCGCCGCGGATGCGGCCGTGGTGGCGCGCCTCACCCGTGCCGGCATGGTACTGCTCGGCAAGACCAAGACCGTGCAGTTCGCCTACGGTGGCGCCGGGGTCAACCGCGACCTGGGCACGCCCCACAATCCCTGGCATCAGAGCCACCACCTGCCGGGGGGCTCGAGCAGCGGCTCCGCCGTTTCTGTGGCCGCCGGCATGGCGCCGGCGGCGCTTGGCAGCGATACCGGTGGATCCGTGCGCATCCCCGCGGCCCTTTGTGGCATCACCGGACTCAAGACCACCGTCGGCCAGGTCAGCCGCGCCGGCGTTTATCCGCTCAGCTGGAGTCTCGACTCGGTGGGCCCCCTCACCCGCAGCGTCGAGGATGCCGCACTCATCTACCAGGCCCTGCAGGGACCCGATGCCGGCGACGATACAACCCGCGGCCGACCCTTGCAGGATGTCATGACGAACCTTCGTAAGGGCGTCAAAGGACTGCGCATCGGCATCGCCGAAACCATCTTCTGGGATGACGCCCATCCGCAAGTGGCGGCAGCGGTGCGCGCCGCAGCGCAAACTTTCGAGAGCCTCGGTGCCCACGTGCGCAGCTTGGACTTTCCCGCCGCTGCCGATGCCGTCACTCTTAATCCCCGCGGTCTGGTGATCGCCGCCGAAGCCTACGCCATCAATCGCCGTTTCATCGACGAGCACTACGATGAGCTCGATCCAATAGTTGCCTCGCGCATGATCAACGGACGCGATGTCACGGCGGCGGACTATCTGCAAACGACCCTGGACTGGAAACGCCTGCGATTGGAGGCCGTTGGTCAGCTCATGGATGTGGATGCCGTGCTGTGCCCGACCACGCCCATACCGGCTTGCACGCTTGCCGAGACAAATGGTGACATGGAAATGTATTCGCACAAGAATCTGATGTACCTGCGCAATACCGCCATCGGCAACATCCTCGATCTGTGCGGCTTGAGCGTACCCTGCGGCCTGACGGGAGACGGGCTGCCTATCGGACTCATGATCTACGGTCGCCCCTTCCATGAAGACAGGGTGCTGCGCATCGGCCATGCTTACCAGCAGGCTACGGAATGGCATTTGCAACAACCGGGTCTGAAATGGGCGGCGTCTGGCTGAGGCGCGCCGCTGCGAATTTCGCTATCGACAAATGATATTCGACAAACCCCTGCCCCAGCGCGACGGCCTGCGCGGCGAAATCGCCCAATGGCACCGGCGCGACGAAACAGAAGTCGTCGAAAGGCTGCTGGATGCAGCGCATCTGGACCGCGACTCGCTGGATCGCATCGCCGAGCGCGCCCGTGCCCTGGTCGGCGAAGTGCGGCGTCATCGCATCGGCAAGGGCGGCATCGACGCCTTCATGCAGGAGTACGAGCTATCCAGTCAGGAAGGCGTCGTGCTCATGTGTCTCGCCGAAGCGCTGCTGCGCATTCCCGATCAGGAGACAGCGGATCGCCTGATCCGCGACAAACTGGGGCCGGCGGACTGGGAGAAACACGTCGGCAACAGCGAATCGGTTTTCGTCAATGCGTCGACCTGGGCATTGATGCTCACGGGACGGGTCGTGTCCTTGCACGAATACCGGGATCAATCGTTGAAATCCGTGCTCGGACGCCTGGTGGGCCGGTTCGGCGATCCCGTGATTCGCCAATCCATCACCCAGGGTATGCGCATACTCGGGCGGCAGTTCGTCATGGGGCGCAGCATCACCGAAGCGCTGGACCGCGCATCCGCCGACGAGGAGCGTGGTTACCGGCACTCCTTCGACATGCTCGGCGAGGCGGCCCACACCGCCGCCGACGCGAAACGCTACTTCGATGCCTACAGCGACGGCATCGCCACCATCGGCGCGCAGGAGGCAGGCCGCGGACCCATCGAATCATCCGGCATTTCCATCAAACTCTCGGCCCTGCACCCACGGTACGCATTTGCCCAACGCGAGCGCGTCATGGCCGAGCTGGTGCCGCGACTGATGGCGCTCGCCACCCACGCGCGGGAGGTCGACATCGGGTTCACCGTGGATGCCGAGGAGGCCGACCGTCTGGAGCTGTCCCTGGACATCATCGCGTCCGTCTTCAGCGACGACGCGCTCAAAGGTTGGGAAGGCTTCGGGCTCGCCCTGCAAACCTATCAAAAGCGCGCATACCCCACCGTCGAGTGGCTCGCGGAGCTGGCGCGGGCCAACGGCCGGCGGCTGATGTTGCGCCTCACCAAGGGCGCCTACTGGGACTCGGAGATCAAGCTCGCCCAGGAAGGTGGGTACGAAGGCTATACCGTATTCACGCGCAAGGCGGCGACGGATGTGTCATACATCGCCTGCGCACGCCGGGTTCTCGCTCATGGCGATGCATTCTTTCCCCAGTTCGCCACCCACAACGCCCACACCCTGGCGACCATCGTGGAGATGGCCGGACAACGCCGGGACTACGAGTTTCAACGTTTGCACGGAATGGGCGAGGCCCTCTACGAGCAGGTGGTGGGAAGCGATGGTCAGGCGCTCGCCTGCCGTATTTACGCACCGGTAGGCAGCCATGAAGACCTGCTGCCCTACCTGGTACGGCGATTGCTGGAGAACGGCTCCAACACTTCTTTCGTCAATCGCATCGTCGACGAACGCGCACCGGTGGACGACATCATCGCCGATCCGTTGCAGAAGATGCAGAGCCTCTCGGTCAAACCCCACCCGCGCATCCCCGCCCCGCCGGATATCTACCAACCGGAGCGCCGTAATTCTCGCGGCATCGATATTTCCGATCCGATGGAATTACAACCTCTGGATGCGGACATGCGCAAAGCGCTGGAGCGCGATTGGCGTGCCGCGCCGCTCATCGGCGGTGTAAATCAGAAAGGAGAACGGCAACCGATTCTGGATCCTGCCGATCGGCGACGCCAGGTGGGCACCGTCATCACGGCGGATCCCGCACAGGTGGACATTGCCATGACAGGCGCCGCCAACGCGGCACCGGCCTGGGACGCTGCCGATGCGGAGGAACGGGCCCTTGCCCTGGAACGAACGGCGGAGTTGATGGAACGGGACATGCCGGTGCTCATGGCCCTTGCGGTGCGCGAAGCCGGTAAGACCGTGCCCGATGCGATCGCCGAGATCCGCGAGGCAGTGGACTTCTGTCGTTATTACGCGGGCCGCTGCCGCCGGGATTTCGCAGAGCCCATGAGCCTCCCGGGTCCGACCGGCGAGCGCAACGAGCTTTCTCTGCACGGGCGCGGCGTATTTGCGTGTATCAGTCCGTGGAATTTCCCCCTCGCCATCTTTACCGGCCAGGTAACGGCGGCGCTGGCGGCGGGTAACGCGGTGGTCGCCAAACCGGCGGAACAGACGCCGCTCATCGCTCATCATGCCGTAACGCTGATGCACGAAGCAGGCGTCCCGGCGGAAGTGCTGCAGCTTCTTCCCGGCGACGGTGAAACCGTGGGCACGACCCTCGTCAACAATCCGCTGATCGGCGGCGTTGTATTCACGGGATCGACGGAAACCGCGCGCGCCATTCATAAGACGCTGGCGAGCAAGGGCGGCCCCATCGTGCCGCTGATTGCGGAAACAGGTGGCCAGAACGCCATGATCGTGGATTCCTCGGCGCTCCCTGAGCAGGTCGTCACCGACACAATCGCATCGGCATTCCAGAGCGCAGGCCAGCGTTGCTCGGCCTTGCGCGTGCTCTACCTGCAGTCGGACATCGCGGACAAAACCATCGAGATGCTCACGGGGGCAATGGCGGAGCTCACCGTCGGCGATCCCGCGCTGCTCAGCACCGACGTGGGTCCGGTGATCGACGCCACGGCACTGGAGGTGCTGGAAACTCATGCCGCGCGCATGGGAAAAGAATCACGTCTCATCCACGAATGCGCACTCGGCAGCCAATGCGCCGCGGGAACCTTCTTCGCACCCCGGGCCTTCGAGATTGAATCCATCGCTCAGCTGGAACGGGAAGTGTTCGGCCCTATCCTGCACGTGATTCGATTCCGTGCCGCCGAGGTGGATGCGGTCATCGACGATATCAACGCCACCGGTTACGGACTGACGGTGGGCATACACAGCCGCATCGACACAAGCATCGAATACATTCACTCGCGCCTGAAGGTCGGAAACACATACGTCAACCGCAACCAGATCGGCGCCGTCGTCGGGGTCCAGCCATTTGGGGGAGAAGGACTCTCCGGCACCGGGCCGAAGGCGGGTGGACCTCGCTATCTGTATCGTTTCGCCACCGAACGCAGCCTGTCCGTCAATACGACGGCCCAAGGTGGCAATGCCAGCTTGATGTCACTGGACGAAGACTGAAGCTACGGACCGCAATTGGCTAGATTTTTCCTTGCATGGCCTGGGCGGCATCCGCCGAGGAAGTAACGGAAATGACCTCGAACTCCACGATGTCACTCCAATTTTCAATCCACTCGTCCATGAGTGTTGGATCCGATGTCTCCATGATCTGATAGCAACGCTCCAGCTTCGTGTCCACCCAGCTGGAGAGGTACTCGAGCCCATCCGGCGTCATGCGCCCCTTTTCGTGAAAGCGACGATAAACCGGCACGGCATCCTGGTTCTTAAAACGCTCGATCACCATGTAGAGCATCCTGCTTACTCCGCCGATCTCAAATAGGGCACGAGAAACACGATGCAGGCGGCAAGAAAGAACAGGCTGCCGAACAGCCCGGGGATATCGCCGCTTATCGCGGTGGAGGCAACAAAGAAGACGGCGGATACGATGAACAGGCTCCAACCCCAGATCTCGTATTTTCGATTCTTACCGCCGCCTTCTGTTGCCACGAATTACGCTCCAGGTTCTCACTGTTTCGCCAAGCGATCCTGAAGCCTGTGGTTACGCGGCCGACTCTGCCGTCAGCGGGTCGATCATACGGCGTACTTCCGTGACCGTCGTTGCGGGGAAGCCGCTTCGCTCGGCATGTTCCATCACCAAGGCCTCACTGTCCGAGCGATAAATACAGAAGGTCTTGTCATTCACCACGTAGCTGTGCTCCCAGTAAATATTCTTTCCTTCCGCCTGCATCGATTGCAATACACCGTTGGATTTCTGGGACGCGTCGCGCATTGCGGCACGATCCGCCGATCCGATCTCCGGAATGTCTCGTTCGATAACGAATCTTGGCATTGTTCTACCCCCTCTCCAGTTTCAGTTATTGACGTTAGATAAAAGACGGCCCGCAGATCTTGGTGATTGCTTCCATTGCTAAGCCGCCGCGCCCGACAGTTGACAGCACGCTGAAACAACCGGCCAGCAGACAAGCACTCCGTCACTCGATACGACGCTATTTCGTAGATTCTCCTCGAGCTGCTCCGCATTCTCGGCGCCGAAACCACGGATATCATGGGAATCGGCCATGGCAAGCATACTCCGAACACTCTCCGCCATGTAGCGATAGATAAGACTGTCGGCACCGCCCCCGACAGGAGCTTCCATACGAAGGTCGGGGGCAGGCAATTTCGCCGCCTGGAATATTCGGTAAAGACCGAGACCGGCTTCGATGTCCGCGCCGGCAGCCGCGACGACGCGACATTTCCAGCGTACGACCTCGTCGTAGATTTCAGAATGGGGAAAAGAGTGTTGTGTGTCCAGCAACCCGGCCATGTGCGACTCGAGCATCATGATGACGCCTCCGGGTCGAAGTGCTCTGGCGGCCTCGGCCAGGGTTTGCGCGGGAGACGGCTGATGCATCAGAAAAAAGCGCCCAGTCAGTGCATCGAAGGTGCCGGGTTCGGCAAAGGATCCCGCCTCGCCTTCCTCGAAGGCGACGTTGCCAATGCCCAGTTGCGCCGCTCTCGCCCTCGCGGATTGCACGGACTCAGCGTCCATATCGATGCCGAGCGCCGAGCCCGACGGGCCTACGAGCTCCGCCGCCAGCCGCGTGACATCGCCGGAACCGCAACCGATATCGAGGACCCGCATACCTGTCGCGATACCGCAGTCCGTCAATGCCCGCCGGGTGGCGTCGCGGTAAATGATCCCCTGAAGGTCGAGCCGATTGAGCTCGCGCTCAGTTCGGTCCAGTACGTAGGCTTTATTCATACGGTCTCCGTTGTCCTGCCCGCTAGCCTTCCTCCATGGGCAGATCGAGACCCTTTTCCCGGGCACATTGCTGTGCAGTCTCGTAACCGGCGTCGGCATGGCGCATAACGCCGGTAGCGGGATCGTTCGTCAACACGCGCGCGATGCGGCGCGCGGAGTCCTCGCTGCCATCACACACGATGACCATGCCCGCGTGCTGGGAAAAACCCATACCGACCCCACCGCCGTGGTGCAGACTCACCCAGGTGGCACCGCTGGCGGTGTTCAGCAAGGCGTTCAACAGCGGCCAGTCGGAAACCGCATCGCTGCCGTCGCGCATGCCTTCGGTCTCGCGATTGGGGCTCGCCACCGAACCCGAATCCAGATGATCGCGGCCGATGACCACGGGTGCTTCCAGCTCACCGCTGGCCACCATGGCGTTGAAGGCAAGGCCGAGCCGCGCCCGCTCGCCAAGACCCACCCAGCAGATGCGCGCCGGCAGTCCTTGAAACTGGATGCGCTCGCGAGCCATGGCGAGCCAGTTGTGCAAATGCGGGTCGTCGGGAATGAGCTCCTTGACCTTGGCGTCGGTGCGGAAAATATCCTCGGGGTTTCCGGACAGCGCCGCCCAGCGAAAGGGTCCCACCCCACGGCAGAACAGCGGCCGAATGTACGCGGGCACGAAACCGGGGAAGTCGAAGGCGTTGTCGACACCCTCCTCCAGCGCGACCTGGCGGATATTGTTGCCATAGTCGAAAGTTGGAATTCCCAGGGCATTGAATTCGAGCATGGCGCGCACGTGCACGGCCATGGATTGTTTTGCCGCCGCAACAACCCGCTCGGGTTCCCGGGCACGCAGCTCCACGGCCTGCTCCAAAGTCCAGCCGGCGGGCAGGTAACCGTTGAGCGGATCGTGGGCGCTGGTCTGATCGGTTACGGCGTCCGGGTGCACGCCGCGGCGTACGAGCTCGGGGAGAATCTCGGCGGCGTTGCCCACAAGTCCCACTGAAACAGCCTTGCCATCCGTCTTGGCCTGCTCAATGTGCGCCAGTGCGGTGTCCAGATTGGACTCCATCATGTCCAGGTAGCCGCTCTCCAGACGCTTACGGATGCGTGACGGATCGCATTCCACCGCAAGCATGGAAGCCCCGGCCATGGTCGCCGCCAATGGCTGGGCGCCACCCATACCACCAAGTCCCGCGGTCAGAATCCAGCGCCCGGATAAATCACCGTCGAAATGTTCCCGGCCCATGGCCACGAAAGTCTCGTAGGTGCCCTGAACGATGCCTTGACTACCGATGTAGATCCACGAGCCCGCGGTCATCTGCCCGTACATCATGAGGCCCTGCTGATCGAGCTCGTTGAAGTGCTCCCAATTGGCCCAATGGGGCACGAGGTTGGAATTGGCGATGAGCACCCGCGGCGCGTCCGGATGGGTCTTGAATACCCCCACGGGCTTGCCCGACTGCACCAGCAGGGTTTCATCACCCTCCAGGCGTTCCAGCACATCGACGATCTTGTCGAAACATTCCCAATCCCTGGCCGCGCGCCCGATACCGCCGTAAACCACCAGCTCCTGGGGCCTCTCCGCCACTTCCGGGTCCAGATTGTTCATCAGCATGCGCAACGGCGCTTCCGTCAGCCAGCTCCTGGCGGTTAATTTCGTACCCCGCGGAGATCGCACAATGCGGTTGGAAATGCGTGTACCCTTGCTCATAGGTCTACCCACTGCAGCCGTGTTGGGAAACACGACCATTCTACTTTGTCGGAGTCAAAGTAGAATGTCTCCTGGAGCCTCTCCATGGATACGTTCGAATTCACCGAGGGCACGACGCCGCTGCTGGTCAGCATGCCCCATGACGGCACCGCCATTCCCCTGGATTTGGCCGACTGCATGACGGCATATGCCCGCACCACGCCGGATACGGATTGGCACATGACGCGGCTCTACGATTTCGCCGGGGAGCTGGGCGTCAGCATTCTGAGACCTTTTTATTCACGCTTCGTCATCGATCTCAACCGCCCACCCGATGGCGAGCCCCTCTACCCCGGCGCCGACAATACCGAACTGTGCCCGACCCGGTGCTTCGATGAGACGGCCATCTACCGGGTTGGCGAAGCACCCGGCGCCAGTGAAATCGGCGCGCGCCGGGATCGCTACTGGCAGCCCTACCACGATCGGATCGCCTCGACCCTGGCGGCACTGAAAGCACGTCATGGCATCGCATTGCTCTTCGATGCCCACAGCATCCTCTCGGTAGTACCGAGATTCTTCGAGGGAAAACTGCCGGACCTGAATCTCGGCACCGCCGGCGGCACGAGCTGCGATCCATCACTGCAAGCGGCCCTGACGACAGTGCTCGAAAGCGCAAGCGACTACACCCAAGTCGTCAACGGCCGTTTTACCGGTGGTTATATCACCCGAACCTACGGCGATCCCGGCAACAAGGTGCACGCAGTGCAACTCGAGCAGGCCCAATGCAGCTACATGGACGAGAATCCGCCCTACGACTACCGCGAGGATCTGGCGGACGGCGTGCGCCCTACTCTGCGCAGGCTGTTGGAAACGATGCTGGAGTGGAGCGCGAGTCAGACTTGAAGAATTCCGGCATCCGTCGGTCAGGGGTTCGACCGGCGGCCGCTCTTGATCACTTGGTGGCAGGGATTGAAACCGATGCGGTAGGCAAGCTCCGCGGGGTGGTCAATGTCCCAGAGGACGAAGTCCGCCTGCTTACCCGCTTCCAAGGTGCCCACCTCGTCCGCCCTCCCCAGCGCCGCCGCAGCGTGACGTGTAACACCCGTTAGAGCCTCCTCCGGCGTCATTTGGAACAAGGTACAGGCCATGTTCAACATCAGCAGCAACGAGCTGACCGGTGAGCTCCCGGGATTGCTGTCGGTGGCGATGGCCATGGGTACGTCGTGCCGGCGAAACAAATCCACCGGCGGCTTACGGGTCTCGCGCAGAAAATAAAATGCGCCGGGGAGTACAACGGCGACGGTCCCGGATTCGGCCATGGCCTCGATGGATGGCTCGGATACGTATTCCAGGTGATCCGCCGACAGTGCGCCGAAGCGTGCGGCGAGCGCCGTACCGCCCAGATCGGAGAGTTGCTCGGCGTGCAATTTGACGGGCAAGCCCAGTGCCCTGGCTTTGTGGAACACGCGTTCAGTCTGTGCAATCGTGAATCCAATGCCTTCACAGAACGCATCGACGGCGTCGGCAAGGCCGAGCTCCGCTACCCGCGGCATCACCTGGGCACACACGAAGTCGATGTAGTCATCGCCGCGCCCGGCGTACTCCGCCGGTAGCGCGTGTGCACCGAGAAAGCTTGTCACGACATCGACGCCACCGCCCTCACCCAGGCGACGGGCCGCACGCAACATTTTCAGCTCCGTATCCCCATCGAGTCCGTACCCGGATTTGATCTCGATGGTGGTAACGCCCTCGGCCACCAGGGCGGCCAGCCGCGGACCTGCCGAATCCACCAGCTGATCTTCGCTTGCTGCGCGCGTCGCCGTGACCGTCGAAACGATGCCGCCACCCTGGCGGGCGATCTCCTCGTAGCTGACGCCGGTCAGGCGTTGCTCGAACTCCCTGGCGCGATCGCCGCCGTATACGAGATGGGTGTGACAGTCGATGAGCCCGGGCGTCACCCAGCGGCCGCCCGCCGAGTGCACGCTTACGCCGGCGGGAATGTGGCTGGGTAATCGTGATTGGTCGCCCACCCAGCGGATGCGATCTGCAGCCACTGCAATAGCGCCGTTTTCGATGGCGCCGTAGGGATTCCCCCCTGCCGGCGCCATTGTTGCAAGCCGCGCGTGAGTCCACAGGGCATTGCAGCTGGAAAGGTCTATGGGATCGGACAAGGTCTTTTTACCGGTTTGGGCGTTGCAATCTTCTGGTGCTCTCGCGAGCACATCCTACCCCCATGGTCACACACGAATACAGGGAGTTATCGCAACCATCCATTGAAATGTCCGGATACGCTTGCGCAGCTGACCGTCGCTCGCCATCCACAAGCCCCGGCGATAGTATCTTCTGTACCCCCCAGGTTGGAGAAGCACCTCCGCATGGAAGACCGTCTACCCCGTAAGCTTGCTGCCATCCTTTACGCGGATGTTGCCGATTACAGTCGGTTGACCGGGGAGGATGAAGATGGGACCCATCGGTGGAGACACTTCTAGACGCATTGCGCGATGCCGGGTTGCCCGAGATAGCTCGAGGATAACGGTTTCACGCTTCATGTTTGCTGTCGTTTGCTCGCGTCCGAGACGCTGTGGCGCTACCATCGGTCGAATGCTTCCAACCTGAAGAAGGGCAGCGCCGAATGGACGAGAGTCTGACTCGTAAGCTGGCTGTTCTATTGCACGCCGATGTGGTGGGCTCGACGGCACTCGTCCAGGCGAACGAAACTCTTGCTCACCAACGCATTCAAGACGCCTTCCGACGTTTCTCTGAGACCATCATCGGTCATGGGGGAACCCCCCATGAGATTCGAGGCGACGCGCTTGTCGCAGAGTTTTCCAAAGCCTCGGATGCGGTTAGTGCATCGGTTACCTTTCAGGAGGCAAATACTGCCCACAACGACGGCCTCCCCGATGAGATCTGCCCGGTAGTTCGGGTTGGCATCGCCCTGGGAGAGGTCGTGGTTGCCGATAACACGGTCACCGGCGAAGGCATAGTGCTGGCACAAAGACTGGAGCAATTGGCTGAGCCGGGTGGGGTGTGTATTCAGGATGCCGCTTACCAGACTGTGCCTAAGCGTCTGCCGTTCGAATTCGCCAGTCTGGGCGAACGGGAATTGAAGGGATTCGACGAGCGCGTGCGGGCTTATTCTGTCTCGCTGATAGATGATAGTGCGACCCCTGACCCGGAGGCGCCTGCCGCCGACGTGGGACCGCCAGCCGCGCAATCCCGGTCCCGTTATGTGATTGGGCTGGCGGCAGCAGTGGTAATCATCGTTGGCGGTGGTCTCGCTTGGTGGCAGCCGTGGCACCCCGAGGCCACGCCGGCCCATCCGCTTCCGGACAAGCCGTCCATTGCCATTCTTCCGTTCGACAATCTGAGCGACGATTCATCCCAGGAATATTTTGTCGACGGCATGACCGAGGATTTGATCACCGACCTGGCGAAAATCGAGAGTCTTTTCGTAATCGCCCGCAATACGGTGTTCACCTACAAAGACAGATCCGTCGTTGTGCCTGACGTGGCCAGGGAACTGGGTGTCAAATACGTGCTGGAAGGCAGTGTGCGACGCGTTGCCGACCGCGTTCGCATCAACACCCAGCTCATCGATGGCGCCAGCGGTGAGCATATCTGGGCGGAGCGCTATGACGGGTCGCTGACCGACATATTTGCGTTGCAGGATAAGGTAACGGGCGAGATCATCGGCCAGCTCAAGATCAGGCTCACCCCTGACGAGCAAGTACGACGGGCGCGCAAGGGCACCGATAACCCGGAGGCCCATGACGCGTATCTGAAAGGCTGGCAGTTGTACCGACGCTACACGCCGGAGGATTTCGTCGAGGCTATCCCTTATCTCGAGCGAGCCACCGAGCTGGATCCGGACTATGGACGGGCTTGGGCGGCACTCGCGTCAATTTACTGGATCACCTATCGAAAGAACTTTGCGTGGTCCTTAATCGTGAATCCGAACAGGAACATCGTGGTCTCGTGGATTGGGTCGTTCCACAAGACGGACTACTATCTACGACAGGCAATGCAGAATCCAACGCCGCTGGCGTACCAGATCGAATCCCAGATATCCTCGGACTATCGGCAGTTCGACAAGGCGATCAGTGAGGCGGAGCAGGCCGTAACACTGGATCCGAACGATCCGGAGGGGCATCAGGCAATGGCCTGGGCCCTGATCTTCGCGGGCCGCGCCGAAGAGGCCATCACGTCAGCGGAAAACGGAATGCGCCTGGACCCTTACTACCCCGCGCCTCACCTTTACGTGCTCGGAACGGCCCACCTGATGTTGCAACAATACACGCAAGCGGAGGCAGCGTTGAAACGCGCCTTTGGGCTCAATTCAGAAAACAAGAACATACTGTTGCCGTTGACAGCCACTTATGCTCATCTCGACAAACAGCAAGAAGCGCGGGCCACGTTAAAACAGTTCGACGAATTCTTAGTCTACTGGACGCCGAAGATTTCAACGCACATGGAATGGTGGCAGTTCAAGCGCGAGGTCGATGTGCGGCTCTTTGGCAGTGGCCTCGTCAAGGCAGGCCTTTGTTGCGAGGAAGGGTTGGAAGCGTATATCGATGTTATCCGCCGGGGCAGCGGGCTCGAATAGCCGCCGCCACGATAACCGCCTGCCCTATTTTCGGATCCGCTTGTCAGCCCGAAACGATTCCTCGCCCCCCACACATGCCCGCGATAGTATCCCAGTAGCGCCCAATCTTTAAGAAGACCACTCCTTCATGGAAGACCGCCTGCCACGCAAACTTGCTGCCATCTTGTATGCCGATGTGGCCGGATACAGCCGGTTGACAGCGTTGGATGAAGATGAGACCCACCGTGGTCTCACTAAGTCCCTGGATCTAATTGCCGAACTGGTGCAGGCGCATCGAGGACGGGTGGGACACTATGCAGGCGACGCAGTGCTTGCAGACTTCGCCAGTGCTACCGATGCGCTGGCATGTGCCTTGCGGGTCCAGCAAATGCGAACCGAACGGAATGCGGCATTGCCGGCAGAGCGTCAGCTACAGTTCCGCATCGGCATAAACCTCGGTGAAGTCATCGACGATCGCGGGGAAGTTTATGGGGACGGCGTCAACATCGCAGCGCGTCTCGAGGCATTGGCCGTCCCGGGCGGCATTTGCGTCTCGGACGCCGTTCGATCCGCCGTGGGTAATCGCCTGCCTCTTGGGTTTGAGGACTTGGGTGACTGCAAGGTCAAGAACATCCCGTCGCCCGTTCATGCTTGGCAGGTACACGCGTCCGCTCGGAGGCTTGAAAAAGATGATGCAGTCGTTTTTCGTGCAGAGGTTCGCGCCTACAGTGTGCTGATGGGTGTGGACCACCGGGAGACCCGTGCTGCTCTCGACCATGCTCGCCGGATGTTGACGAGTGAGATCGAGAAGCGGGGTGGTGACTTGCTAGATACGCCGGGAGAGGCCGTACTAGCGGCATTCGACGAGGTTAAAGAGTGCGTGGTTTGTGCCCGACAGGTACGCGATACGATCGAACAGAAAAATGCAAGTATGCCTGCGCAGGAGAGAGTTCACTACCGCTACAGTATCGATGTTGGGAAGCTGGACAGGAATGAGGAAGGTGTGCTTGGCGCAGCAATTGCGCGTACCGCAACTCTTTGCGCGTCAGCGCCGCCGAACGAGATTCACGTAACTGAAGTAGTTCGGGAGTGTTTGGCGGATGATGACAAGTTCACATTATCAGCTGTTGCCGCCAGCACTTACGCCCTCTCTCGAACCAAAGAGATTCACGAGGAAAGTGCCACTGTCCCTCCACAGTTGGAATCCCTTGATCTCCCACTACCCGAGAAGCCGTCTATCGTTTTGTTGCCGTTTACGTTCATTGGTGAAGATCCGGTTGGGGATGCGTTTGCGGACGGATTTCGAATCGACATCCAGAACGCGCTGGTCAAGATGTCGGGACTGTTCTTGATCGCCGCTGGTGCAGCCAATGCCTTCCGGGGTAAGGATCCAATCGAGGCTGCACGATTTCTTGGAGTGAGACATGTCATGGAAGGGAGTGTTCGGCGCTCGGGAGATCGCGTACGAGTGAACGTTCAATTGACCGACACGACGGACAATATGGTGAGTTGGGCTGAGCAATACGATCGTAGTGTCGATGACGAGTTTACCCTTCAGGATGAAATTACTGAACGCGTGATTACTGCGCTTGATGTAAAGCTTGCAAGCGGAGAACAAGCTCGGATTTGGCGTAAGTGCTTGTCCAGCCCAAGGCCTCGAGATCTATTCTATCGCGGCATCCACGAATTCTTTCAGATGAACGCCGAGTCCATTGCCAAAGCCAAGGGACACTTTGAGCGCATCGCGGAGTTGGTTCCGGATTCGCCACTTGGGCCGACCTGGATTGCGATGTGTCTCTGGTTTGAAGCGACCCGAGGCTGGGCTGCAGATCTCGAGCGGGCGCGCCTCGATGCTGGAGCGTGGGCGGAGAAAGCTGTCGCATTGGAGGACGCCGACGGGCAAGCACACACCGTGCTTGGCAATGTTCGATTGCTTCAGGGGCGCTACGAGGAGGCGATGGAAGTTGCCCGCGGCGCCGTACTCATCCGCCCTGGCTGCACAAATTCCAACGGCTTTCTCGCAAACGTCTTGTTGCATTGTGGCGAACCGCAAGCCGCGCTCACCCACATCAAACGGGCGATACGACTGTCGCCCGTATATCCGCCGTGGTTCCTCGAGATTCTCGCTGCTTCGTATCGTGAGGCTGGAGAAATAGGACTTGCAGTGACCGCGGCGCAGGAAGTGCTGCGTCTGGCTCCACATACTATTCAGGGACGTGTGATTCTCGCCAGTTCACTCGTTCGCGCCGGTTGGACCGCGGAAGCAAAACGGATAGGAGCAGAGATCCTCTCGGAGAATGAGGACTTCTCGTTGACTCGGTTTAGTGAGCAGCAAGTATTTCGAGACGAAGCAGTGGTGGAACGAATCGTTAGTGACTTGGGTGACGCGGGATTGCCCGAGTGATTCGAATGAGACTGTTCTGGCGTTTGCGCTCCTTTCCGGCGGCGTGAGGGGCGCTCGATGCCGTGGGCTGTTCGAGACAGATCGTTGGATTTTCGCAGCGTTGTCATTAACACTGAACGTGTCCGGCAGGGCCAAGGTTGGATTGGGGTCGGTTCTTGCCGTTCAGCGGGGCCTCGCGGCCACGCACCTCGATGTTGCAGTGCATGAGGCTGGAAACGGCCAGATCCGGCCATTCGTCCCGAACGTGATACGTCCATTCTGAACACCTTATCCGCTTTGTTTTCGGCGTATACTGCGTTCAAGCGCCGCCAAGAAGTGCGCTCCCATCTCTCCAAGGGCTGACGGCCGCCCTTCTTTAAGCTGCACCCTGCAGCGACCGCCCATCAGAGTAGGCCATCCATCTGTTTGCCGGGGGAGGGGAATTCAAATGATGACTCGATTCTGCTGTTACGTCTTCTTGGCGCTACTCTTGCCATCGGCGGCCTGGGCGCACACTTGTGGCCCTCAGACGCTGGAAGTCAAGAAAGGCGATACCGTGGAGTGGGGTCTTAACGGGAGTGATTTTATTGAATTTCAAATCGCCGAAAAGGGAGATCCTCTCGTGGCGAAGATCGTACCCCCGATGAAAAATGATGAGCGCGATGTATTGTTCAAGATCGTAGGCGCGGGGTCCGGCGTCACCAACTTCAAGATTAACTGGGACGGCTCTAGTAGACGAGGAACCTGTTACATCGAAGTCAACGTCAAAGAGTAGGCAAACAAAGCACGCTACAGCGTAGAGGTCACGGCTCCCAAGTCACAGTCTCGGCGGCTGTGGGCGAACGGCTGTGTTTGGAGGGCTAGGTCCCCGAAAATCGTGAACGACTCCTTCGGGTCGCAAGTCGCCATTGGGCAGCCACGGATGGATTTCATCGTCTGAGCGGCGGGAAACGGCCATCCGTCAGTGCTAAGGCAGCGGTCGGGCGCGCCCCCCTTCAGCCGTAGCATCAAATTCCTACAAGGCAAATACCGTGTGCCAGAGGTTCGGGACAACCGCGATCGTCTGAGCCTGCACAATCTTGCGTCGCTCACGGTCACATTATCAAAGTTACAGTTTGGCGATAAGGGGAGGTGACTATCCAATTTCGCCGGATAATTTTTCGATGCCAAGACAAGCGTCGACGCGTTGTGAACTTTCGTTTAATGTAATCAAACACGGCGACGTTCGCGTCACAATTGCGTTCCTCGGGGCGCCGGATTTAACCTCTTGCATAAACAGTTCAACCTACGGAGGGAACGGCAATGGCGTACGAAGGCATGATCGCGGAGATGATCACCATCAGGGGCGACAACAACGATCCGGTTTCGGCCTATACGGCGCGGCCGATGGGACCGGGGCCGTTTCCCGGCGTGGTGCTGATCCATCACCTGCCGGGCTGGGGTGAATTTTACCGCGAGATGACGCGCAAATTTGCCCATCACGACTATGCCGCGATCAGCCACAATCTGTATGAGCGCGTCGGCCAGGGCGACCCGGACGATGTCGCCGCCAAGGCGCGGGCCGAAGGCGGTGTGGCGGACAGCCAGGTGGTCGCAGATACCGAAGCCGCGGTGCAGTGGCTCAAGGCGCAGCCCTACAGCAACGGCAAGATTGGCGTGATCGGCAGTTGCTCCGGCGGACGGCAGGCCTTCATGTATGCGTGCAACACACAGAGAATCGACGCGGTGGTCGAACAATGGGGCGGCCGCGTGGTTCAGGCGGAGGACGACCGGCCCGAAAAGCAGCCAGTACAGCCCCTCGACATGACCAAGGACCTGTCCTGCCCGATCCTGGGCCTCTTCGGCAATGACGATCGTGCGCCGAGCCCGGAACAGGTGGACCTGCACGAAGCAGAGCTTAAGAAACACGACAAGGATTACAAGTTCCACCGCTATGACGGCGCCGGGCACGGCTTCTTCTACTACCACCGGCCCATGTACCGGGTGGAGCAGGCGCTCGACGGCTGGCAGAAGGTCTTCGACTTCTTCGGCAAACACCTGTCCGCGTAAGGAGGCCATCAAATGTGTACTTCGATTGTCGAGATCGCCGGCGCGGAAGGTGCCGGCAGGAGCATGGACGGCTGGTTCTCGCTGACCCATTCGGTCGTAGCCTATGATCACCCGCAGCACGCGTTGTTGGAGGAAGCGGTCACGATTGATTTCGTGAACCATGCCAAGGATGCCGGCGCGCGGGCGGCGGTGGAGCTGACGCTGGACTCGGCGAAAGCGCTGCACGCGGCGCTGGCGAAGGTGATTGAGGCAGCGGAGATCGAGGAAGGGATGCGAGTCGAATATGCCGGCCCGGCGCACCCCCATTCGCGCAAGCAGGCGTTGGCCGCCGCATAACGCAAGGGCGGATAGCACCAGACCTCACCGGGAACCGCGCGCGCATCGCGAGTGGCTCCTGCGGGTCGGATTTTGCCGCTTGCCGCCTTTCGGGCTGATTCGCTGCACTGTACAACAACCTTGAAGTGCGTCAGGCGAGAGACGGCCGGTTCTGTTGAAAACCTCGGGTTCTTCGGCCGAGGTCTGCGAATCACAAAAAATGTTGGCGCGGAGAGGCACTTCAAATTGATGATTGCGGGACAAAAAATCCAAAGCAACGCACTCGCTGCGCCATTGGTGAATGGAAAAACGGCTTGAGATTCGATTGCCCGAGTTTTTCAACAGAATGCGTTCAGCAGCCGATGTCCGGAGCCAGTGGCTCCGTCGCCCACCGTCTGCGCGGAACACACGCATGCCACTGGGGTTCGAAATGGGACGAATGTCGAGGCGACCCGCACTAAGGGTGTAGAATGCACCCAGTCAAACCGTGACCGCATGGAGGAATTTGATGAATACGATTCTGCTTAGAGTGACGGGCGCACTGGCAATGCTTTTTTGTGGCGTGTTATCCGCGTACGCGGTGGAGGACTATTCCAGAAGTATTGCTGTATTCGAGAAGTCGCCGGCCTGTCAGCCCTACTTCAACAAAGCCTACGGCTACGCCATGTTCCCCACCATTGGCCAAGGCGCTTTCGGAATTGGCGCTGCTCACGGCGACGGTCAGGTGTACCGGGGCGGCAAGGTAACGGGCTACACTTCCATGACCCAGCTTTCCATCGGCTTTCAGCTCGGCGGGCAGGCATACAGCCAGATTGTGTTTTTTGAGGACAAACGCGCCTACGATAACTTCACACGCGGCAACTTCGAATTCGACGCATCGGCGTCGGCAGTCGCCATTACCGCTGGGGCCCAGGCTTCGGCGGGCACCACCGGCACCACCGCCGGCGCGAGCGCGGGATCGGCGACGGGCAAGCAAGCCGTCACCAGTTATTACAACGGCGTATCGATATTCGTGCACACTAAGGGTGGCTTGATGTACGAAGCCGCCGTCGGCGGACAAAAATTCAGCTTCAAGCCGGTCGGCGACTAGCCTGACGAACAGGAACCATTAAGATCAGCTGAAAGCGGTCATTGAGGCCATTTGGCTATCTGCAGGCAGCGCTCGTTTCGGCCCTCCAGGCCCGAATAACGCTGGTCACTTCACTCCGCAGCTTCTTCTCTGTCGGCTCTGCACATTGAGCGGGTGAGGTGTGCCCTGTCTGATGATCGGGATCAATTCGGTGCAGCCCCGAATGTGGTAAGCGGGGTCTAGATAACTTCACGATGGAGACTGCTTCAATCGCTCAGGACGGAGAGCCATGAATACCATCAGCACCGCGCTGGAGAAACATCACAGGCCAATGATTTTCTCCCTTATGTTCCTCGTACTTTTCTTTGCGGCATCCTGCACATTTCACGACATCATCCCGGTCTGTCATTACCTGTTCGGGTGCGATCACTTACTACACACTACGGGTTAGCTTGGACGGTATCGAGCATGATTCGCGCGACCCTTCAGGAGGACGAAAGTGGATAAACAGATGAAAGAGCTTGTGGCCATGGGAGCGTCAGCAGCGGCAAATTGCCATCCGTGTATGGATTACCACCTCGCGAAGTGCGACGAGTTGGGAGTCGACCGAGGGGAAGTCGCTGCAGCAGTGAAGGTAGGATTAATGGTTAACCGCGGCGCCGAAAATGGAATCCGCAAAAAGGCACGCGAGCTTCTTGGCGAGGCCACCATTGAAGACTGACATTGAGTGAACCTCGGTGAAGATCTCAAAGCAGATGGAGGAAACGATGGCAGAGTCAGTTCCAATGCCGATGTGCCCAATGGCTGAAACATGCAAGGGAATGATGAAAAAGCCGCTAGGTGGTTTCGCGCTGATAATCCCTGGGATTATTCTCGTTATCTTGGGTATAGCGGTTCTCATCGAGCCACGGATCCTTTTATGGCTCGTTGCGGTCGCTCTCATTGTGATGGGTATTGCCATGCTGGTGCTCTCCAATTTTATGCGAAAGGTTGGTGAGCGGTTTCAGGGCATGCACGGGTAAGTTTGGTAGCAAAAAACAAACCCTGCCCGGGGTGAATGGCTGCCCTTGCGCCGAAGCAGACGTTCGACCAAGAGATCGCCACTGACCGGTGCGAATAACCACGCCGATCCGACGGCGACTTTGCGCGTGTGGCGAGCGGCGCTACAGGGCATTCAGCGACAAGCGCTCGATGCGGGGACAAATGCAGAGTTCCCGGAGTTCATGTCCGACCTGTTCAGGCGAACAAGACGTGGCGGCGTTGGTAAAGGTATTGCGGGCTGGTTGACCGGAGTTACCCGCCACCCTTCAGTCACTTCGTGAAGAGGAACGGCTGGGGGGCACGGATTAAGAGTTGCAATGACACGCCGGGACACGATATATCGACAAGTCCCAGGCAACCATCGGCGCATCGACGCACCCTCAAAATCAGTGAAACTGCATGCAGCAACCGCGCTAATGCGCGACGGATGGGCCGATGACGTGCTCCTGGAAGTCGACGGGATCGGCTTCATCAGTGCCGTCACAGCGGGGATAAGCGACCCACCGGAAGATGCCGAACGCCTGTCGGGACCAGCGATCCCGGGCATGCCCAATGTGCATTCCCACGCCTTCCAACGTGCCATGGCCGGACTTACCGAGGCCCGGGGCCCCAGCGAGGACAGCTTCTGGACCTGGCGCCAGCGTATGTACGCCTTCGTGGAACGCATCGATCCCGAGCAGACCCAGAACATCGCCGCACAGTTGTACGTGGAAATGCTACAGGCCGGCTATACCACAGTGGGCGAGTTCCACTACCTGCACCATCAAGCCGACGGCAATCCCTACGACACGGTCACCGAGATGTCCGATCGCATCATCGCGGCGGCGCGGCAAGCCGGTATCGCCATCACCCACTTGCCGGTGCTGTACGCTTGCAGCGGATTCGGCGGCGTAGCGCCGGAAATCGGCCAACGCCGATTCTTGAACGACAGCGACAGCTTTGCGGGACTGGTGGAGGATTTGGTCAACAAATACCGCGGCGATCCGCTGGTGCGCATCGGTATCGCACCCCACTCCCTGCGGGCCGTGACCCGCGAGCAATTGCTGCATGCCACGGACGCGATCAGCCGGCACGACTTTGCAGCGCCGATTCATCTTCATATCGCCGAACAAACCCGCGAAGTGGAGGAATGCATCGCGTGGAGCGGGCAACGGCCGGTGGAATGGCTGCTCAACAGCATCGACGTGGATCAGCGTTGGTGCTTGATACACGCCACCTACGCCAACGGCGCGGAACGCGAGCGCCTGGCGGCCGGAGACGCAGTTGTCGGGATTTGTCCCACCACCGAGGCGAATCTCGGCGACGGTATTTTCCCGGCTACCGAGTATCTCGCCGGCGGCGGGCACATTGGCATCGGCTCGGACAGCAACGTCTCGGTGAGCGCCATCGAGGAACTACGCCTCCTGGAATACGGTCAACGCCTGAGTCATCGACGCCGCGCCCTGCTCGCCAACGCCGATTCGCCCTCCGTCGGCAGATACCTTTATGATGCCGCCATCGACGGCGGCGCCCGCGCCCTGGCCCAACCAATCGGTGGATTGGAAGTGGGCCGTCGCGCCGACGTAGTGGTGCTCGATGGTGAAACACCGGCGCTCGTCCATAAGACTGGCGATGCAATTCTCGACAGCCTCGTGTTCGCCGCAAATCACCGATCGATCAAGGATGTGATGGTGGCCGGGCGCTGGCACGTTCGCGATGGCCGTCACCAACAACAAGAGGCCATATTCGAACGCTTCAAGACTACGCTGGCATCACTGCTGGCATAATCCACAAATTGAGGAACGCGACCACAATATGTCCGAAGTAATGATCGTCACCGGCGGTAGCCGGGGTATAGGAGCGGCAACCGCACGCCTGGCGGGAGAGCGCGGCTACGCCGTCTGTGTCAATTACCGTAGCGATACGAGCGCCGCGGCCGCAGTGGTGGCCGACATCGAGAAGGCCGGCGGGCGCGCTCTTGCGGTCGCCGGGGACATGTCGTCGGAGCAAGACGTTGTTAATTTATTCGAGACCAGCGACGCACAGCTCGGCCCGTTGACGGTGCTGGTCAACAATGCCGGTATCGTCGACGTCCAGTCGCGGGTGGAAGACTACACATTGGAACGCCTGCAACGGATGTTCGCCGTCAACATCACCGGCGCCTTTTTGTGCGTGCGCGAAGCCGTGCGCCGCATGTCGACCAAAAGGGGCGGTGCCGGCGGCGCCATCGTCAATGTTTCCTCCGTGGCCGCGCGCCTCGGCGGACCCAACGAGTACGTGGATTATGCTGCCAGCAAGGGCGCTATGGATTCCATGACCATCGGCTTGTCAAAGGAAGTGGCGGCGGAAGGCATCCGCGTCAACGCGGTGCGGCCGGGACTCATTTATACGGACATACACGCGAGCGGCGGCGAGCCCGGGCGCGTCGACCGGCTGAAGGACGGCGTGCCAATGCAACGGGGCGGCTCGGCGCAAGAGGTGGCGCGCGTCATCTTGTGGTTGGCGTCCGACGAGGCCTCGTACACCACCGGTTCGCTGGTGGAATGCAGCGGCGGGAGGTGAGCGCGATGAGCATCGACAACCACGCCCTGGCGGAGGCCTTCTGCTCCATTGCAGAGCGCGCCGGCAACGAAATCCTGCGCGTCTACCATGGCGAATTCGAGGTGCGCAATAAGTTCGACGCCTCCCCCGTCACCGATGCCGACGAGCGCGCCGAGCGGCTAATCCTCGAGAGTCTTTCCGAGCTGGCTCCCGATATACCGGTGGTGGCGGAAGAAGCCTTCGCGGCTGGACACGTTCCCGACATCAGCGCCGGGCGCTTTCTACTTGTAGACCCACTGGACGGCACCAAGGAATTCGTCAGCCGCAACGGCGAATTCACTGTCAACATCGCCCTGATCGAGAACGGCCATCCGGTGCTCGGCGTCGTGCATCTGCCGGTGCTCGCGGAAACCTACTGGACGAGTGGCGACGGCGAAGCATGGCGCATTCGCAATGGTGAGCGCGCGCGCATTCACTGCCGCGCACCAGGGGCTGAGCTGGTCGCTGTCGCCAGCCGATCCCACAGCAATCCGGAAACCGATGAATACCTCTCGCGCTTTCCTATCAAGGAACGCATTTCCGCCGGATCGTCACTCAAGTTCTGTCGCATCGCCGAAGGCGTTGCGGACATCTACCCGCGCATAGGGCGTACCATGGAGTGGGACATCGCCGCCGGGCATGCGGTGCTCGCCGCCGCCGGCGGGCGCGTGATGACCTTGGACGAGGTTCCGCTGGGCTACGGCAAACCGGGCTTCGATAATCCGCCCATCGTGGCACGTGGCCTGAAACAGTGATGGTTGGACAAAGACTATGAGCGAACAGATCCCATCGACAATGCGTGCCATCGAGATTACCGAACCCGGCGGGCCCGAAGTCTTGCGCATCGGTGAACGCCCTGTTCCCGAACCGGGTGAGGGGGAAGTCCTCATCAAGGTTGCAGCCGCGGGTATAAACCGGCCCGACGTCATGCAGCGCACGGGTATGTATCCGCCGCCACCCGGCGCCTCAGACATACCCGGGCTCGAGATCGCGGGTACCGTGGTAGCACTTGGCCCTGAAGCCAGTGGTGTTCAGGAGGGCGACTCCGTGTGCGCATTGGTCACCGGCGGCGGCTATGCCGAATACTGCCCCGCGCCGGCATCACTTTGCCTGCCCGTACCCGAGGGTTTAGACAGCGCGCAGGCGGCGGCCATTCCCGAGACTTTCTTCACCGTCTGGACAAACGTCTTCGATCGCGGGCGCCTCGCAAGCGGCGAATCGTTGTTGGTGCACGGTGGTTCCAGCGGTATCGGCACCACCGCCATCCAACTCGCCAAGGCATTCGGATCGACGGTATACGTCACCGCGGGTAGCGACGAGAAGTGTCAGGCATGCACGGATCTCGGCGCGGATGCAGCCATCAACTACAAGACCGAGGATTTCGTAGAGCGCATTTCAGAGCTCACCAATGAGCGCGGAGTCGACGTCATACTCGACATGATCGGCGGCGACTACCTGCCGCGAAATCTCAAATCCCTTGCGGTGGAAGGGCGCATCGTGCAGATCGCACTGCAAGGTGGGCCGAAAGTGCAAATGAATCTCCTGCCAATCATGCTGAAACGCCTTACGCTGACGGGTTCTACCCTGCGACCGCGCACCGTCGCGCAGAAAGCGATGATCGCCCACTCCCTGCGGGAAAAAGTCTGGCCGCTTATCGAGTCGGAAAAGGTACGTCCCATCATCCATGCGACGTTCCCGTTGGCCCAGGCCAGTGATGCCCACCGGATGATGGAGAGCAGTCAGCACATCGGCAAGATTGTATTGAGTAACGAAGAGATATAGGCGGGGGTGTGCTATTGCAGCGCGTCCAGAAACCGGTCGATATCATCCAGAAACGCGTATGCGGCGTTCAAATCCGTCGCTATTTCGCGATCTTCCTGCAACACGGCGACACGCTCACGAAAGGCCTGATGCAACGCCTCGATGGATTCACTGGAGCGCAGCGGCCGTAGCAGGTCGATCCCCTGGGCTGCCGCTGTCAGTTCGATGGCGAGAATGCGATAGGTATTCACAACGATGGGTTGCAGCTTGAGCACGGCGCCCATTCCCATGGAAACATGATCCTCCTTGTCCGCCGAAGTGGGGATCGAATCCACCGATGCCGGGTGGCAAAACGTCTTGTTTTCGCTCGCCAGGGCTGCCGCCGTAACCTGGGCCATCATAAAGCCCGAGTTGAGCCCGGCGTCTCGGGTCAGAAACGGCGGCAAACCGGAAAATGCGCTGTTGGTGAGCTTCTCGATACGCCGTTCGCTGATTGCGCCAAGCTCTGAAACAGCGAGGGCGAGCACGTCGGCGGCGAGTGCCATTGGCTCGCCGTGAAAATTACCTCCGGATACGACATCACCTTGCTCGGGAAAGATGAGCGGATTATCCGTCACCGAATTCATCTCGATAACGAGCTTCGTTTCCACATCCCCAAGCAGATCGCGTACCGCCCCATGCACTTGGGGCGCACAACGCACACTGTAGGGATCCTGCACGCGCACGTCGCCCTGACGGTGCGAGTCGCGAATGCCTGAGCCTTGCATCAGGTGCCAGATGTTAGCGGCGCTTGCCCGTTGACCCGGGTGCGGGCGCAGCGCGTGCAGGCGCGCATCGAACGCGGAATCGGTACCGCGTAACGCGTCAGTTGCCATGGCGGCGATCAGATCCGCAATACGCACCAGGCGCCGGCACGCGAGCACTGATAGCGCCAGCAGCGAAGTCATCGCCTGGGTGCCGTTGATGAGTGCCAACCCCTCCTTCGGTTCCAGGGTCAAGGGTGTTAATCCGGCGCGTTCGAGTCCCTGGCCGGCCGGCATCACTTCACCGGCAACGCGCACTTCGCCCTTGCCCAGCAGGGGTAATGCGAGATGCGCCAGCGGTGCGAGATCGCCACTGGCGCCCACCGAGCCGCGGCTTGGAACCAACGGCAGAACGCCGCTATTGAGCAGCGTCAGCAACGATTCGATGAGCAGCGGGCGCACGCCGGAATGTCCGCGGGCCAGGGTATTGGCACGCAGCATCAACATGCCGCGCACGGCGGTGTCGGCCAACGGCTCCCCCACTCCGGCGCAATGGCTGAGGATCAACCGCTCCTGGAGCAGCGCGAGATTGCTATCTTCGATGCGCACGTTGGCCAGATCGCCGAAGCCCGTGTTGACGCCGTAGGTGGCGTCGCCACGACTCACGGTTTCTTCGACGGTACGCCGCCCGGCCTCGACCCGATTACGTGCATCGACGGCCAGGGTGCAGGCAGTACCATCGAACACAACGTCCCGAAATTGTGCGAGCGTGAGGGACTGGCCGTCGATAGATATCAAAGGGGGGCGCTCCTACTGAGGGCGGAGTGAGAGTGCGATAGTCAGCCCGTCATTGCCCGCATAAAGCAGTGGCCCAGTTGGATGTAATCAGAATTCGGCAAAGAGAAAAACCGCAGAAAATCCGCCGTCGTCATGAATCCCTGAATGAATCGGTCGAAAAACTGCTGACTGACGGGATGCAGTCGATCAGGAAACTGGCAAATGACCTGGGCAAGCTCGGGAGTCATGTGAATGAGCCTTCAGCGCACTTGATTCATCCTAGGTCGCCGGACAGCGAATAGCAAAAGAAGGGCCGCCCGTTTACATATCCCGTGGTGCGCTGTCGTAGCCGAGAAGCCTGCCGACGCCCTGCTCCCGCGCCTTTTCGCAGACCAGATGCCCGATGACAATATCGTCGACCGCTCGAGCGCTTCTAGTGTATCTGCGCGTAGCCGGCGGCACGCGCTGCATTCTCCATATCATCGACGCAGCGGTAGGCGTCATAGTCGAGCACCTGAATGCCTGCGAGCATAAGTGTGTCGCGAGCGCTGGCGAGACGCGGATCCGCAAAAGCTTCACTCAGGCCGTCACGTAAGCGGCGCAGATACTCGCCGCCAACTCCGGCTCGTGTGACGTAGGGTAATCCGGGAGCACTCGGGGTAGCAGCCAGTATGCGCGTTCCTGCCAGCGCGGCCGGCCGATGTTTTTCGAGAAGCCCATGGGTCACGCAATCCACCGCGCACAGGTCGGCCTTGCCGGTAGCGACCAGCTCGAGGCTGACAGGGTGTCCGCCACTTTCGATGACCCGCGAGAAAAATGCATCGCCGCCGGCAATCGGTGCGACGGCGGCACGCAGCGTGTTGTAGCCGGATTGGGAATCGCGCCCGTTAAAGGTACACACGGCGCCGCGCAGATCCTCCACGACCGCCGCCGGATTGTTTTCGGAAACCACGACAAAGCTGCAGTAGTCGCTACCGCTGCAGCCGTCCGCCGAGTAGACCGGCGTGGCTACCAACTCGACGACACCCGCTAAGTCATGGGTCAGCGGGTAGCCGCAAGTCTGACTGAGCAGCAACTCGGGGGAATGCCAGACATCGATGTCCGGGTCTCTGGTCAGTGTTTCCGGAACAGCTTCTATGCCGGCGTGCTGCAGTGCGGATGCGATCCCGCGCCACCAGGCGTCGGTGGCGGCGCGTACCTCGGGAAAATCGTACATGGCCAAGCTCGCGAGCATGGTTCTCCTCCCCCCCTACGCCGACATCGGCTTCGCGCGATGGTCAACAGTGACCTCGCGCAAAAGTCGCTCTAGATATTCGATGACTTCCGGCGGCTGCATGACCGCGGCGCGGATGAGATTGTCGAAGTGTCCGGTGAGCACGCGAATGTGTTCCTGGGAAGTGGACACCAGATACATGTCGCCGATGTAGATCGCCGCCCGCTGAGGCCCGAAGACGGTGAGCGGCACCGAGTAGTTCTTACGAATGTCGAAAAGAAACCAACGAAATGTCGGGTACAGCTCGTCCAGCAGTCTGATCATCGATTCGAGCTGTGCGATGCGCGTGTCGAAAGCCAGGTCCTGCCATTGACCCTCGCCGCGGACAAACTGGGCCAGTGACTGGTAGGAGCTGCACGCCTCCATGTCCGTCTCAGGCCGGCGACTGTAAGCAAGCCGCGCCTCGGCGTACTCGATACGGCCCTCGGGTTCCAGGGTGTCGTGTTGCACGTACTCGTAGCGGATGACTTCCTCGGTTTTCAGCAAATCCGGCAGGGTCGTCGGCACGTAGCGAATCTTGTAGCCGGCCGCCTCGCTGTGCCAGCCCTTCAGGCGTTCGTCGGCTGGCGACGCCGATCCCGGCTCGATGGCCACCGCCTCGTTCAACACATCTGTGCTCAGCTGGCCTTTGGCGCTGAGACCCAACAACCAGTCCACACTCACCTGGGCCACGCCGGCGATTGCGGCGATGGTCTCCGCCCGCGGCAGGCGGGTGCTGTCCGAGGCAAGAAGCTGGGACAGGGTCGAGCGATCAGCCCCGATGCGGCGGGCGAACTCGCTGCGGCTCATCCCCGAGCCCTCGATGACCTCCACAAGACGGGCGCGAAAGATTTCGACAGTTTCGTTGCGATGCATGGTTGCCAAGTTAACAAATGGGTAGATTATGCGCAATAGTGGTAAATCTGTGACAACCTGCCGTGAATTGTGCGAATTCCCTCGTTGTTGCCAAGGGAAAGCCGGTATCTAATGTAACCAATTCGGGCGGCCCATGAGCGGACACCACGCTCCGGGGGGAGCAGGCCGTCGGTCCACTTTGATCATTGGTACCTGGAGTTCCAGTGGATGTCTGACGTTTCGCGTCCAGCTGTCGAATGGCCGACCCTGGCGGTGGCTGCCACCATCTATATGGGCTATGGCGCTCTGACGCTCAATTACCACAGCTTGCCCTGGTGGCTGGTGCTGCCTGCCGGCGGCCTGTTGCTGGCCTGGCACGGATCCCTGCAGCACGAGATAGTGCACGGCCACCCCACCCGCTGGCGCTGGCTGAACCGGGCCCTGGTATTCCCCAGCCTGTGGCTGTGGATGCCACTGGAGGTATACGCCGACACCCACCTGCGCCATCACCACGACGAGTCGATTACCGATCCCCTGGAGGACCCGGAGTCTTACTATCTGTCACAGGAGGATTGGGCCCGGGCTGGACCCCTTCGCCGCGCCCTGCTGCGCTTTCACAATACCGCCGTGGGCAGGCTGCTCATAGGACCTGTCGTGTCGGTGTCGCGCCTGATAGCAGTGGAGACAAAAGCCTTCCGCAATGGCGACTTCTGTCATTCGAAAGCCTGGCTGTTACACCTGTTGGGGTGTGTGCCGGTGATCATGTGGGTAAGTGTTGTTTGCCAAATCCCCCTGCTTGCTTACCTGCTGCTGTTCGTTTATCCCGGCATCGCCATCACACTGCTGCGCTCCTTCGCCGAGCACCGCGCACGCCCCGCGGTCGGTGAGCGTGCTGCCATTGTCGAATCGGGGCCACTGATGTCACTGCTGTACCTGAATAACAATTTGCACTACATGCATCACGAGACACCACATGCTGCCTGGTATCAGCTGCCGGCGCGCTGGCGCGCCGGGCGCGATGTTGTGTTGGCGGCCAACGGTGGTTACCACTATTCGGGATATGGAGAAGTGATTCGGCGCTTCGCATTTACCGGCAGGGAGCCGGTGGCCTGGCCCATAAAAAAATCGTCCTGATCCTCATCCCCTCTCCCCCTTTGGGGGAGAGGCTAGGGTGAGGGGGGGGAGCGAGCAATTTCCCTCACCCCAACCCTCTCCCAGAGGGAGAGGGGGCAAGATCCTAAGTCGCGCGAACGCCACCCTCTTCTTTTCTACGCGCAATAAATTCCACCAGCTCGTCGCTGCGCGCTTTCTCCAGCGGCGGCGGCTCGAAGTCGGTGAGAATTTCCCGGTAGAGCTTGTTGGCACGTTCGGTGACAGTGTGAGCGCCCGCTTCTTCCCATGCCTCGTAGTTACGCCAATCCGAGAGGATCGGCGCGTAGAATGCGGTTTCGTAACGATCGAGCGTATGCTGGCTGCCGAAGAAGTGACCGCCGTGGCCAACCTCGCGCATGGCTTCGAAGCCGAGGGTTTCTTCGTTGACTTCCATGGGCGTCAGAAACTCCGCCATCATCTGTAGAAGCTCTGCGTCCACCACGAATTTCTCGAAGGATGCGCACAATCCCCCTTCCATCCAACCGGCGGCGTGCAACACGAGACCCGCATGCCCCATGATCGCGCCCCACAACGACATCTCCGATTCGTAGGCCGCCTGGGCGTCGACCACGTTGCAGGCATTCGCATTCGAGGATCGATAAGGGATGTTGTAACGCCGCGCAAGCTGCCCGCCGGCGAGTGCCGCTTTCGTGTATTCCGGTGTCCCGAATGCCGGTGCGCCGGACTTCATGTCTACGTTGGAAGTGAAGCCGCCGTAGATTACCGGTGTGCCGGGATTCACGATCTGGGAGAACGCGAGTCCCGCCAGAGCCTCGGCATTCTGCTGGGCCAGCGCACCGGCAAGGGTCGCTGGCGCCATGGCGCCGGCCAGGGTGAATGGCGTCAGCGCCATGACCTGATTGTGGCGCGCCATCTCGATGACGCCTTCCAGCATCGGGCCGTCGATGCGCAGCGGCGAGCTCGAGTTCACGACTGTTAACAGAGCAGGCTCGCGCAGCATCTGCTCACTGGAAACACCACGGGCGATACGGGTCATTTCGATGCCGTCGATAATGCGCTCACGACCGAGGGAGTATGCGAAGAACACCTTATCGCCCAGGCGGATGAAGGCGTCGGTGCAATCCAGATGGCGCGTCGGCGGTGGCAGATCCACCGGTTCCACCGGATAGCCGCCAAACAGATGCACTACGTTCAGTGCCTGACCGAGGCGCAGAAAATCGCAGTAGTCACGGTAACAGCCGGGCCGTCGACCGCCCTGCATATCCGAGGCATTGGGGGCGCTGGCCACGGTGGAAAAATTGATGTTGTTGCCACCGAACGTAATGTTGTGCGCAGGATTGCGCGCGTGCATGACAAAGCGCGCCGGCGCCTTCGCGATTTGCTCTTCGATCAGTTGCGCATCGAAACGAACGACCTGACTTTTGTGATCCACGTCGGCACCGGCGGCGGCGAGGATATCGAGGGCCTCCGGCGACAGGAACGCGATGCCGAGTTCAGCGAGAATGCGCAGCGACGCGCGATGGATCGCCTCCACCTGATCGGCGGACAGGACTTCGATGGGAGCGTAGGGATTGACGAGATTGCGCCACGGCAATTGGTGAAAGCCCTGGCGCTCGCTGCGCTCCCGGCGCTGCCCGCGACGACCGCCCGACCTGGGCATGTTGTGTGCCTCGGATGCAAAAACAGGCGGCTATCCTACTCCCAAGAACCGCGCGCCCGCCATACACGGGGAACATGCCTAGGCCATCTCGCGCTGGAAGCTCAGCCAGTCGCCTCCCGTCAGCGGCAGGTCCCAACGCACCAGCACACAGTCCGCGTCGTACCAGATTTCGCGGTCCAACTGACCGCGAATGGTATAACGGTGTGCCTCTATATCACCCCCGCCTTGTCGCAGGGTCTCCTTGCCGGCATATCTCGGGCGCACGAATAGCACGGCTCCCTTTTCCACGTCGAGGAAGGCATCGGCGAGGCGGGTGTCCCGATGCCACAGGCTGCTCGGCACGAGATAAGTGCTCACCTGGAACGGCCGGACCTCACTCCCGTCCACCATGAGCGAGCCGTTCTGGCGTTGCGCTTGCACCGTCTGCACGCGCCCGTCAACGCGCGTCCGGGACGTCAACCCATGCAGCCAACCGGCCTGCCAGACTTCCCGGGAGTCGTGGTTAAAACTGACATCGCCGGCCCCGGGCGCGGCGAAGCGCATCGCCGTTTTCACATGCGCCACGAACTGGCCGGGCTCGCGATCGAAGGAGATTTCCTGCCGGCCGACGACGCGCTCACCCTGCCAGGCCACGTAGCGATCGGTCACATCGGCGGGAAACAGCCGGCGCGCCATGGCCGGGGGGGGCGCCAGGCCGGCACCGGCGAGCAGCGCCGAGCCGGTCAAAAATCGCCTTCTTTGCATCGCCGCCCTCGCCCGTCGCTGCAAGTCCCTATCTAGCCGGGGCCGGCCGTAAAAGGCAAGCATGCTGCACTATGGCCCACAAACCCGAATTTCTACCCGCGCGTACCTTGTATGGGTCCGGGCAATGGGGGTAATCTCGCTCGAGACGCGTCGCCACTGCGGACCCTAGAATCCACCGGGCGTAGCGAATAAACCGCTTGCTCACGATCCGAAATAACAACGGCCAGCAGCCGATCCCAGGAGGACGGAATAAATGAGTTCCAAGAAACCTAAATATCCGCATCCCTATATCCCCGAACTCGTCGAGAACCTACGCCAGAAAAAGGTCGATCGGCGGGAGTTTTTGCGTACCTCGACACTGCTCGGCCTGTCGGCCACCGCGGCCTACGGAATCGCGGGGCAAATCACTGGCCAATCCTTCATGCCGGTCGCCAAGGCGGCGGGCAGGGGCGGCACGCTCAGGGTCTCCATGCCGGTCCAGGAAATGGCCGACCCGTCGACCTTCGACTGGGTGCCGAAATCAAACGTGGCGCGCCAGTTCGTCGAATACCTGACCGTCACCGGTCCGGACAACATCACCCGTCCCTATCTGGCCGAGAAGTGGGAAGCTTCCGACGATCTCAAGACCTGGACCTTCAAGCTCAGAAAAGGCATCAAATGGAGTAACGGCGACGACTTTAATTCCGACGACGTGGTGTTCAACTTCGAGCGCTGGCTGGATCCGGCCACCGGCTCGTCGAACATCGGCTTGTTCGCCTCCATGGTGGACGAGACGGAAGGCTCCGACGGCAAGAAAATGAAGTCGATGACCGCAGGCGCCGTCGAGAAGGTGGATGGTCACACGGTGCGGCTGCACCTGAACCGAGCGGAACTCTCCATCCCGGAGAACCTGTACAACTACCCCACCGCCATCGTCCACCGGAGGTTCTCCGACGAAGGCGGCAATCTCTCCAAGAACCCGGTGGGTACGGGCCCCTACGAGCTCACCAAGTTCGCCATTGCGGAGCGCGCGGAACTCACCAAACGCAAAGACTATTGGGGTGGTGACGTGAGCCTCGACAAGATCATCTATTTCGACCATGGCGACGATCGCAACGCGGCGCTCGGCGCGCTGGCGTCGAACCAGGTGGATCTCGTCCACGAGCTCAACATCGACCAGGTGGACGTCATCCAGTCGCTGCCCAACGTGCAGCTGTTCGAAGCCGTGACGGCGCAAACGGGCGTTGCGCGCATGCAGATGACCCAGGCTCCCTTCGACAACCCGAAGGTGCGCCAGGCCCTGCAGGCCTGCATCGACCACCAGAAGGTGCTCGACCTGGTCTACCGTGGCAAGGGCTCACCGGCCGAGGACCACCACGTGGCGCCCATTCATCCCGAGTACTTCAAGCTCCCGGCGCTCAAGCAGGACTTCGCGAAATCCAAAGCGTTGCTCAAGGAAGCCGGTCACCCGAACGGCGTCAAGGTTTCCATCGACGTCAACAACAACCAGAAGTGGGAGGTCAACGCCGTCCAGGCCATGCGCGAGATGTGGAAAGCCGGCGGCATCGACGTGACCATCAACGTCATGCCCGGCGCCCAGTACTGGGAGGTCTGGGACAAGACGCCCTTCGGTTTCACCGGCTGGACGCACCGCCCCTTAGGTGTAATGGTGCTCAACCTGGGCTACCGCTCCGGCGTACCGTGGAACGAGTCGCGCTATAGCAATCCAGCCTTCGACAAGGCGCTCGACGAAGCCGGCGGAATTCTGGACGTTGACGAGCGGCGTAAGAAGATGGAGAAGGTGGAGAAAATTCTGCAGCAGGACGCGATCATCGTACAGCCATTGTGGCGCTCGGTAATCTCGGCTGGCACAAAGAACGTGCACGACTACGCCATGCACCCCACCATCTATCATCAGCTCAATAAAGTCTCGGTCAGCTGACCCACGTAGACAACCCCGGGGGTGACACCACCCCCGGGGGTTTTTTTTTTGAGCAAGAGGTACCGGGCACCTCTTGCCTTATTAAGGCAAGAGGTGCCCGGTACCTCTTGACTTATTTGCTGTTGGTGAGCTCGCGTTTTCTGCGGGTGACGTAGTCTTGTAGAGCTTCGTCGATTCCGGGGGTCAGTTCAGGTTGCTGGTATTCGCGTAGTAATTGCTTCCAGATCGTGTTGGCGCGTTGCGCCGTGCTTTGGGCGCCCGATTCCTGCCAGGTCTCGTAATTGCTCCAGTCCGAGACCAACGGTGTATGAAAAGCGTCCTCATAGCGATCCAGTGTGTGCGGCGTGCCGAAGAAATGGCCGCCGGGATCCACCTCGGCGATGGTCGCGAGCCCGAGGGTCTGCTCGTCGACCGCCATGGGCTTCAGGTATTCCAGCATCATCTGCAGCATCTCGGCATCGAAGCGGATCATGATCTATTCGCAGCAATCGCTATGCTATCGTGCGCCGTCACCGTTACCGAGTGGGGAGAGTGAAGAATGAAAAGCCATGCGCGTGTAGCCGTCATCGGTGGTGGTGTCACGGGTTGCAGCATTCTCTATCACCTGGCCAAGGCCGGATGGCGCGACGCGGTGCTGCTGGAACGATCGGAGCTCACCTCCGGTTCCACCTGGCACGCCGCCGGTGGCACCAGCGCGCTCACCGGAAGCGCCAACATGAGCACGCTGCACAAGTACAGCTTCGAGCTCTACCCGAAGATCGAGCAAGAGACTGGTCAGTCCTGCGGCTTTCATCCCGTCGGTCGAATCGCCCTGGCGCGCACCGAAGCTCGCGTCGAGGAGATCAAAATTCTCAAGGCCAAGGCGCGGCGAGTGGGCCTCGATCCGGTTTTCCTGAGTAACGAGGAAGCCATGGAGCGAGCACCCATCCTGGACTTGAGCGGAGTCCGGGCGGTGCTCTTCGACCCCGCCGCTGGACACGTGGATCCCAGCGGCGTCACCCAGGCCTTCGCCGCGGGAGCGCGCCTGCACGGGGCGGAGATCTACCGCCAATGCCCGGTAATAAAGACCAATCCCCGCCCCGACGGGAGCTGGGAGGTGGTGACCGAGCAGGGCTCTGTTGTCGCCGAGCACATCGTCAACGCCGCCGGGCTGTGGGCCCGGGAGGTAGCGGCGCTGGCGGGCGCCTGGCTGCCGCTGATGCCGGTGGAGCATCACTACTTCGTTACCGAGAATATCCCGGTGCTGGAGGAGCTGGACCACGAGATCCCCATGATCGGCGACGCCGACGCGGAGTTCTACATGCGCCAGGAAGGCAAGGGTCTGCTGCTCGGCGCCTACGAGAATACCTGCACCCATTGGTCGGAACACGGCACGCCTGCGGATTTTGGCCATGAGTTGCTAGCTGATGATTTGGATCGCATCGAGCGAAACCTCACCCAGGCCGTGGAGAGCATTCCGGTGCTCGGCACCGCCGGCATCAAGCGCGTGGTCAATGGCCCGATGATCTTCTCGCCGGATCTGAATCCGCTCCTCGGCCCCTATCCCGGTCTCAGAAACTACTGGTGCGCGTGCGGCGTGATGACGGCCTTCAGTCAGGCCGGCGCCGTCGGCATGCTGCTCACGAACTGGATGACGGAGGATGATCCCGGCCTGGATGTATTCATGTGGGACGTGACCCGATTCGGCCCATGGGCCGGCAAGTCCTATACCCGGGCGCGCACCGCGGACATGTACTCCACCCGCTTCAAGACCATCTACCCGTACGAGGATCGGCAGGCGGGACGGCCGGTCAAAACGACGCCGATTTTCGAAGTGCAGAAAGCCAGGGGAGCCGTGTTCGGCGCCAACTATGGTCTCGAATATCCCCTGTGGTACGCCGCCGACGGCAAGCAGCAGGCGGACAATTTCACCTTCCGGCGCCCCAACTGGTTCGAATCCGTGGGCGAGGAGTGCCGCGCCTTGCGTTCCGGCGTGGGACTCCTGGAAGTGTCCACCTACGCCAAGTACCGAATATCGGGGCCGAAGGCCGAGAGCTGGCTCGATCATGTGCTGGCCAACACCGTACCCAGGGAAGCCGGCCGGGTCGTCTTGAGTCCCATGCTCAATCCCCGCGGCCGCCTGGTGGGCGACTTCACCGTCAGCCGGCTCGGCGACGAGGAGTTTTTCCTGGTGGGCTCCGGCGCCATGGAACGCTTTCACCTGCGCTGGTGGGATCGGTGGTTGCCGGCCGATGGTGTGGTCGTGGAGAGTCTTACGCCGCGCTGGGTCGGATTCAACATCGCCGGTCCGAAGGCCAGAACGCTACTGGAACGCCTTTGCGATGTGGATGTCTCCGGCGACGCCTTCCCCTTTCTCACCGCCCAACCGATGGAAGTGGGGCCCGTGCGTGAAGCCGTCGTGCTGCGCATTTCCTTCACCGGTGAGCTGGGCTACGAGATGTTCTTTCCTCCCGAGTATCAGCGCCCGCTGCTGGCGGCCATCGAGGAAGCCGGCGAAGACCTGGGGCTCAGGCTGGTGGGCAGCCGCGCACTGGCGTCGCTGCGCATCGAGAAGAGCTTTCCCAGCTGGGGCGCGGAACTGTCACCGGACTACTCGCCCTTCGACGCGTGCTTGGATCGATTCGTCAAGCTCGACAAGACCGACTTCGTTGGCCGCGACGCGGCACTCAGACTCAAGCAACAGGAACCCGCCTACCGGCTGACGGCGATGGAGGTGGATGCCGAGGATGCCGATGCCTGGGGTGGCGAACCCGTACTGCGCGACGGCGAATACGTGGGCTACGTGAGCTCCGCGGCCTTCGGGCACTGCGCCGGCAAGAGCCTGGCGCTGGGTTACTTGAAAAGCGATGTGGCACGCGAGGCGGGAGATCTCAGTATCGAGCTCGTCGGAGAAAGCCGAGGGGTGCGCACATTGGCGGAGGCGGCGGTGGATCCGAAAGGCGATCGCATGCGCGACTGAGGTCGCAGGCCTTACATGTCGTAGTCGAGTAGATCGGGGCCTGCGTCTATTTCCGCCTTTCGCCGCGTCACGTATTCCTCCAGGGCCTCGCGTATGCCCGGGTCCAGAGGCGGTGGCTCGTACTCCGCGAGTAGCTGCTTCCACACTGCATTGGCGCGCTGGGTTACCGTGAGTGCGCCACCGTCCTCCCAGCTTTCGAAGTTCTGCCAATCCGAGACGATGGGCTCATAGAAAGCCGTCTCGAAACGCGCCAAAGTGTGGGTGGCGCCGAAGAAATGCCCGCCCGGCTCCACCTCCGCGATGGCATCCAGGGCCAGGGCCTCCTCGTCGACCGTCACCGGCGTGAGGTACTCGGCCATCATCTGCAGCATCTCCGCATCGATGATGAGTTTCTCGAAAGATGCCGTGAGACCACCCTCGAGCCAACCACCCGCGTGGAAAACCAGATTGGTGTGACCCATGACGGCGGCCCAGATGGACATTTCACTCTCATAGGCGGCCTGAGCGTCGACCACGTTGGAGGCGTTGGTGCTGCTGGAGCGAAACGGCACATTGTATCGGCGAGCGAGCTGGGCGCCGGCTTGGGTGGCCTTCACGTACTCCGGTGTACCGAAGGCCGGTGCACCGGATTTCATATCCACATTGGAAGTAAAGCCGCCGTAAACCACCGGAGTACCCGGTCGGATGATCTGGCAAAGCATCATGCCGAAAAGCGCTTCCGCATTTTGCTGGGTGAGCGCGCCGGCAATAGTAGTGGGGGCCATGGCGCCGAGAAGCGTAAACGGTGTCACCACCACCGGCTGCCCCGCAAGCGCGAGCTCGGTAAGACCAGCGGACATATTACCGTCCAATTGCCGGGGTGAATTGGTGTTGATGTTGCCCATGGTGACCACATGATTGGGCATATCCTCGTATTCGATGCCGTGCACGATGCACTGCATCTCGAGTGCGTCCCTGGCGCGATAGCCGCCGAGTAGATTGGCGCTCCAGACCTTGTCGTGGAGCGTGACGGCCGCGTAGTTCCTGTCCAGGTGCCGCGTCTCCGCGGGCAGGTCCAGTGGTTCGAAGGAGCCGCTGCCGCCCAGGTGAATGATGTCCAGACTTTGCAGCACTTTCGTGAAGTCGCACATCTCCGCGAAGGTACCGGCGCGGCGCCCGCGATCCAGATCCGTGACGAAGGACGGCCCGCCTACGGGTCCGAAGTTAACGTGATTGCCTCCGAGGGTGACGGATTTGGCCGGATTACGCGCTTTGATGGTGAAGTTCGAGGGTGCCAGGGCCATGAACTCGGCCACCATGCCCGGATCGCAGCGCACCATGCGATCGTCGTCGTTCACCTCAGCACCCGCCGCGGCCATACGCTCCCTGGCATCGGTACCGAGCACCTTGATGCCGATCTCCGAGAGCACGCGTAGCGAAGCCGTGTGGATAGCCTCCACGTGATCGGCGCTCAGCACCTCGATGGGCGGATAGGGATTGGTTAGATTCCGCCAGGGCAGGCGCGGGATCTGGCTGGCTTTTTCGCGACGCTCCTGACGTTCACGACGGCGGGTGGCTCGGCTCATGGCGCGCGTATCATCCCACGTCAATCAGAGAGAAAGCCAGCCACGCCGTGAACTTCCCGTGGTCGACACGGCGCTTCGTTTGCGGACCCTGTGGCGATGGGCTATCGTGCCGGCTACAACAAGAACATGGCCGAAACGGGCCCGGAATCCGAGGTATCTACCGGGCTCAACAACTAGAACAACAGAGGATCACGGGAACGATCCTGGCCTGAACGATCGTCGGGCTATCGGGATCAATATACGGATCCGGCGTGGAGGAGCCCGTCTCATGCTAGTTTTTGTCGCGAAGCGATTCGGCTTCATGATTGTCACCATGCTCGTGGTGTCGATGCTCCTGTTCCTGCTCCTGGAAATCAATGTCGACGGTGTGGCGACCAAGGTTCTGGGGCCGTACTCCTCCCAGGAATCCCGCGAGATTTGGCTACAGGAAAACGGCTATCGCGATCCGCTGGTGCTGCGCTATGGCCGTTGGCTCGGAAACGCCGCCGTGGGGGACTTCGGCGACTCGGTTCGCTTCAAGGTGCCAGTGGGTGACGTGATGTGGCCGCGGCTGTGGAATACCGCCATCCTGGGCTTCTGGACCTTCGCGTTGATGATCCCGTTGTCACTGACATTGGGAGTATTGGCGGGCATGAGGGAGGGTTCCAAACTCGATCGCACGATTTCCGTGACCGGCATCGCCACCACCTCGGTGCCCGAGTTCGCCAGCGCCGTATTCTTGTCCGCGATATTCGTTTTCTGGCTCAAATGGCTGCCGGGCACCAGCAGCATGTCGGGTGGCTTCAGGTTCAAAGAGCTCGTGCTGCCGATCATGGTGTTGGTGATCTACGATTTCGGCTACGTGGCGCGCATGACCCGCGCTTCCATGTCCGAGGTGATGACCACCCATTACATTCGCACGGCCGTCCTCAAGGGTCTGCCTTATCGGCAGGTGATCATCAAGCACGCGCTGCGAAACGCCCTCATCGCACCGTTCACCGTCATCATGCTGCAGGTCAACTGGCTGCTTTCTGGTGTCATCGTGGTGGAGTTCTTTTTTGCTTATAAAGGTTTCGGTGCGTTGCTCCTGGAAGCATCGCTCAATCAGGACATTTTCATGATCGAGGCATGCGCCATGGTGGCCGTGTTCGTGGCGGTAGGTACGCAGACGATCGCCGACATCGGCTACACCTATCTCAATCCGCGTATCCGGTTCAGCTGAGGGAGCGACGACCATGGCAGAAGCAACCGCCACACCAAGCATGCCGGCTCCCACCGTGGGGGCCGCGCTCATGCGGGCCATCCGATCCTTCGCCCTGCTGCGGGAAAGCTGGGTGGGAATGATCGGCGCCGGCCTGGTATTTTTCTGGATCGTGGTAGCGCTGCTGGCACCCCTGCTGGCGCCCTTCGATCCCAATGCAACTCTGATGCCGATGCAGGTACCCGGAACGGCGTTCCCCGGAAACGCGAGTGTCGCGGCGGGCACCTTCTGGCTCGGCACCGACCAACTCGGCCGGGACATCCTGTCGCGCGTCATCTGGGGCTCTCAGACGGTGCTCATCTACGCGCCGCTGGCGACGCTCTCGGCCTATACGGTCGGGATACTCATGGGGCTCGCCGCCGGCTACTACCGCGGCTGGATGGATGATCTGCTGTCCCGCGTCGCGGACATCATCCTGTCGTTTCCAGTGCTGGTACTCTACATCATCATCATCGCCACCATCGGCGCATCGGGCCTGGTTATCATTGTCGCAATCACCTTCGCGAGCGCACCAGGAATCATGCGTATCGTGCGGGGGCTGGTGCTCGATCTGCGCAATCGCGACTACGTGGCCGCGGCCCAAACCCGCGGTGAGGGCGCGTGGCGCATCATGCTGGTAGAGATCCTGCCGAATGCCCGCGGACCGCTGATCGTGGATGCGTGCCTGCGCCTCGGCTACGTCATCATCACCATCGGTGTGCTGGGTTTTCTGGGCCTGGGTTTGCCGCCACCCAACCCGGACTGGGGCGGAATGATCAACGAAACACGTTCCATGGCACTGGCATTCCCGCACATGGTGCTGTACCCGTGCTTCGCGATCTCGTCTCTCATCCTCGGCTTCAATCTGCTTGCCGATGGATTACGCGAAGTGTCGTTGAGGGATTGAGGCGAAACGCCAGCGACGATTATTGACCATCTGATTCGCGGTCTAATTAACGATCTAATAGGGGGGGATGTCCCCAATGCAATTCGACGAAAGCGCACCGGTACTGGAGATCAAGGATCTCAACCTCTCGTACTGGACCCGAGCCGGAGAGATCCCGGCCGTCATCGATTTTTCCCTGACCATCGACAAAGGGGAAAGTATCGGCTTGGTAGGCGAATCGGGATGCGGAAAATCCACCGTCGCCATGGCCATCATGCAGTACATGGGCGGCAACGGCAGCATCAAGAGCGGCAGCATCAAATTCAAGGGCGTCGAGCTCAACACCCTGCCTCCCGAAGAGCTTCGCCGGCTGAGAGGCGCGGAGATCTCGATGATCTACCAGGAGCCCTTCGCGGCACTCAATCCCAGCCTCACCCTGGGCACGCAGCTGAAGGAGGTGCCCATCATCCACGAGGGAATCACCGACGGGGAAGCGCACGAGCGTGCCGTCAAGGTACTGGGAGACGTGCGCCTGCCCGATCCCGAGCGGGTCATGGCCGCCTACCCCCACCAGATTTCCGGTGGGCAACAGCAGCGCGTGGTAATCGCCATGGGGTTGCTGTCAAATCCGTCTCTGCTGCTCCTGGACGAACCCACTACGGCACTGGACGTCACCGTGGAAGCCGGCATCACTAAACTCATCGCGGACATTGCCAAGCAGTACGGCACCTCGCAAGTCTACATCTCTCACAACCTCGGCCTCATTCTCGAGGTCTGCGATCGGGTTTTCGTCATGTACTCAGGCGAAGTCGTGGAAGAAGGCACGATCAAATCGCTGTTCACCTGGCCGAAGCATCCCTACACCCACGGTCTCTTCGGATGCATACCGCTACCCACCGCCGATAAGAACGCGGCGCCGTTGAAGCCCATTCGTGGCCAATTGCCGCTTCCCCACGAGCGGCCCGCCGGCTGCAACTTCGGCCCGCGCTGCGATTTCTTCACCGACGGGCGCTGTAACTCCCGGGATATCGCCATGACTCAGGTCACCGGCAGTGCCGCCGACCATCGCGTGCGTTGTGTGCGTTGGACGGAGCTCGACTTCGCCGCGGAAATTTCCCACGGCGAGCAGAAGCCGCCTATTGCCGTCGGCGAGACAGTGCTCGAAGTGGACGGGATGCAGAAATACTACGAGGTACACGACCGGTCCATCGCCGCAATCATCGCCGGGGAGAGCGTCAAGCTCGTCAAAGCCAACGAAGCGCTGGATTTCGATGCCCGCGAGGGCGAGACCGTCGCCATTGTCGGCGAATCGGGCTGCGGCAAGTCGACCTTTGCCAAGGTGCTCATGGGTCTGGAGACCGCCACAGACGGCGAGGTGCGCTATGGCGGCACCGATATCGGTGAAATCGCCGTGCGCGAACGCACGCCGAAGCAGATCGGTTCCCTGCAGATGGTGTTCCAGAACCCGAGCGACACGCTCAATCCCAGCCATACCATCGGTGCGCAGATCGGTCGCGTGATCAAGAAATTCGGCGTGGAGTCGGACAAGGTCAAGATTCGCGAACGGGTGCTCGAGCTTCTCGATCTGGTGAAGCTGCCGCGGGATTTCTACATCCGGCGTCCGCGACAGCTCTCTGGCGGGCAGAAGCAGCGCATCGGCATCGCCCGCGCGTTCGCAGGCAACCCCGCCATGGTCATCGCCGACGAACCGGTCTCCGCCCTCGATGTTTCCGTGGCCGCGGCGGTGACGGAACTGCTCACCGATATTCAGCGCGATAACAAGACGACGCTGCTGTTTATCAGCCATGACTTGAGCGTGGTGCGCTATCTCGCAGACCGCATCGTCGTCATGTATCTGGGGCAGATCATGGAACGCGGCACCACCGATGAGATTTTCCAGCCGCCGTACCATCCCTACACCGAGGCCCTTCTTTCGGCGGTGCCCATTGCCGATCCGGAAGTGACCAAGCGTGAGATCGTATTGGAGGGAAATTTGCCGAGCGTGATGAATCCGCCGAAGGGGTGTCCGTTTACGACACGCTGCCAGCACAAGGTCGGAAAAATATGTGATGAAGAACGTCCGCAGGTGCAGATGGCGTCCAATGGCCATGCCATCGCCTGCCATATTCCGCTCGATGAGCTTCGCATGGCGGAACCGGTGATTGCGGTGCCCAAGGCGGAGGAACGGATCCACGTTCCCCAGTAACTTGGAGGCTATCACCACCCGGTTTCCGGGAGGGTAACTACATGCACAAGAAAATACTGGTCGGTCTCGACGGTTCCAAGCATGGAATCGAAGCCGCGCAGGAGGCGATCGAGCTCGCGAAAAAATCCGACGCCGAGCTCCACCTGCTCACGGTCACGCGCCCGTTCAAGGTCACACCGAAACTTCGCCAATTCCTCGAGGCGGAGAATCTCCTCGGTGAGCCCAAGTACGTTATGGACGAGATGACCAACAACATCGTTTCCGCGGCCAAGGAACTCGCCACAAATGCCGGCGTGAAAAACGTCAACACGATGGTACGCGAGGGTAAGCCTGCACGCACCCTGCTGGAGTACGCCAAGGGTAACGGCATCGATCTCATTGTCGTAGGCGCACGCGGTGTCGGCGAGATGGAGGCGGCGCTGCTCGGCAGCGTCTCTCAGAAGGTCAGCATGTTGAGCCCGTGCTCGGTGATGATCGTGCGCTCGTAGCGCCGGGGCGACTAACAGGAATGCGACGTGATCCCCGATACGACATTCTCTTCGAGCCGATCGCTATAGGTCCTGTTCGAGCAAAAAATCGCTTCTTCCAGGTACCCCACTGCAGCGGCATGGGCTACCGTCACCCGCGCACCGAGGCACGCATGCGCGGAGTCAAGGCCGAGGGCGGCTGGGCGGTCATAAGCACCCAGGAGTGCTCCATTCACTGGAGCGCGGACATCGAGCCGTCGCCGGACGCGCGCCTGTGGGATGACCGCGATATTCCGGCACTTGCCTTGATGGCGGAGGCCGTGCACGAATACGGCGCGCTTGCCGCCATCGAGCTTTCTTACAACGGCCCCAACTCACCCAATTTGTACAGCCGCCTGCCGCCACTGGCGCCGTCGCACCTGCCGGTGGACGACCTCGATCCGGTGCAGGCGCGCGCAATGTCGAAGACCGACATCGCGAATGTGCGATCCTGGCACCGGGACGCGGCAGTGCGCGCCAAGCGCGCGGGTTTCGATATCGTCTACGTTTATGCCGGGCACGATCTCTCCCTGCCCATGCATTTCATCTCCCGGCGCTGGAATCATCGCAGCGACGAGTACGGCGGCTGCCTGGAAAATCGGGTGCGCCTGTTTCGGGAACTCATCGAAGACACCAAGGATGCCGTCGGTGACAGCTGCGGGGTCGCTGTGCGCTTCGCCGTCGACGAACTTCTGGGCCCCGATGGCATTACTGCCGAAGAGGAAGGTCGCGAGGTGGTGGAGATGCTCGCCGAGCTTCCCGATCTATGGGACGTGAATGTGAGCGATTGGACTAACGACTCCACAACTTCGCGCTTCGAGCGCGAGGCTTCCCAGGAGAAGCACACCGCCTTCGTAAAACAGCTCACGAGTAAGCCGGTGGTGGGGGTCGGGCGTTTCACTTCTCCCGACACCATGGTTTCACAGATCAAACGCGGCGTGCTGGATTTCATCGGTGCGGCGCGCCCGTCCATCGCCGATCCGTTTTTGCCGAGGAAGATCGAGGAAGGCAGGCCGGAGGACATCCGTGAATGCATTGGTTGCAACATCTGCGTGAGCGGCGAACGGCGCCTCGTGCCCATGCGCTGCACGCAGAATCCCACCATCGGGGAAGAATGGCGGCGGGATTGGCACCCGGAGCACATCGCGGCGAAAGGATCCGACGATCGGGTCCTCATCGTCGGCGCGGGGCCTGCCGGGCTCGAATGCGCCCGCGCCTTGGGCCAGCGTGGCTATTCAGTAACTCTCGCCGAAGCCGGCGACGAGCTGGGCGGCCGGATCAGCACCGAGAGCCAGCTCCCGGGGCTCGCTGAGTGGGCGCGGGTGCGCGATTACCGCGTCTCGCAGCTGCATCAACTGCCCCAGGTGGAAATTTATCGCGACAGCCGGCTTTCCGCCGAGCATGTTCTCGAGTTCGGTTTTCCCCGGGTCGTGCTGGCCACCGGGGCACACTGGCGGCGGGACGGCATCGGTCGCAAGAATCGAAAGCCGATCCCGGGCTGCGACGGCGAGAACGTTTTTACGCCGGAAGACGTGATGTCGGGCGTGCAGATATCCAGCCCCGTCGTTGTCTTCGATGACGACCATTACTATCTCGGCGGTGTGCTCGCGGAGAGGCTGCGCGCCGAGGGCTTGGCCGTCACCCTGGTAACGCCGGCCGTCCAGGCGTCCAGTTGGACGGCGGTTACCTTGGAGCAGTTTCGCATCCAGTCGCAGTTGATGAATGCAGGCATCGATGTGGTGACGAACAAAAACATCGTTGCCGTGGACAAAACGAGTGTCGAGCTCGCCTGTGTCTACACCGACGCACGCACCCGCCTGGATGCCGCGTCCATCGTCACGGTCACTGCACGGCTACCTGAGGATGGGTTGTATCTCGCCCTAAAAAGCGATGCCGACAAGCTCGCCGATGCGGGGATCCATAATCTCGAGTGCATCGGCGACTGCCATGCGCCTTCCACTATCGCTGCCGCCGTGTATGCAGGCCATCTCTATGCGCGGGAGTGCGACGAGTCCGAGTCGGGGGACATCCCTTTCCGTCGCGAGCTCACCGCGATGGACGATTAAATTTTTGACCAAGGATAGGATTATGACAAAAACAAAGGTGCTCCTGATTTTCCTGATGGCGACGACTCTAGCGATGCTGCAGGGAGGTCCTGCCGCTGCCGCCGAGATTCCAGAGGTAAAGGAGGGCCAGGCCCTCATCGTCTTTTATCGTGAACAACGCCTAGCCGGTGCTGCCATTCAATTTCATGTTAATCAGAATGCTCAGCCCATCGGCGCGTTGACCAATGGCTCCGTGATGTTCCGCGACGTTGGTCCCGGCCAGTATGGATTCAGCTCCCAAGTGATAACCGGGGATTCCCTGAGCCTGACGGTCGAGGCAGGCAAGGCTTATTTCGTGCAGGGCACCGTCAGGATGGGTTTATATGCCGGACGCCCGAAGTTCACCGTTGTCGACGAAGCGCAGGCGAGAAAAGCCATCGCCAAGATCAACTAGAACTCTGATCTGAATTTCGCGTCGGGCTGAACCTGCCAGCGGCGACCCTCGGCGACCATCTGCTCCCTGCTGAGCAGGATTGGGAAGCGCCGGCGAATCTCTTCGTCCAGGCGCGCGTCGATATACCTGGGGTAGTGGCTCGACAATATCTCCCGCACGCGCGTTTCCGCGCGCTCACGAATATCTGAGGAACCACTCGCCTCCCAATCGCTGGACGCGCGACGATCCGAGACTTCCGGATAGAGGTACTCGCTTTCCATCAGGCTAAGGGTTTGATCGCTGCCGAGAAAGTGTCCGACACCGGATGCCGTCTGGGCAATCAAATCGTAAGACAAGGTCTCGTCGCTCACTTCAATGCCGCGAATGGTACGCTGCACGGCGCCCAGCATGTCGTTATCGATGACCAGGGCCTCGAAGCTGCAACCCATCAGGCTCGCCTGCATGCCGGCGGCCTCGCCGATGTAGTTGGCGCCGGCGTGACCCGCCAATGCGGTGGTGAGTGCTTTCTCGAAACCGGCCTGGTTGTCCGGTAACTTGGAATCGCTCATGCCCGCACCGACACTCGTGGGTAGCTTGTAGAAATTTCCCATCTGAACCGCGGCCGCAGCCAATAATGCTTCCTCGCCGCTGCCACCGCTGAACGAACCGGTGCGGAGATCCGATACCAGGGGCCAGGCCGCGTAAACCGTGGGATGGCCCGGCGCAAACAGGTTGGTCATAATGATTGTCGCCAGTGTCTCGGCTGTCACCTGCACCAATGTGCCCGCCAGCGCGGCCGGTGCGGTCGCGCCGGCTTGGGGGGCGACCGCGAAGTCACAGGGGATCCCCAGGCGCACCGATGTAATGCCAACCCGCGCGCCGTCTTCACCGAATCGCAGAGGCGAGACGATGGGGCAGGCGCCAATGGTGCAGAAGGGTTTTTCACGGAATCGACCCTCCCCGCCAAGCACCAGATCGAACATCGCTACCGCTTGCGCGATGTGATCCGGCTCGACCATGGCGCAGGAGAACGATTTGCGCGTACCGGATAGACACGCGTAGGCAATATTCATCGCGTGCTCAAAAGGATCCGCGATATCAGTAGCGACGATGGGCTGACAGAAGCGGTGAATATGATCCAACCGGTCCACCAAGCGTGCCAGATCATAGAGATCCAGCAATGTCGAGTCGCGATAGCTTCGCGAGGCATTCTCGTAGATGCTGACCGCCTGGCCGGCGGTGGAATAGGACACTTCGGTGCCGCGAAGATGGATGTCGAAGGCGGGGTCGCGCCCGTAAATGGTCATCTCCCGACAGGCACCGGCGATAATGTCCTCGACGAAGGCATGGGGAAAACGAAGCCGTCCGTCGTCGCTTAAGGCGCAGCCCTTCGAAAGCGCCAACTCCACCATCTCCGGCAGAGGATCTGCGACGCCCACATTGGCGAGAACATCCAACGCCGTATTGTGGATACGCTCCATGTCACGTTCGCCGAGCGGTTTGAAGGCGCCGCCCTCGAGGCCCGCGTGTACCGGTGCCTGCGCCGGACCCGCCTCGCGCATCTTGTGCCTGGCCGAACGTCCACCGCCGCGGCGCCGCGGTGAAGCGTTTTCGTCGCCTGCCGCCATCGTTTTCTCCCGGATCGAGTACAACCAGCACTCGATGCATGCTGAGGCCAACCATCAACCAACGCCCAGCGCACCAAGCATACAGGGATAATCCTGCAGACGGCATCCCCCGCTTGTTCCATGTGTGGCATGCTTCCATGGGTAGAAGTGAGGAGAAGCACTTATCGTGAAGCATCGTTCCCGGTCGGAGTTACCCTTGCTCGGCTCGCTGCTGACAACCACGAGGCGATCCCGAGTCCTTCTACTGGGTTTCGGAATCCTCATGCTGGGCGATGGCCTGCAGAGCACGCTACTGGGCGTGCGTGCCTCCCTGGAAGGCTTTCCCACAGCTGTCACCGGACTGATCATGTCCACCTTCTACCTGGGTTTTCTCGGCGGCGCGGTGTATGCACCACGCTTTGTCGAACGGGTGGGTCACATACGCGTGTTCGGCGCACTCGCGTCCATGGCGTCTGCGGCAGTGCTGATCCACGGCATCATCGTGACACCTCTGGCCTGGAGTCTGCTGCGTCTGCTCAGTGGTTTTTGTCTCGCGGGTCTCTACATCGTCGCGGAAAGCTGGCTCAACGACCGCGCCACTAACAGAACCCGGGGTCAGCTGCTGTCGATCTATATGGTCGTAACCTACGCAGGTGTTGCCGGCGGCCAGCTGTTGCTCAATGCCGCCGATCCGCAAGGACTCCAGCTCTTTATCCTTACCTCGGTACTCATATCGGTAGCCCTGGTGCCGCTTCTGTTGTCCGCGGGGCCGGCGCCGAAATTTTCCCGGCAATCCCCGTTGAGCCTGCGCGCACTTTACACGATCTCGCCCCTCGGTGTGGTCGGGGCCTTCGCCACGGGTATGGCCAGCGGCGCGCTGTTCGGTTTCGGTCCTGTGTACGCAGAGAGCTCCGGACTTTCGGTTTCTCAGATTTCGTTTTTCATGACTGCCGCCCTGTTAGGCTGCACGGTGTTCCAGTGGCCCATCGGCCATCTCTCCGATACGCTGGATCGGCGTCTCGTCATTACCGTCGTCACCTTTCTCTCCGCCGCCGTGGCCATCGCGGCTGTGACAATCCCGACAATATCGACGTGGACGCTGCTGGTACTCATGGCCGTATTCGGTGGCCTTTCGATTCCTCTTTACTCATTGTGTATCGCCCACGCCAACGATTACCTGGAACCCGATCAAATGGTTACTGCCAGTAGCGGGCTTGTGCTTGCGAGCGGCATCGGTGCGATTCTCGGCCCGGTCACGGCGTCGCTGAGTATGTTGCTGCTCGGTCCGGACGGATTTTTCTGGTTGCTGGCGTTAATCCACGTGGCCATGGGTGTTTTCGCCGTTTACAGAATGGCCAAACGGCGGGCCAAGCCCGTGCAGGAACAGAGCCACTACGCGCCGTCGACACTGCGTGGTTCACAGGTCGCCCTGGAGCTTGCCCAACAGGTGATGCAGGAAGACCCGGAATGAGCAAGCAACATTGACTGCACTTGCGAAGCCGAACTGAGCGCCCCACAATCACCATCAGTCCTACCGCGAGACCACTGATGCGAGGCAAAAAAAAGCAACCGGATACCGGCAAGCTGGATCGCATCGTGGCCGAGACGCGGCGCAATCGCGACCAGCGGGAGCGGGATTACCGGGAGCGTGCTTTGAAACTCTACCCGTGGATTTGCGGGCGGTGTGCGCGCGAATTCACACGGGAGAATCTCCACGAGCTCACTGTTCACCACCGGGACCACGATCACGATAACAATCCCGCCGACGGCAGCAACTGGGAACTGCTGTGTCTTTACTGTCACGACAACGAGCACTCGCGGCAATTGGATGCGACGGGAGCGGTCGACGCGCCCGGGGACAAAACCTCGGCGACACACAACCCTTTCGCCGATCTGCGTTCACTGCTGAAGGATGAAAAGTAGGCCATGCAACTAGAAGGATCCTGTCATTGCGGCAAAGTGCGGTTTTCGGTGCACGCATCACAACCCTACCCTTTCAACCTCTGTTACTGCTCGATTTGCCGTAAGACGGACGGTGGTGGCGGTTTCGCCATCAATCTCGGCGCCGATAACGAGACCTTGCAGGTTCAGGGCGAAGAGCACATCAGCGTTTATCGCGCCGACGTTCCGGATGGTGACAGTGGCGGGATGAAGAAAAGCGAGGCCCGGCGGAGTTTCTGCGCACATTGCGGCAGTGCGCTCTGGGTCTGGGATCCCCGCTGGCCCGGACTCCTGCACCCCTTTGCCTCGGCCATCGATACAGACCTACCGACACCGCCCGAGCGCACGCACTTGATGCTGGCGTACAAGGCTTCCTGGGTGCCGGTGCAGGCGGGGCCCGGCGATTTGAGCTTCGACGAATACCCGGAGGAGTCCCTGGCGCAATGGCATCGACGATTGGGGCTCGGCGGGGAAGACGCCTGAGCAGCAGGCCGGACCGGAGTCAACCCGCGTGACCATCGCCTACGACACGATTGCGCCGAGCTATGCACGCCACCGAGGCGGTTACGCTTTCGCCGTCGCGATCCTCAATCGGCTATACGGGAAATCTCCGGGCGGGCCAGTACTGGAAGTTGGTTGCGGAACCGGTGTTTATGCCGCGGCAATGGCAGAAGCCGGCGCCCGCACCGTTTACGCCATGGACCTGTCCCACCAGATGCTGCGCCAGGCACCTGAGCACGACCGTATCGCCTACCTGCAGGGGCGTGCTACTGACCTGCCCTTTGCGGATCACGCGCTCGACATGATCTTCTCCGTCAACGTCGTTCATCACATTCAAAATATCGACGACTACATGCGGGAGTCATTTCGCATACTCGAACCCGGTGGTGTCTTCTGCACGGCGACGGATTCAGAAGACATCATAAGGCGCCGAACACCGCTGTCACGATACTGGCCTGCGACAGTGCCCGTGGAGCTGGAGCGCTATCACGACCTGGAGATGTTGCGCGGGAAAATGGCGGCTCTGGGATTTTGTGACATCGATGAATGCGAGGGCAGTATGAGTTTCCCCATTTCAGATGTGGAAGCCTACCGGGAAAAGGCCTTTTCCTGCCTGCAGTTAATATCCGAGGACGCCTTCGCGCCCGGATTGCAGGCCATGGAGTCCGATCTTCACGCAGGCTCCCTGCACGGCACCTCGGAGCTCGCCTTCCTGTGGGCGAAGCGCCCCTGAACGACCGCGATCCATCCCCGGCACCATCGACAGGAGCGGCGTATGTCGGCAAGATAGCGCCTTCCTGAAAAATTCGGCGAGGAACAAACCGTGGGACGCATCGTCGAGCCCTGGCCGGCTCCCGAAGGTCGTATCGGTCGAATCAAGCACCGAAACGGTGAGAACGTCGCTATCAGCTTCGACACGCTGCAGGAACTCATGGCGGTCGCACGCGAAGCGCGGCGCAGCGCTCGCACCATGGGGTCCGCGGATCGCCGCCACCCGCAAGAGTCTTCCTTTCTGGCGTGACCGATCAGTATTCGATTCGACGCGCACGCCACGATGAGTGCGAGCTTCTGACCGATCTCGCTCTTCGCGCGAAGGCGATCTGGGGCTACAGCGATCAGTTCATGGCGGACTGCGTCGCCGAACTCACCATCAGCGAAGCCGACGTCCGGACGCAGCAATTCTTCGTGCTGGAATCCGACAGTGTCGTGATCGGTTTTTGTGCCTTGCTGGAAGGTGGCGAGCGCGAGCATGAGCTGGCCCACGTTTTCGTCGAGCCGGCCCGGCTGCGTGAGGGCCATGGGCGCCGCCTGGTGGAGCACGCCAAGGACGCGGCACGGGCGCGTGGCTGGCAGAGCCTGCTGGTGGTGTCGGATCCCAACGCCACGGAGTTCTACTTGTCCTCCGGTGGAACCCAGATAGAAACGGTGCCATCGGGCAGCATCCCCGGCCGCCACCTGCCACTAATCAAGATCCCCCTGTAACAAAAGAGCAAGAAAAGGAAAACAGGTACCGGTGTTGCCTTATTGAACCCGACGGGTCCCAGGCGGCGAACCGGCAACCCAATGCGCTCGCAACACTCAATAAGTCAAAGGTACCGAACCAAAGGTACCGGGCACCAGGACGTGTCGGAGTTGACTTAATAAGTCAAAGGTGCCCGGTACCGAGACGTGTCGGAGTTGACTTAATTTGGCGATGGGGATTTGGTGGCGTATTGGTGAGGCGATATGCTTGGAAAGCTTGGTAAGTAGTACATAAGGAATAGCGCGCATGGCACGCATTGCGGTGGGGGGCTGGCAGCATGAGACGAATACGTTTGCGCCGGTTAAGGCGGACTTCGCGGCTTTCGAGGAGACCGGTGGGTGGCCGGGGTTGTCTCGGGGTCGGGAGATGTTCGATGCGGTGGAAGGTGTGCATTTGCCCATTACCGGCGCCATGGAAACTCTGGATCGTCGCGGTCATGAGTTGGTTCCGTTGCTTTGGTGCGCGGCAACGCCTTCGGCCCACGTAACCGAGGATGCATTCGAGCGCATCGCGCAGATGTTGCTCTCGGATCTCGAACAGGCGTTGCCGGTGGACGGTGTTTATCTGGATCTGCACGGGGCCATGGTGTGCGAGCATTTCGAGGACGGCGAAGGCGAATTTCTCAAGCGCCTGCGCGCCCTGGTGGGGGACGACCTGCCGGTGGCGGTGAGTCTGGATTTACACGCCAACGTTACCGAGGACATGGTGCGCCACGCCACGGTCCTGGACATTTTTCGCGCTTACCCCCATGTGGACATGGGTGAGACCGGCGCGCGCACCGCCGAGCATCTGCACCGCCTCATCGAGACCAGTGAACGATGGGCCTCGGCGTTCCGGCGCACGGACTTTGTCATTCCGCTGAACTGGGGCTGCACCCTGATGGACCCCGCCAAGTCCCTGTATGAACGGGTTCCCGATCTCATCGCCGACCAGGTAACCGCGGTATCCCTGGCCTGTGGATTCCATCTCGCGGATATCGCCGAGATGGGACCCGGCGTGGTGGCCTATGCCCTGGATCAGGATGCTGCCGATAATGCCGCCGATGCGCTTCTGGAACTGGTCAACGAAAGCGAAGCTGCCTTCGCCGGTCGCATCTGGGATCCAGGCGAGGCCGTCGCCGAAGCGATCAGCCGCGCGGCGGGTGCCGGTGCACCGGTGGTCCTCGCCGACACACAAGACAATCCCGGCGGCGGCGGCACCGGCGATAGCACCGGGCTGCTGCGCGCGCTGGTGGAAGGGCGAGCCAGCGGCGCGGTGCTGGGCGTGCTCTGCGACCCGGACGCCGCGGCCGCCGCCCACGCCGCCGGCGTCGGCGCGCAACTGTCATTGGATCTCGGCGGCAAATCCGGCGCCGCCGGTCAAGAACCCTACACAGCACACTACAAGGTGCTGGCCCTCGGCGATGGCCGCTTCACCGCCACCGGGCCCATGTGGCTGGGCTCGCGCATGCGACTGGGCCCGATGGCGTTACTGGAAGTCTCGGGTGTGCGGGTACTGGTTGGTTCAAAGGCGGAGCAGGCGGCCGACCAGTCCATGTTCCGTCATTTGGGCGTCGAGCCCGCCGAACAAAGCATTATGGCACTGAAGAGCTCGGTGCATTTCCGTAACGATTTCCAGGATATCGCCGACAGCGTCCTGGTGGTGGCGGCCCCGGGACCCGTCTATGCGGATCCCGGGCGACTGGATTTTCGCAATATGCGCCCCGGTGTCAGGCTCGTGCCTCGGGGAAGCCCGGACTGAACGAGGGCGATCTAGTCGCCGCACACCAGACCGATGCCGCCGCGGCGGGGATCACCGGCACCCTGCATGCCCTTTTTCGTCGCACTGACCGTGTGCACGCCACCGAAAAACATGTTCGGCGTGTCCCAGACGTGATGATCGGGAAACTCTTCGAGCAACGCCCCAAGGCTTTCCACATCGAATCCCCCTTCGACGCTCAGCAATCCGTTCTCGTAGTGCACCCGGGGCGACTGCACGGCTTCCTCTACGGGTAATTTGAAATCGATGAGATTCAGCAGCACCTGCAGAATCGCGGTGCGAAGACGATTAGAGCCGCCGGAGCCCAGCGCCACCGTGTCTCCATCGGGCCACTCCAATAACGTCGGCGCCATCATCGAGGTCATGCGGTGGCCCTCGGGCCATCGTTGGAAGCCGCCGGGATTCAGATCTTCTTCCCCAAGCATGTTGTTCATGACGATACCAGTCCCCGGAACCACGTAACCGGACCCTTCGCCGTTGGATACCGTGAGGCTTGCCAGGTTGCCGTCGGCATCGATGACACTCATGTGGGTAGTGCCGCGCCGACTGGCGACACGACCGGCGATCTCGTCCCGGTAACGGGCAAGAAAAGCGTCGTCGAGCATCTGCCCTGAGTCGAGGCCAGTGTCACCACCGGCTGCCACCCGCGCCTCGGCGGTGGCACCGATGACATGTGCCAAGGTGTCGAGATATTTGCAGGTGGCGAAGCCCAACTCTCTTACATCGATGGACTCCAGCAGTTTGAGGCCGAAGGCGATGAGCAGTCCGCCGGACGATGGCGGGGAATTCGTGTGTATACGCACCCCGTGATAATCCAGCGTCAACGGCGCGCGCCGCTCGACGGCGTATGCCGCCAGATCATCACGGGTGATCTGGCCACCTGACTGCATATCGTTGGCAATGGCAGCGGCGATCTCACCGCGATAAAAAAGCCCGTCGCCCTCTATTGCAAGAGTCTCCAATATATCGGCCAGCTCCGGTTGGCGCAGAATTTCACCCTCACCCACCAGCGCCGCGGCGTCGTTTGCACTTCTGAATATCCGGTGACAGGCTTGCGTTGCCGTGAAGGTGGCGGATACGACGCGGAACAAATAGGCCTGAAAAGGCGTTACTTGGACGCCGTTCCTGGCGTGGTTGACAGCCTGCGCGACGATGTCACCCATGGGCAACGTGCAGAGATCGCGGTGGATATCGAAAAGACCGCGCACCAGGCCCGGCACGGCAACAGTGCCGTGGCCGATGTGAAACTCCTGGGTCACCGCGCCGAAGTCGGCGAGGATGGGACGAAAGTCGAGATTCGATTCGGGCTGGCGCGTAGCCGGCGTGTGCACGAAAAAGTCATACACCCGCGGCGTTTTCGAGTCCGGACGTGCGAGTAGAAATCCCCCGCCCCCCGGCGAACACAGCACCGGCTCGACAACACAGGCGACCATGAGCGCCGCCAACACCGCATCGTAAGCGTTACCGCCGGCGTCGAGCACCTCGGCAGCCGCCTCGGCGGTCAATGTGTGTCCAGCGGCGACGACGCCGCGTGCTTTTCCCATGGCGGAAGCGTATGTGGTCTCTCCCCCCTGGTCCAGTCCGATGCCGACTATTAACCATACCCGTTGAAACGCCTGTCACTGGTCCGCGCAGCCAACATCAGGAGCGCACATTCCCCGCAGATCCTTCGGATTCCGACTCGGCCTGAACTCCCAGGTCTCGGTCTTATGGTTGACGCAACCCACACCGGGTTTACACGCAATCGCACTCTCAATATGGACGACAGGATCGCAGACCGGGCCGCCAGGCTCGTCTCCGAGTGATCCGTCTGATGACGGCCGCGCCGGATGCAATTCCGACAATAACAAATATGTAATAACGCAAGACGCTTCTTCGAGAGAGCGTTCAACAAGACGTGGGTTTCCCCACAACGCCTGAATAGAGTGTGCATGCGTAAACTCTGATCCTCTCATCAAGAATTCATGCCTACTCGATAATACTGTTGAATCTTTCGCCCTGAGCGTCGCACTGATGTGTAATTCCGGGCTTCGCATGTTCTTTGTAATATCAAACGCGGGCATTTTAAAACCATACCTGATGATAGCCAATTCGAGTGTCGCATCCGCGCCTTCACGCAATTCAAAATGGCCTTGCTCTTTCAAGTACCGCCGAAAAGTTCTCAAAACTATTTCGTCCATCTTAACGTCGTTTGCGTCCATGTATGCACCAAACTGGTAACCCACATTTCTCGGTAGGCTCGAATAACCAGATAACAAGTCTTGCATCAGGCTACGTCCCACATTGACTGCACCATCCACATCAGGTTTGTCGGGGATCGCGACAACGGGATTGATTTCTATACTTTTTATTTTGCGTGATGATTCCTGCGACATGTAGACCTGACCGCAGCCGCTCATCGCAAGTGACAACGCTGCTACGGCGATGTGCCGGTATGCCCGAAGGGATGTGGATTCGGGGTTGAGTAACGGGAAACACGCGTGATTCATCGGTGTGTCTTGATTGGCCTGGCGTGCTCGGAAGAATAGCAATCCACGGTTCGGACTGAGGTTACAGCTGACATACAATCAGCCAATTTTCTCTCAGGCAAACACGCCGTGCAGGTACCAGTCACGCCCCTCGCGCAGCTCGCGATAGATCCAGTAGCGGGCACCGCTCACGTGCAATGCCTCGAAGTAATCACGGGCAATATCATGACCATCCCACCAACCGCTTTCGATGCGCTCCGGCCCCCGGATGAGATGCAAACGCCCCTCCAGCCAGGGATCACCCGCCACGCTTCGTAATACCTCGGGGGGATCCAGAAGCCATAACGGCCTGTCGGGATAGTGTGCCGAAGACAACGCGCTGGCGATCCCCTGACCCGGGGCGCAACAGCGCCAGGCGTTCTCCGGACGGTGCTCTGCCGATAGCTTAAGCCCCTGCACCGCGCTCCTGCCCAGACGCGAACGCAATCGTTCCACCAGCGCCCGCCAGTCCCCGCCGGCAACACCTTCCTCGCCGAAGAGATCCTGACTCGAAGGCGCCAAAGGCAGAATGTCACGCACTCGGATCCCCAGATAGACGACCGCTTCTACCAACGCCACACGGGCCAAGCGCTCGCGCAGGAGCAGCAACAAATGCCCGGCATCGCGACTCGGTGTTACGAGCTCGATGGTCAGACGGGTGGCGGGGTTGCGCCGATGGGCGAGATGCCATTCCAACACCTGCACACCGCCGGCCCGGGCCTGCAGATAACCGGCAAGCTCCAGCAACAATCGATGGGCGGCGATCAATAGAGTCTGCGTGTCCTTTACCTCACCGGGCAGGCTCGAGCGGCGCTGGAAGGTGGGCGGTGATGTATAGGGCAGGCGCGGATCGGCGCGCTTACCGAGAGCACGATCCAGATACGCGAGCAAAAGCGGATCGGTACGCCGCGCCACACCGTCCCTGGGCAAGCGGCTGCAATCGCCGAAGCACTCGATGCCGACACTTCGCAGGCTTTGCAGAATCCGGACCGGCAGTTCCAGACAAGTCAGCGGTACCGGAGCAAGGCAGGCCGGCAGCCTTTGCACGGCCGTTACCGGTTCTTCCAAAGCGGCCCGGGCCAACAGCCAGGCACCCAGCGGTGTGGGCGCAACGCCAAAACGCGCGCTGTAGCCGAGCGCATCGATGCCATGGCGCACCCGTGCGAGCAGTACATCCAGGCCACCGAATAACGCCAGACTACCGCCGATCTCCAACAACAGGCCGTGGGGCGGCACCAGACTCACGAAGGAAGTGAATTGACCGGCCCAAGCGGCCAGGCCTTCCAGGGCAGCGGCTTCCGCCGCTTCGTCACGGGGCGCGAGTATCAAATTCGGCACTAAAGCACAGGCGGCGCTCGCCGACATGGGCACTTGCACGCCGGCGGATTCGGCACGGGCACCGGCAGCGACGATGACGGTGTCGGATATCACCGCCAACGGCACAGTGGCGGCACGTTCCGCACCCAGCGTCTCCAGGGGATAACGC
>JAACFO010000281.1 GCA_009937425.1 Gammaproteobacteria bacterium
ACTGACTTCATCGGCTCCATTCCCCAGGTAAAGAATGGCCGACCGCCGTCACGGGTGATCAATACGACTTCCTCCAGCCACATCCGATGGTGCTCGTCCCCCGGATACAACAGGTGCATGGGAACCACCATGCCTTCCTCCAGCAGCCAGTTGCCGTTCGGATTGCCCTCGGCAGTGGTTTGCTCGAGATCCATGTGGCTCAAGCCCAGTCCGTGGAAAAAAATGACCGCGGCATCGGCGTCGGGAACGCCGCCCTTGCGGTAGGCAGTGCGTCCCGTCGCCTGGAGTTCGCTGACCCTGCTACCGGGGCGCATGGCCTCCAGCAGCGCCTCGCCGGCGTCCGCCGTGGCCCGCGCATAGCGCTTGGCGTCGCCTTGGGGTTCGCCGTCCACCACCCAGGTTTTGCCGCCGTCCCAGCAGTAAAGGTCCAAGGTGCCGTGGCAGTCGAACATGATGTGCACGCCGGGGTCAACGATGAAGTCATCGAGGCCGGTCTGTAAAGTGATGGCGGCGTCGCCGCACCGCGGGTGTCCCCAGACCATGCCGCCTGGATCGCGCACGAAACCGCCGAGCTTGGTCACCGCCAGATGATAGGCGTGATTGAATTCGCGCCAGCTCATGCCCTTTTGCCAGGCGGCCACGGTCTGTTCGATGGCCGCCTGGTTGAGGAGCGTGGCGCGCTCGAGCAGGGCGAGTTCGTCCTCGGTCTTGACCGCCCGTGCGTACATGAGCGGGTCGTAGCCGTCGGCGATCTCGGTGGACTCGAGGCCGAGGCTATGGCCGAAACCCGGATCGTCAAAGGCGATGCGGCCGCCCTCGAGTCCCAGATCGTTGATGGCGCCACGACAGGCGTCCTTCATATTGAACACGTAGCTGTTACGGGCCTGCTCGACCCACGCCAGTCCCTTGCCGTGGGCCGGAATGAATCGATCCACGTCTGCTCGTTCCGCCGGCAGGTCCAGGGGCATCATTACGGCGCGGAAGGGTCTTACGTCTTCGATCCACGTGGGTTGACTCAGCAGGCTCCCCAGATAGTAATCGGCCAGCACCAACACCGGGTGCTCCGGCGCGTGGCGAGAAATTATGACTGCGTAGGGGCGCGGCTCGTCGGACTTGTGGGCAATGCTGTTGAAGCCCGTCAGGTAGAACACGTTGAGCATCGAGGTCGCCACCAGACCGTCGATGTTGCGTGCCTGCATGGCGTGCAGTAAACGCTCCAGATTGCAGAAACGTTCCGGCAACGGTGCACGCGCCGGGGCGCCGGACAGCCCCGTTTTGGATGCGTCGCTCATTACGCTTATCCCTGGCTGGTGGATGAATTTTTCGAATATATCGTAATTGGCGCTCACGTAGTTGGCGTTTGAGGACACACGCTTGACCGGTTCGGCCGCGATTGCGTTCTGGCATAGGCACATGATCGCCCCGTGGCCGCCAGCGAGGCGGCCCGGCCAGGGGGGTACACGCCATGCCCGTGCGCAAGGCCATGAGCTACGCCGACAAGGTGATGCACATCATCACTACCTACCGTTTGCCGTTGCAGCCCCGGATGCTGGAGTCGTTCCGGCGCGACATTCAAGATTCGGCTCCGGCGGATCGCAATCGTCTCGCGGAAGAAGAGGCCGCGACATTTCTGGCGCGCCGCCTGCACACCATGGTGGTCGCCGAGCTGCGCGCCGATACCGACGCCCGCGCCATCAGTCCCATTCTCGACAGCTGGTCGAAGTTCACCCAGCAATCCATGTACAGGTCCGATCTGGGGTTCATCAACAGGGTCCTGTTCGATCACAAGATTCTGCCGCTCATCGATGATGTGGATCGCATCGTTCAGGAAAATGTTGCCGCGGGAGAATCTTCCCGGGTCGAAGCTACAATTCCCGATTTCGGCGTGCGAGTGTGAACCTGCTCTTGCTGGTGCGGCCGGCGATTTTGCTCGCTATCGCCCTGGCTCTCTGGTTTGGCGCGGATTTGCTCTGGAACGTGGGTATGGAGATCCGCGAAACGGCGTTGAATCCCGCTTGCCGGCTGCTTCAGGCCAGGGTCGAAATGGCGCTGGATTGCGATTCGCAGAATCAGTTCGGGTTCTTTCTCGCCATCATCGCACCCTTTCTCGGCTTCGGCGCCCTAGTGGCTTTCATTCAGGGCGTCGCATGTACGTACAAGAGGATCAAGTACCTTTCCCTGCGCCCGCCCCTGACATACCATCCTGAAGGCAGCGAGTGGCCGGATTTGGGGGGTAGGCGTCATGAGCTCGACATCCCTGGAGCTTCTCCAGACAATGCCGATTTTCGGCGCGATCAGTGACGAGTCGCTGAAGTTTCTGCTCGAGCGCGCGAAAGAAGTGCAGGTCGCCAAAGACGACTACTTTTTTCGTGAAAACGATCAGGGTTCGTCGATGTTTGTCCTCGAAGAGGGCCGCGTCGCGGTGCTCAAGAGTTGGGTGGGGCAGACCCAGGGTCTGGCGTTCCTGAACAGGGGTGACTGCTTCGGCGAAATGGCCCTCATCGAGATGGGCGCGCGCAGCGCATCGGTTCAGGCGACGGAAGACTGCACGGCCATCGAGGTGTCCATCGACATCTTGCACGAGCTTTACCAGCACGATCTGGAGCAGTTCACCATCATCCAGATGAACATGAGCCGCGAAGTCTGCCGGCGTCTTCGCAAGGCCGACGATCTATTGTTTCAAGTGCAAATGCAGACCAGCACCCAGGATCCGAACTACCGCTTCTATTCGGGCTAGTCGGGCAGAATTGTCGGCGCTTCGAAGGCCTCTACATTCGGCAGGGATCCGTCGGCGCGTTCCATTTCTACCAAGGTGGTATGGGCGCTGGGGCCCTGCGCCAGCCGTGACGTTCCCTTGTCCAGGGTCAGCACATTCGGGTTTCCATGACGTTCGAGTCCCGCGGGAGTGTCGGGGTCGTACCACGCGCCGGTAGCAAGTATTACCACACCGGGGCGCACGCTGTCGGTGATACGGGCGCCGGCGAGGCACGCGCCGCGATCGTTGTGCAGACGCACCACGTCGCCGTCGGAAATTCCGCGCGCGGCGGCGTCATCGGGATGTATCGAAACCGGTTCCCGGCCCTGAATCTTGCTCGCCACACTGGTCTTTCCGCAGTCGAGTTGACTGTGCAGGCGTGTGCTGGGTTGATTGGAAACCAGATGCAG
>JAACFO010000117.1 GCA_009937425.1 Gammaproteobacteria bacterium
GATGAAGCGGGTTCCGGGAGTGTGGGTGGCTGTGTCGCGGGTTAGTTTCATTGGTTTGGGCTTTGCTTGGGCCCCCTCACCCCGGCCCTGTCCCCCAAGTGGGGGAGAGGGGGGAAGAGGTGTTGGGGTTGACTGAGGCGCTTCATGTTTAGAGGCCTGAGCTTGGTGTGGGCACGGCGGCCAGAAGATCGGCGACCACGCGGTCGGGGCCGATGTGTTCGCTTTCGGCGCGGAAATTGCGAAGGATGCGGTGGCGCAGGACGGAATTCGCCAGGGCTTGAATGTCTTCGTAGTTGACGTGGTAGCGGCCCTTGGTGAGAGCCCGGGCTTTGCCGCCGAGAATCAGGTACTGGGCGGCGCGCACGCTTGCGCCATAGGAGACCCAGTTGTCGATAAACGCGGCCGCGGCTTCCTCGCCGGGGCGGCTCTTGCGCACCAGGTCCAAAGCGTACTGCAATACTGGCTCCGCCACCGGAACCCGGCGCACCAGTGCCTGGTAGGCGCGGATCTGCTCGCCGCTCATGGTGTGTTGCAGATCGAAGTCCTGGGTCGCGGTTGTTGCGCGCACCACGTCGAGCTCGTCGCCGGCGGGCAGGTAATTCATGACGATTTCGAACATGAAACGATCCAACTGCGCTTCCGGCAGAGGGTAGGTGCCTTCCAGTTCGATGGGGTTCTGGGTTGCGAATACGAAGAAGGGCTCTTCCAGGTCGTAGGTTTTTCCCTGGATGGTGACCCGGTGCTCCTGCATGGCTTCCAGGAGTGCCGACTGGGTTTTCGGCGGTGTGCGGTTGATCTCGTCGGCGAGCACGATATTCGCGAACACCGGCCCCGGCAGGAAGACCAACTCGCGCCGCCCTGTTTCCGGATCTTCCTGGACCAGGTCGGTGCCGGTAATGTCCGATGGCATCAAGTCCGGGGTGAACTGAATGCGTGAGAAGCTCAAGTCGAGAACCTGGGCAAGGGTGTGGATGAGCAGGGTCTTGGCGAGACCGGGCACACCGACGATCAAGCTGTTACCGCCCACCAGCACGGTAAGCAGAACCAACTCGACGACGCTCTCCTGACCGTGAATGACTTTGGCGACCTCCGCGCGCACGTCGTCGTAGCGCCGCTTCAAGTCCCGGGCCAATGCGATGTCGTCATCCTTTTCAAAACTTCCGCTCTCGATGCCTGTTGCTCTATTCACGTTGTTATTCCTGGTTATCGATGATGTTCGAAATCAATCCTGGATCCACTGGGAGATGGTGGTGGCCGCCCGCAGCTCCAGCAACAGCTCGAGGGCTTGCGGATAGCTGGGCGCAAGCTCCAGGGCCCGCAGCACCTGGTAGCGCGCGGCCCGCTTATCACCGGCGCGGGCATGGGCGTTGGCAAGTCGGTAGTGGGCCTCGGCCATGTCGACGGGGGCAAGCGCCAGCACCGATTCCCGTGCCCTCACTGCCAGGGGCCAGTTGTGCATATCCTCGTAGAGCGCCGCCAACTCTTCGTGCAGGGGTGGATTGTAGGGATAGATGTAAATGCTGCGTGCGAGTATCTCCGCGGCCCGTTGCTTTTTGCCAAGGGTTTCCAGCATGCCGCCCAGCAGCACGTGGGCCTGGTAGTGGTCGGCATTGATGGCGACCATGCGCGTGAGTTGCTGCGACGCTTTTTCGAGATCCTTACGCTGCCGGTAGATCTCCGCGAGATACCAGTAGGCGCTGTCTGCGCCGGCGTACTCGGGAAACAGTTCCAGAGCGCGCAGCAGGTAGGTCTCTGCCCGCACCATGTCCTGTTTATTCCAGGCTGCGGCGGCGGCGTTCATCTGGACTTGATAGTCCCTCGTGAACTGATCGGCGATCATTCCGTAGATCTGCTCCATGGGGACGGTGCCGACGGAATGCCGGGGGAACGCTTCGAGGGCGGTGGCGAAGCGTTTGCGGAAGTACGCGTCGAATTCACTGTCGAGCTCGTCCATGCTGAGACCGAGCACTGCCTGTACGGCTTCCGGCGTCGTCTTGCCATCGGCATAACCGGCGAGCATGTCGCGGATGACGCCAAAGCCCCAGCGCGCGTCGATGAAATCGAAGACCAGGGAGGACTGATAATAGGAGTGGACGATCTGCTGGGGATACGTGGGGCGCACGAAGCCGTCATTGAGCCGGCTTACCGGCAACATCAGGCCGGCGTTGTAGGCTTTCAAAAAGTCCACAGTGACATCGTTGCCCCATCCCTCCTGCGCTTGTTGTTCTTCGTAGACGGCGAGGCCTTCGCTGAACCAGCGCGGTACGCGGTGTCGCGACACGCCCATGTGAAAGCTGTGGGCGATCTCGTGCCACAGCACCGCTCCCCAGTTAAAGCTTCCCGCAGGCTTTGCCGATGGGGAATCCAGCGCCACCACCGGCCCGAATGACACGCCGAGAATACCAATGCCGGCAAGGCCCAGGGTGCGAACGGAGAAGTCTCTGTGATCCGGGTAGAGCTCGATGCGGATGGGCCCGGCCGGTCGCCAATCGTAGCGCTTTGCGTAGTAGCGGTAGGCGTCCTCGGCAAGCACCCTTATATAAGGAGTCAGCAGGGCTGCCTCGTCCTTGTGCAGTACGATGGTTGCGTGCTCGCTCTCGACGGTTTCGTAGTCGTCTTTGCTATCCAGAAAATCCAGCGTGTTCTTCGTCCATACGTTAAAAGGATCACCTTCGAAGGCGCGCGCCACGTTGGCATGGCCTTTTTCCATTTCGCCGATGCGCAGCTGGTTGAGACCGAGGATGCCGTAACCGCGCCAGGAGCCGGCGTCCATGTCGACGGCCCGCTGTGCGAAGTCCACGGCATTCTCGTAGAGGCGGTTGTTGACCGCGATCTCCGCCAGCGTGTTGTACAGATCCGCGTAGCGGGGATTAATGGCCAGGGCGCGGGTGATCGTTTTGTCGAATTTCTCGCTGTCGCCCTGCAAGTGGTAGACGGCGGCCAGTACCGACAGCGTATGTAAGGCGTTGGCGTTTGTCTCCAGGGCACGTAATGCTTGCTCTTCGGCAGCGTCGTACTGTTCGGACTCGATCAGCAGTTGCGCGAGGAAGGTACGTGCAGGCACATAGTTCGGATTGCTTTCGAGACTCTTATTGAGGGTCACCATGGCGTCGGCGCTTTGGTCGAAGTGCTCGCTGCGGGCGAGGCCGAGCAGCGCGGGGGCGTAACCGTCGTCGATTTCCAGTGCCTCGCGGAAGGTCTCGAGGGCTTCGGTGTTGTTGTATTTGTCGAGCAGCAAGTTACCCAGCGCCACGTAGGCGGCGACGTTGTTCTTATCGGCCTGTGCGGCCTCGCCATACACGCGTACCGCGTCGTGGTAGGAGCTCGGCTGCGTGTCGCCGAGGGCCGCGGCGGCGGCGGCGACAGCGGTGAGCTCGGTGGAAGTCAGGGCCGGATGTGCATTGTAATGCGCGAGGACACGCTTGAACCATTGCGCGGCGGTTTGCATATCGCCGCGGTAGCGGGCGAGGGCGCCGAGATTGTGCATCGCTTCCAGGCGTCCATCGCCGTCCAGATCGTAGGCGCGCTGGAAACTCTCGCGAGCGGTCTGGTGATCACCCAGGGCCAGATGCACTTCCCCGAGCACGTTCAGGATGTCGCCGCGGTTTGCATCCAGGGTCAGGAGATCTGTGGCTGTTTCGATGGCCTCGGTGTACTCGCCGCTATCCATCAGGTCGCGCACCGCCTCGGTCTCGATGTTCACCTGGCCCTGAGCCGTGCCCAACGCGATGACGCTGAGCAACGCCGCCATCGCGCAGCGGGCAGTAAGTCGTTGCAGCAACCCGATGATCATTGCAGTGTCCCTGTGGGGCGCAGGGCCCGGTGGACTAATGCAAACTCCACCAGCAGCGCTTCCAGCTTGTCGTCGTAGACCAGCGGATCGTAGAGGGTCTTGACTGCGATCAGGGAGGTGATTTGCTCCTCGAGCCGGGTGCGGTCGGCGAGCAGTCGCGTCAGCTGCTGCCGCGGGATGCCGTCCGCGTACTGTGTGCGGTCGCTTTCGAGATAACTGATCCGGGCAAGGGCATCGGTATCGTCGAGGACCGCGTGCTCGCTTTGCAGCGTTGCCTCGTCGCTGTAACTGCGCTCCACAGCGCGTCTCGCATAGGTGAAGGCTTCCAGTACGGACACCCGGCCGTTTTTGTCGCTGTCGGCGCCCGCTTGCGCATAGGCGGCGATGAAGTGCTCGGAGAATACAGTGTGGTAGCGTTCCGCGGCACTTGCAGTCGCCGTGATGACGATGCGCTTCGGCCCTGATAGCGCCTGGATGAAAGGTCCGCTGGATGGTGCGCCGTTGACGATGATCCAGCGGATGTGGTTGTGGGCCGCGAGCATTGTGTCGAGCTCGGTTGCGGCCAAGTCGGGTCCCGGGAGATTGAACAACACGCGATCGCCGCGGGCGGTGCCGTGACCGATTAAAAACAGGAAAACGCTGTCGCCGCTTTCGGCGGCGGCAGCTACCCGGTTAATAGCGGCAGCCAGGACGCTCTTGTGTGATAGGGCGTCGGCGCCGTCGGCCTCTGTCTCCGCCAGATAAACAATGTGTTCACGGGGCGTGCCCATGCGGGTCTCGGCGGCCTTGACCATGGTCTTCGACCACTTGGCGAATTTCTCGCTGAAAACGGGCTCGCCGCCGATGCCACTGACGACCATGAGGAAGCTGCGCTCCCCCGCTCGGGCAGACGCCATCGTCAACAGCAGCAGGGCGATGGCGATGATGCGGGCTCTCACACCAACCCCCGCCAACGCCGGTACAGCCACTCGAAGCCGAGCAGGGTGACCAACAGCAAGAAGATGACCGGCATGTCCCACAGGGGCAGACGTTCCTGGACACTGACGCCGCTCTGGGAAAGCGGGATCTCGTCGGCCAGTGCGCCAACGTCACCGGCGCGGTAGAAATGTCCATCGGTTTCGACGGCGATGCGCCGCAGAATGCCTTCGCGCATCTCGGCGCGATAGTGATCCGGTGTGAGTATGCCAACGGGCAAATGCATTTTGCCCGTTACCTGCTTTTCACCCGAGCGTGCTTCGACGGTCATCTCGTAGATGCCCGCCTGCTCGGGGGTGAGCTGCAGGCGGTACACACCATCGCGGCTCGCATCCCAGGTCATGGGGAGTTCCAGGCGATCGCCAATGGGTGTGTGCACGACGAGTCGCACGCTGGCGTCGTTGCGGGGATGAAAGGAGGCGTCCAGTACCTCCGCGCTTATCTCCACGGGCTCATTTGGCGAGGGGTGTTCGCTGCCCGCGCGGATGGTGACGGCATCCGGCACCGATCGCACCAGTGCGCGCAGCAGTTGCCGCCAGAGTGTCTCGTGGGTCTGGTCATCCAGAGGCATGTCCTGATGCATCTGCCAGGTCCAGGCATTCTGAACATTCAACACCATCGCCCGGCCGCGGCCGTAACGCTGTTCGGCCAGCACCGTCACCGGCTGGGCCAAATCGGGAGTCAGACCCTCCAGCAGGGTGGAGGCGCCGGGTTTCGACTGGTACAGCGGGTGCAGCACCGTGAGCGGTGGCAGTGTTTTCCAGGAGAGCGCGTCTGCGCCGCCCGCGCCGAGCTGGCCTATGGGGTGGCCGAAACCCGCGGCTGTGGGTCGTACGTTCACCGCCGAGAGAATCGGGTCGACACGCCGGGTGTTGAGAACAACCGGCAACAGCTCCGCCACCGGGGTATTGCCATAACCACCCTGGGTGAGCGCGCGTCTGCCCCCCAGTACCAGCAGGCCGCCGCCGCGGCGGCTGACGAAGTCGGCGATGAGTGTCAGCTGTTCGGGACTGAAGTACCCGGCTTCGACGCTGCCGAGTATCAAGCCCCGGTAGCCGAACAGTTCCTCGGCGCTTTTCGGAAAGCCTTCCGCCAGCTCTTGCGGGTTGTCGATGCCGAGGCGGTAGTATTTGCTCTCGGCGGTGCGCACCAGGGATACCACGCGCAGGTTCTGGTCCTTGGCGACGGCGCGGCGCAGGAATTTCAACTCGAAACGCGGCTCGCCTTCGAAGTAGAGGATGCGCTGGCGTTGCGTGTCGACTTCGAGAAGCGTCTCGCGGGCGTTGTTCTCGACCAGTACTTCGTCTTCCGCCGGTACGACGTGAAAGCGCAACCGGCGTATGCCGGCTTCCTTTGCCGTAAAACGGGCGCGGATGGTGGTCGCGGGTTGATCCGCGCTCAAGCTGACTTCTTCGACAGCGATCAGCCGTCCGTCGTCTTCGATCAGCAACTTGATGCTCTGGTTGTCGAACCCCCGTTGCGTGACGACGACGTCCGCGACTATGGCTGAATCCTTCAGTACCCGCCGCGGCATGCTGACGGCACTTACTTCCATGTCTCTGGCGAAGTTGGATTGACCGACAGCGACGGTGGTGATGGGGACATCGGCGGCCCGGTAGGCCGAGAGCGTTTCATTCAGCGGTGCTGCCCGGGTCAGAGCGCCATCACTGACGACAACGAGCGCTGCAAGAGATTGCACATCGATTTGTTCGCGAAGGTTGTCCAGCGCCTGGCCCAAATCGGTCCTCGGGCCGGCGAAGGTCATGTCTTCCCGGAGCGTCAGGGCCGTGGTATCGCCGGCGAACTTGAAGAAGCGTGGTTCGTGACGCCGTGACAGCGCCTTGGTCAGCTCTCCCGATTGCGGATGAAAGGCCCTGCCCATGAACTCGGCACGGGGAGCGCCGTCCTGGTCGGCGATCCGCATGCTGATGGAATCATCCAGCAGGACAGCGACAACATTGCGCTGGGAAACGATGTTCGAGACTGTCAGCACCGGTTGGAAAAGCGCCAGCACGAGAAGCGCGATGGTGGTGGTGCGGGTAAGCGACAGTATGCTGCGGTCGACTGCGCGCATTCCGGTAGTGGCGCGCCGATAGTAGAGCACAGTCGGTATTGCCACAGCGGCGGCGAGCACCATCGCCAGGTAAGGCCAGCCGGAAGCCGAAAGCGTGATCTCGCCTCGGGCAAACATCCCGGCAGGGTACTTGAGCAGAAATTCCCACACCGTTTCGGGCCCGTCCTCAGTAGCTCATGCCGTAGATAACGAAGTTGATGCCGATCTCGAATGCGAACGTGGAGAACTTGAGGGGATAATTGGGATCGTCCGCCCACTCCCAGGCATCGCCGAGATCGGTGTTCCAGTTGATCAGCACCATCAGTCGCCCGTCGTCGTCGAAGATGCCGCGCACATGGGGTACGTAGCCGTCGTACTCGTGGGTAGGCCCGCCGGATGCCACCATGGATCCCTGGTAGACGTTCGGCACCTGCAGGATCTCCGTGACGTCGTAGAAGGCGTGAAAGACCGGGTGCTCCATGGGTACGTCGACGATTTCGCGGTCCGGGAGAACGTGCTTCATCTGCGCCTCGAAGTTCTCCCAGGCCCAGGTTCCCCAGAAGTCATCGACGACCATGAAGCCGCCGGCCTGGAGATAGTCTCGAAGCGCTGAAACCTCGGAATCCGACAGTTTCATGCTGCCCACTTCGAGGATGTACAGGAACGGGTATTTGCGCAGCTGCGGGCTGTCGAGCTCGAGAGCGTTGTCGGAATCGAAGGCATGAACGCTGGAAAGGCGTCTCAAGGCAACCAGAAACTGCAAATCGGCCTTCGGATAGTCCACCGCCCAGCGACCGCCCCAGTCGTCGTTGCCGGAATCGCTGTAGATGCCGCGGGTGAAGAAGAACTCGTGGGCATCGTCCCCGCCGTCCTGGGCGGCGGCGGGAAGCCCCCAGAAGAGGCTGACGATGGTGCCGACGGCGAGTATCTTGAATATCCGCAAACTGCCTCCTCCCGGAGTCCCTGATTCGCTCTTCAATCTTATCGGATTGGAGCAGGATCAGGTGGGGAGGTTCCGGACGAGCGCAATCCGGGGTGGAACCGAAGGCCGTACTCGGGTTCCAATGGGGCAGGACCAGGGAGGAATCATCATGCTGAGCTCTAGCCGGATTTTCACCTTTTTGGCTGCTCTGGGCGTCATTACTGTCGCGGCGCTCACCCCCGCCGGCAGTCAGGCTGCCAGTTCCAGTGAAGTTTCGCCGCCCACCAGCCTCAACCTGTGGCGTCCCGGGGATTCCGGCCAGCCGGTGCGCATCAGCGGCTGGGTGCGCAGCACCACCGGCAAGCCCATTCCCGGCGCGACCATATATATCCGCCAGGCCGACGGTACCGGTACTTACACGCCGGAGTACCAAGGAAGCCTCATCACCGGCAAGGACGGAAGCTATCGCTTCAGCACGGTGGTGCCGGGGCAGTACTACGGCATCAAGCACATCCACATCGGCGCCGCCCACGACGGCTACGAGTATCTCGAGACAGAAATACTCTTCAAGGGCGATCCGAATCTCGATCCGGGATCGGACAGCACCTTCGCCATCCACTTGGAGGAGGCGACGGTCAACGACAAGACGGTTCTGTTCGGCCGCTTCGATATGATCTTGCGCCCGCTGGGAAGCGACTGAGCCGCGACTGGCTGTGATGATTTCAACTTGATCTGATCGGCACTGTCATAAAAGCTCGAATCTAACGGCGGCTTTTCGCCCATAATTTGACATTTGCGGCTGCAATACTCGAACGGGTACTGTTGACCCTGAACGGTCCTTCAGGGTATCGCCATCCAGCGTCCGTTTCGTAGCGAACGCGGTCATTTCCTCTATTCCTGTGAGGAGATCATCGTTGGCAAATCGTGCCAGTCTTCAATGGCGCTATTCGACGATTGAGAACGTGAAAGTGTTCATCAATGTGAAAAAGACGTACTCGTCCTTCGAATTCGTGCTGCCACCCGAGTTGCGGTAGATGGCGACACAATAGTCGCCTAAGGAGATCCAGGGGTCGCAAAGCAAATCGTTCTCGATCCGGCTACTTCCATCGCCAAAGTAGGTCAGAAAGTCCTGTGCGACAATCTGCATATCGCGGTTTCGGGTAACTCGGAAGTCGTCTCCACCATAGTAGCTCTTGTCGATGGCCAGCATCGTCTTGCCGGACAGCACGCGCTTGATGTCGTCGCCATCGAGTCGGTCGCCGGCGTCGAATAGATGGTACCGGCGCGGAGTTGCCGGTAGCCCTGCCTCGATCAGACCCCGGGCCAGACGTCCGGCGGTCTCTGGATCCTGATATGGCCAGTAGAACATGACCCAGTTCAACGTCGTGTACGTGACCAATCCTGAGAGATAGTCCTGTAGTGCCGCCGTGGCTTCTTCGGTCCTGCCGAGTTCCGCTAGCGCCGCCGCCTCGATGGCTGCGTAGCGCGATTGCTTCGGATTGTGACTCCTGGCTCTCCTGATCGAGGCTTGAGCTTCATCCAGGCGTCCCATGGTGTAGTACGCCATACCTTTCAGAAACAGCTTTTCGCCCGGCAGGTGGGGATCGAGACCCATAGAATTGTCTATGAGCTGCAGCGCCTGCTCGGTCTCTCCGGCGTAGATCAGCGTCTCGATCAAGACGTCGTAGGCGACCGGATCGTTCGGACCGAGGGCGACTGCGTGCACCGCGGCCTCCATTGCATCGCCGAATCGGCGTTGCCGTTGCAGCATCCGGGCGAACAGGGCATTTGCCTGTGAAGACGGTGTCTCACTCGCGCGGTGGAGGTATCGCCAGGCGCTGATGAATCCCGTGTATCCGACATGGGTCGATGCATGCATCGGCGGGCCCACGAGGACGTTGAATTCCGGATCAATACTGTTGTCCCAGTAGGCTTGAGCCAGGGCCGCGTAGGCGCGGCTGTAGTTCGGATCCAGTTGCAACGCGTGCTCAAACGCAGTGACGGCCTGCGCTGCGTTCTGTGGCGTCTTCCTCAGTAAATGCGCCCAGCCCTTCAGAAAGGCATCGTAGGCGGCAATTTTTCGCGTCCCCCGGCTTTCGGCCAGCTTCTGTTCCTCGGGCGTCAAACGGACTTTCAAGGCCGCGACGATGCGGCCGGTTACATCGTCTTGCAACGTGAACACGTCCGCCAGGGGGCCATCGTAACGATCGGCCCAGAGCTGCGAACCGGTGCTGGCATCGACCAGCTGCGCATTTATTCGCACCGTATCCTTCGCTTTGCGCACGCTGCCTTCCAGCACGTAGCGCACCCCGAGCTGTCGGGCGATCTCCCGAATATCCGTCGGTTTGCCCTTGTAGGCGAAGACCGAGTTACGCGCGATGACCATCAGGCCCGAAAGCTTCGACAGATCCGTGATCAGATCGTCGGTGATGCCGTCGCTGAAATACTCCTGCTCCGGATCGCCGCTCAGATTGTCGAATGGCAGAACGGCAATGGAAGGCTTGTCCGATGAGGTCAGCATCTCCTGCATGCCGGCTTGCCCGTCGCCATCCCGCGTGTTCCATGGCGAGAACCACACGATTGCCGCGACAATGGACGCCAGGAACAGAAGTGCAGACGTACGATTTAGCAGCACACGCCGTGATGGTTCCGCAGTCGAGGCCTGCGCGCCTGGCGTCTCGCGACCATCGATCTGTACGGATTCGGTCGCCGGCGACGCCTCTCCTATCCTTCCGATGAAGCGGTAACCGACTTTCGGAATGGTCTCGATAATCCGAGGATTCTTCGGGTCGTCGTCGAGAGCTTTTCTCAGCTTGGAGATAGTGATGTTGAGCGCGTCGTAACCGACGACACGCTGCTCCCAGACATCATCCTCCAACTGCTCGCGAGGCACGGTCTCGCCGGCTCTCTCGGCGAGATACAGCAGGACGTCCATCGTCCTGGGCTCCAGCTTGACGATCCTGTCGTGCTTGCTGAGTTGATGAGCGGAAACGTGCACGCACCAGTCGCCGATGCGAAACGCTTCTGTCAACGCTGGTTGACGAGTCGGTGTCGGCGTCTCCATCCCGTCCGGTTCCTGCGCGTAGCAGCGGCCGATCTGTGCACATGTCTCGCCCGGGCGCACGATCTTAGTCCATTTAGGAAATCTACAGGAAAAATTTAGGGTTCGTTTAGATATTTGTCATCGAGATACGTTACAGATCAGACGTCCAGGTTAGTCAATTTGGACACAGGAACGTGAGTGACAAAGTGAGAGGAGGAGGGCATGAACAAGCTAGCCATAGGACTGAGCCTGATGCTGGGCGCCGGCGCCGTCAACGCGAGCTCGCCGCTCGTAGACGTGGACTGGATCAAGGCCCACTCGTGCGACACCAACGTTCGGGTGCTGGACATCCGCAATCGAATCGACGGCGGCTCGAAAGCCACATACCTCGAGGGACACATCCCATGCGCCGTCTACTCCAATTATCTGAGCAGCGGCTGGCGGAGCAAGGTCGACAATGTCCCCGGGCAGCTGTCGCCCGTGGAGAAGCTCGAGGGGCTCATCGGGAGCCTCGGCATCGACAACGGGACCCACGTGGTCATCTATCCCGCCGGGAAAAAGGCGGTGGATGTGGGCAGCGCCACACGGACCTACTGGACCTTCAAGGTGCTCGGTCACGACAACGTGTCCATCCTTGACGGCGGATGGAAGGCTTATGTAGGCAACCCGAAAAAGCCTGCCAACAAGGTTGAGACCGGCAACAGCATACCGGGCCCGAAAAAGTTCCAGGCGAAGCCACGCATGGACATTGTCGCCAACAAGGGCGACGTCGCGGACATGCTCGGCAAGGGCGTTCCACTGGTCGATCTACGCCCATCCGACCAGTACATGGGCGTGAACAAGCACCGCAAAGCGAAGCGCGCTGGCACCATACCGGGAGCCAGCAATCTGCCTGAGAGCTGGGTTACGAAGAACGGAGGCGGAAGTTTCCGATCTCCGGCAACTCTGACCGAGCTCTACCAGGTTGCCGCGGTGCCAACCAGCGGCAAGCAGATCTATTTCTGCAATTCCGGCCACTGGGCATCGCTGGGCTGGTTCGTGAGCAGCGAGCTTCTCGGCAACAAGGACGCGAAGCTCTACGACGGTTCCATTATCGAATGGTCGGCCGATACCGCGCTGCCGATGGAGCAGCAGGTGAAGCTGAACTAGCCGAGGTGGGAGGAGAGGCGAGCCTCGTCCCCGGCGCCGACGAGGCTCCCCGCGGCCCATCCGAGTCGGATGGTGAATTAATAGTCGATTTGCCCAATGTGTTGCGTCGACCGGTTGAATCCGCAGCATTAAGCAGCCATTGCCGGCAATAAGGAGAGTGGCCGAAGATTGGTTTGGCCCCGTCCGGACCAGTTGATTAAGCCCTCATGGTTCGGTTTTCGAACTCCAGGGGTCTGAGCCATTACAGCTAGCTGTCGGAAACCGCGAAGCCGTAAATGCCGATACTGGCGATGAATTCCCGGAACAGGGTGTCTTGGTTAGGCTCCGAGGATTTGGCGCAATACCATCCTCGGATAACCATGTCTCCCAGGGGCTCGGCACCGCTGCGCAGATCGAACTGATCCGAGAATCGACTGATCCCCTGCTCGATGAATACACAGTCGGCGACGGTATCAACGCTGAATT
>JAACFO010000282.1 GCA_009937425.1 Gammaproteobacteria bacterium
CACCGCCGTGACCGGCATCGATGGCGATAATCAAATCTCTGAGCTTGCCGGGTTTGCGTGGCGCGGCGCGCTTGATGGTTTCTTTCAGGGCTTTCCTGGCATCGCCCTTGTCGTACAAATCCACCACCAGGCGATAGCCGTATTTCTTGTTGGGCTTCAACAGGAAGCTGCGCGGACGCACGGGCTTGCGCAGATCGAACACCACGCGCAGATCACGGTGATTGCGCGACGCGTGACGAATGCGCTCCAGCAATTTGTCGCCCTTCGCGGGCCGATCGACACTCTTGGTCAAAGTGGTGTCGCGCAGATCCACCACCACCCGGGCGGGATTGTTTAAAACAAACAGGGTGTGTTCCAACGGACCATTCACATCGAAGACGATGCGGGTGCGATCCGGCGCCGGCCACATGCGCACGTTCTGCACGGCAGCCTGCCCGGCAAGGCAAGTGCATGCGACCGTCGACAGGATCAGGGCGGCAATGATTCGCATGGTAGAGGCTTAGTAACGACTGCAGTAAGTATAAATATCTAGGACATTCCGTAGGTTATTGCAAGTATCTTACTTAGGTTATCAACAGGCAATCAGTCCTATTGAGACCCCCCGAACACCCATCCTGTTGATTCTAGCAACCATTACAGCACCCGGCGGCCCTCGAGGATCGCGAGCAGCGCCTCGCCCCTGGCGGTGCCCGGGCGCAGGTGTGCATCCCGGCCGGTTCCGGCAATGCGCAGTTGCACCTGCAGATCCGGTTCCGGCAGCCAATCCCCGGCGCGCTCAGGCCACTCGATGACGCATACCGCGGCCTCGGCGAAGGCATCCCGGGCACCCAGGTACTCGAGCTCCTCGCCATCGGCAAGTCGATACAAATCAAAATGATAGAGCTTGATGGCGCCGTGGCTATACGGCTCGACCAAGGTATAGGTGGGACTCTTGATGGGGCCTTCGATGCCCAGAGCATGGGCCAGGCCGCGCACCAGCGTGGTCTTGCCCGCACCCAGCTGGCCTTGCAGATGGATAGTGCCGTGAACCGCTGATGGGGTGCCCCCGTCAGCGTCGTCCAGGAGCGCGGCAGCGAGTTGCGCGCCCAGGGCTTCGGTGTCGGAGGCGTCGGGCAGGAACATGGCTCACAGAGTGTTCACCAGGGTGCGCAAGGGCAGCATCAAATCCCCCGCCAGCAGTCCGCGCTCACCGTCCGCCGCGGCAATGTCCGCGGCCGCGGCGTGCAGTATGACCCCCGCCGTCGCAGCCGTTGCCGGGGCCAGCCCCTGGGCCACGAGACCCGCGATGACGCCACTCAGAACATCGCCCATGCCGCCGGAGCCCATGCCGGGGTTGCCGCCTTCGCAGACCCGGATCGTCTCCCCGGGATCGCTGACCAGGGTTCCGGCGCCTTTCAGCACCACCGTCGCCTGGTAGCGCTCACTGATTGTCTGTGCGGCGGCAAAGCGATCCGCTTCTATGTCCCGGGAGGAACACGCCAGCAGACGCCCGGCTTCGCCCGGATGGGGCGTCATGATCCGCGCTTGAGCGCCCCGCTCCTTCTCCGGCCCCGACTCGGCAAGAAGATTCAGAGCGTCGGCGTCCAGGAGCAGGGGCTGCGGTGCCGCAAGCGCCGCGGCGAGCATCTGCCGGCCCCATGGTCCCCGAGCCAGCCCCGGCCCCACCACGATTACGCTGGCACGTTCCAGCAGCGGCGCCAGCGCCTGGGGATCCTCGATGCCGTGGCACATGAGCTCCGGGCGCTGGCTCGCGATGATGCCGGCGTGGGCCCTTCGCCGGCCATGCGCACGGCGCCGGCGAAACCTGCATCACCGCCGATGAGCAAAACGTGACCGAAACTGCCCTTGTGATCGCTGCGCCGGCGTCTGCCGAGAATGCCGTGCAGCGATGCCATGTCCACACGCCGCGCCGATGCCGGTACGCCTGCATAGATCGCCGGCGGAACACCCAGGTCGTCGAATACCACCCGCCCACAGCAATTGCGCGCGTCACCGGTGAACATGCCCTGCTTGAGACCGATGAAGCTCACACTCAACTGCGCCGATACGCACACGCCGAGCGCCTGCCCGGTGTCCGCATGCAGGCCCGAAGGGATGTCTATGGCGACCACCGGCGCCGGATTGCCGTTCATATCCTCGATGCACGCCGCCAGAGCGCCCTCCACCGCACGGTCCAGACCGGTACCGAAGAGCGCGTCGACCACCACGTGGGCGCCCTCGAGGATGTCTGCGGCATAAGTCTCGGCTTCGATGCCCGCGTCGCGCATGCGATCGTGGGCGCTGCGCGCATCACCGCGAAGCCGCGCGGCCTCACCGAGCAAGCCGACCCGCACGTGGAGACCCGCGGCGGCCGCGTGCCTGGCGAGCACGAAACCGTCGCCGCCGTTATTGCCGGGACCACATACGATGCTCAAGCGGCGCGCAGCGGGCCAGGTGGCGCGCAGTTCGTCGAAGGCCGCAATGCCCGCGCGCTCCATCAGCGTCGCACCGGGGATTGCATGCTCTTCGATGGCGATGCGATCGAGTTCGCGAACTTGCGAAGCGCGATAAAGCTCGGCTGGAAGCGCGGCAGGTGAACGGCTGGACACTCTCGGCAACCCTTACGCGGATGTGAAAAAGTGTTCGCGGTAGTGTTTCAGCTCATCGATGGAACCACGGATATCATCGAGAGCACGGTGGTTGCTGTTCTTGGTAAATGCGTCCGCGACCCCCGGCGCCCAGCGCCTGCACAATTCCTTCACCGTGCTCACATCCAGATTGCGGTAGTGAAAATAGGCTTCCAGCGCCGGCATCCAGCGATGCAGGAAGCGCCGGTCCTGACAGATTGTATTGCCGCACATGGGCGAGCCGCCGAATGCCACGTGTTTCTCGAGAAACTCCAGTGTCAGGCGCTCGGCATCGGATTCGTCGTAGGTGCTCGCGCGCACCCGCTCCACCAGCCCCGAGGCGGTGTGGTGGGAGGTATTCCACTCGTCCATGGCATCGAGCACGCTGTCCGCTTGATGCACCACCAGCTCCGGGCCTTCGGCGACGATGCGCAACTCTCCATCCGTGACGATGGTGGCGATCTCGATGATATAATCCCCGCCGGGATCGAGGCCGGTCATCTCCAGGTCGATCCAGATCAAATTCTGCGGGTCTTGTGGCATATCATGACTTCCCGATGAACCTCCGGGAAGTCTAGCAAAGGCGGGAAAGCGTTATTCGCGGGAAAGCTGATGAACACCTTTACCGTCATATTCCTGATCGCACTGGCGGCGGGCACGCTGCTCAAGTGGTGGCTCGCCCGGCGACAGCTGCGCAGCGTTGCCGAACACCGGGACCTGGTGCCTGAATCCTTCCGCGAATCCATTACCCTGAAGGTCCATCAGCACGCCGCCGATTACACCACCGCCAGAACCCGGACGGGGATGCTGGAATCCGGCGTCGCCGCACTGCTGCTGCTCTTATGGACCCTGGGGGGCGGAGTCGACTTGCTGAGCGGCGCCTGGGCGGCGTCGGGACTCTCGCCGCTGATCGCCGGTACCGGACTCCTGTTGAGCACATTTCTCATCATGGGTCTGCTGGAGATGCCCTTCGACATTTACCGCACCTTCGTTATCGAAGAGCGCTTCGGCTTCAATCGCACCACCCCGCGCCTGTTCATCACCGATGCCATAAAGCAAACGCTGCTCCTCATCGTCATCGGCACTCCGGTAATTCTGGCGGTGCTCTGGCTGATGGCGCATGCAGGTGAGCGCTGGTGGATTTACGTGTGGGCCGTGTGGATGGGGTTCAGCCTGTTGCTCACCTGGGCCTACCCTGCCCTCATCGCACCCTTTTTCAACAAGTTCGTCCCTCTGGATGACGGCGATCTGAAGACGCGTATCGAATCCCTGCTGGAAAGAAACGGCTTCGCGAGCCAGGGAATATTCGTCGTCGACGGCTCGAAACGTTCCGGGCACGGTAACGCGTACTTCACGGGACTCGGCAGCAACAAGCGCATCGTGTTCTTCGACACGCTTTTGCGCCAACTGGACGCCGAAGAGGTAGAAGCGGTGCTCGCTCATGAGATCGGACACTTCAAGCGCAAGCACATCACCAAGCGCATCGCGTTGATGGCGGCGGTAAGTCTCGTGGGACTCATGTTGCTCGGCTGGCTCATCAACGCGCCCTGGTTTTATTCTGGATTGGGGGTGACGCAGCCGTCGCTGGCGGTTGCCTTGCTGTTGTTCTTGTTCGTCGTGCCCACCTTTACCGTTTTCGTGCAGCCGTTGCTGTCCGGGCTTTCACGCCGGCACGAGTTCGAGGCCGATGAATTCGCGGCCGGGCAGGCGGATGCGGACAAGCTGGTGGAAGCACTGGTGAAGCTTTACCGGGAAAACGCCAACACGTTGACGCCGGATCCCCTGTACTCGGCCTTTCACGATTCGCATCCGCCGGCACCGGTGCGCATCGCCAACTTACGCACGCTGCAGGCGGCTTCGGGATAAGGAGTGAGCATGACCGACTTGACTGCAAAGCGATGCCTGCCCTGCGAGGGCGGCGTTGCACCCATGGACGCCGGCGAAGCGGCCGGGATGCTCGGACAGTTGACCGACTGGATTCTGGATGAGGCGGGGAAGGAAATCTCGCGGGAGTACACGTTCAAGAATTATTACCAGACCATGGCTTTCGTGAATGCGCTTGCGTGGATTGCGCATATGGAAGATCACCATCCGGAATTGCGGGTGGGGTATAACCGGGTGCGGGTGGGGTATAGCACGCACTCTATTGGCGGGTTGTCGGAGAATGATTTTATTTGTGCGGCGAAGATTGATGGGTTG
>JAACFO010000283.1 GCA_009937425.1 Gammaproteobacteria bacterium
TCGATGGCGTTGGCGCTTTGCAGGTGCTGGAAGGCACGCTCGAACTCGCCGATGTCATCGAGCATCTTTGCGGCGGCAAAATGCAAGTGCGATTGGCCATCCCCGGCATTGCTCGACGCCGATGCGAGCGCTTCCACGTACTCGACTTGCTTTCGATCAGCGTCGCCGAAGCGCCGCGTCCTGGCGAGGTTCTCGTGGGCGATGTCGAGCCTCGGTGCGGCAGTCAAAGCGCGTTGAAAACTCGATTCGGCTTCGTCGAACCGTCCCAGCACCAGCAGGCAAACGCCCAGGTCGTTGAGGGCCATGGCGTGGGCGGGAGCGACGGCAACGGCAGCGCGTAGAGAATTCAGCGAATCGTCCATGTCGCCCATGGCGCGTTGCACCGCACCCAGCGTGATGTAGTAGTCGGGATAGCGCGGGTTGATCTCGATGGCGCTTCGGGCGGCGCTCAGGGCATCGTCCAGCCTCCCCTGACTCAGGTACAAACGCGACAGGTTGTACGGCACGTTGGCGATAGTTGCGTCGATGCCGGCGGCAGCGAGCAAGTAGGGCTCGGCCTCCTGGAACGCACCCTGGGCATGCAGGGCGGCGCCCAGATTATTGTTCGCTTCGGCCTGGTCCGGCGCCAGCTCGACGGATCGGCGAAAGCACGAGACAGCGTCATTCAGGCGCCCCATCGCTTCCAGCATGACCCCGAGGTTATTGTGCACGCTCGCGGCGTCGGGCTCGATGGCGAGGGCAGTGTTGATTTCCTCGACGGCCTGGTCCCGTTCACCCAGTTGAAACAACACCAGACCGAGATTGTTGTGGGCCTGAGAGTATCCGGGTTGCAACGCGATGGCCGCTCGATAACAACCCGCAGCATCCTCGGTCTCACCGAGTATGCGCATTACTTCACCCAGACTGTTGTGATAAAAGGCGTTCTGGTCATCGCTCTTGATGGCCCTGGCGAAAAATCCCTTGGCGTCCTGGTTACTGCCCTGCTGGTGGGCCACCACGCCAAGCATGTGCAAACTGTCGGCGTGGCCGGGTTGATCCCGCAAGATGTCTTCGTACAAGGTCCGGGCCTGGTCCAGGTCTCCGCCCTGATGACGGGCCATGGCATCGCGGAATCTCGCTGCCACCGCTTCGCCGGCACCGTTGCCCCCGGTGCTCCCACTGGCATCGCTCATCGACTATCTCCTCGTGTTCTGTGCCGCAATCGAGCCGGGTAGGATATCCTTTCCCAGCCGTGACTTGCCAGCATTACGGGCGCGCAGCACTCACCGCCGGGACAAGCGAACCCACAGTTGCGCGACGAGATTCACGTGCTAGGACAGCTTCTGTCACTAAGCCATTGTCCCCATGGAAAATACGAAGCAAATTCTCATTGCCTGTGGATAAAACTGTGGACGCTTTGCAGCGCCTGCTCCGGCAGTCCGGCCATGGTCGCCGGCGGCGCCCGGCAGAGCCCCGGAAGCATTAAATTTATCTTTTATTATTCAATCGGTTGCACTCAACTAACAGTCTCGACAAAGAACGGCACCAGGGGCGCGCCAAAGGCTCCTGTGGGCTTTCGGGCATGTGCATAAGCCCAAACGGCAGCAACCCGCCGAAGGCGCCCGGCCCGGGCTTAATGGGCCTGTCAGGCGTCCTCGTCACGGCAATAGGTGCGGGCGAAGTCGAGTAACTCCTCGATGGCGCGCACCCGGAATTTCTGCTTCTGATGCACGAAAGAAAATGGCCGCTCCAGGCGCGGCTCCAGCTCCACGCAGGTCAGGGTCCCGAGCTGCAGCTCCTTGTCGATGGTGCTGCGCGAAAGAATGGAGATCCCCATGCCCGCCTCGATAGCCCCCTTGATGGACTCCGGGCTGCCGAGCTCCATGACCACGGTCAGATTGGCCGGCTCCAGGCCTGCTCCGCGCAGATAGTCGAATGTCACTTCACGGGTTCCTGAACCCTCTTCCCGGGCGATGAAGGGGTATTTGAGCACGTCCGCCACGGGCAGGTTTGCGCTACCGGCGAGGGCATGGTCGGGTGGCAACACCGCCACCAACCTGTCGATGCGGCAAACCTCCACCACCAGGCTCTTGTTGGTCACCGGGCCCTCGACGACGCCGAGGTCGATGGCGTTGTCCTCCACCAGGGCGACGATGCCCTCGGTATTTGAAACCTGCAGGCGAATGATCACATCGGGAAACTTGCGTTTAAACGCGCCGAGCAGTGAGGGCAGCATGTACTCGGCGACGGTCGTGCTGGCACCGAGAATCACCACACCAGATACCTCACCGGTCAGCTCCCGTACCTCACCCTCCATGCGGGAGTAGAGCTCGAATATCTGCTTGGCGTAATGATAAACCCTGTCGCCGGCCTCGGTGAGGTTGATGCGGTTGTGGGTACGATCGAAAAGCCGCGTGTTGAACTGCTCTTCCAGCTGGCGCACCTGGAAGGTGACGGCAGGCTGCGTCATATGCAGCGCCTCGGCGGCCTTGGTGAAGCTCAGATGCCTGGCTACCGAGTAAAAGACCTGCAATCGTCGATCCGACATGCAACACCCCTGGGCGTGGATTCCGTGGAAACGTCCGTGATCGTCACGCGACCGCAGCCGCGACGACACCGGGCTCCGGGAGTCGGCTATTATGTGCGAAATTCGGCGCTCCTGATATCCACGCGCCGAGAGGAATGCATCACTCATGAGCTGGTGGGGAAAACTTCTTGGCGGCGGCGTCGGCTTTGTACTCGGCGGCCCCCTGGGCGCCCTGATCGGCGCCGCTGTCGGTCACGGTTTCGACCGGGGTATCGCGAGCCTGGATGAGCCCGGCGAGTTTGGTGGCGGTGGCGATGGCGACGGGCGCGAACGCACTCAGATGGCGTTCTTCACCGCCACCTTCTCGGTGATGGGGCACATTGCCAAAGCCGACGGACGAGTAAGCGCCAACGAGATCCGGGTCGCGAATTCGGTGATGGAACAGATGCAACTGTCCGCGTCGCTGAAACGCCTGGCCCAGCATTTGTTCACCGAGGGCAAAGCGCGGGAATTCCCCCTGGACGAGGTCATCGACCAATTCAGGCAGGAGTGTCGAAACAATCGAAATCTGCACCGCATGTTCATGGAGATCCAGTTGCACGCCGCCTATGCCGACGGCAGCGTCGATGCCAGCGTAAGAAGCATTCTCAGCTA
>JAACFO010000284.1 GCA_009937425.1 Gammaproteobacteria bacterium
GTGCTCTTGCCGGAACCGTTGGGTCCCATGATGGCGTGGACTTCGCCCGCCTTCACTTCCAGGTCGAGGCCGCGGATTATTTCTTTGCCGTCGACGTCGACGTGCAGGTTTTTGATGCTGAGCATGACTGATTAACCGAGAAAGAGTGTGGCTGAGGATTCTAGCCGACGGCGCCCTCGAGGCTGACACTGAGCAATTTTTGTGCCTCGACGGCGAATTCCATGGGCAGTTCTTTGAATACTTCCTTACAGAATCCGTTGACGATGATGGAAATGGCGTCCTCTTCGGAGATGCCGCGCTGGCGGCAATAGAAAAGTTGATCCTCGCTGATCTTCGAGGTGGTTGCCTCGTGCTCTACCCGTGCCGTGGGATTCTTGACCTCCATGTACGGGAAGGTGTGGGCGCCGCACTTGTCGCCCATGAGCAGTGAATCGCACTGGGAGTAATTGCGCGCGTTCTCGGCGCCCTTGCCGATCTGCACCAGCCCGCGGTAGGCGTTCTGGCCGCGCCCCGCGGCGATTCCCTTGGAGATAATCGTACTCGATGTGTTTTTTCCCAGGTGCACCATCTTCGTCCCGGTGTCCGCCTGTTGGCACAGGTTTGACAGCGCCACGGAATAGAATTCACCGACGGAGTTATCACCGCGCAGGATACAACTGGGATACTTCCAGGTGATGGCGGAGCCGGTCTCGACCTGGGTCCAGGAAATCTTCGAATTGTCACCGCGGCAATCGCCGCGCTTGGTGACGAAGTTGTAGATGCCGCCGCGCCCGTTCTCGTCGCCCGGGTACCAGTTCTGCACCGTGGAATATTTAATCTGCGCGCCTTCCATGGCCACCAGTTCCACCACCGCCGCGTGCAGCTGATTTTCGTCGCGCATGGGGGCGGTGCAGCCTTCCAGGTAGCTCACGTACGCGCCTTCGTCGGCGATTAGCAGGGTGCGCTCGAACTGGCCCGTGTTGGCGGCGTTGATGCGGAAGTAAGTGGACAGTTCCATGGGGCAGCGCACGCCCTTGGGGATGTAGCAGAAGGAGCCATCCGTAAAGACCGCGGAGTTCAGAGCGGCGAAGTAGTTGTCCGTATGCGGCACGACGCTGCCCAGATACTGCTCCACCAGCTGCGGATGTTCCTGTACCGCGTCGGAGAAGGAACCGAAGATGACGCCGTGTTCCGCCAGGGTGTCTTTGAAAGTAGTGGCGACGGAGACACTGTCGAAGACCGCGTCCACGGCGACCCCGGCGAGTCTTGCCCTTTCGGCCAGTGGGATGCCCAGCTTCTCGTAGGTCTCGAGCAGCTTTGGATCCACGTCGTCGAGGCTCGCGGGACCATCGGCCCCGGACTTTGGCGCGGAGTAATAGGAGATCGACTGGTAGTCGATGGGGGTGTAGTTCACATGGGCCCAGACGGGCTCGCTCATGGTGAGCCAGTGGCGGAAGGACTCGAGCCGCCAGTTGAGCAGGAACTCCGGCTCGCGCTTTTTGCGCGAAATCAGCCGGATGACGTCCTCGTCAAGCCCGGGGGGGACGGTGTCGGCGTCCACATCGGTGACGAAGCCGTGCTCGTATTCCCGGTGGACCAGGTCCTCAATTTCAGGTGCTTGGCTGGCCATGGCTATTCCTGAGTGAATTACTCGGGTATAGTACGGGTAACCAAGGAAAACAGTCAAGAATTGCAGGCACAGGGCCCGGTTTACATCCTGACGGCGCCTTCCTCACTGGCTTCCAGATCGAAGGCCGCCGCCATCAGGGCCCGGGTATAGGCTTGCTGCGGGGATTCGAAAATCCGGCTTGCCGAACCCTGTTCCACGACTTTGCCGTCGCGCATGACGATGAGCTCGTCGGAGAGCGCTCGCACCACCTTCAGATCGTGGCTGATGAACAAGTAGGCCAGCCGGTGACGCTGCTGCAGATCCCGCAGCAGGTCGACGATCTGGGCCTGCACCGACATGTCCAGAGCCGATGTTGGTTCGTCGAGGACCACGAAGCGGGGCTTCAGCACCATGGCCCTGGCGATGGCGATGCGCTGGCGTTGCCCGCCGGAGAACTCGTGGGGATAGCGGTGGCGGGTCTCGGGATCCAGCCCCACCTCTTCCAGGGCCTCGATGATCAAAGCCTCGCGGCCCTCGGGGCCGCCGCCCATATCGTGGACTTCCAAGCCCTCGGCGACGATCTGTCCGATGGACAGGCGCGGGCTGAGACTGCCGAAAGGATCTTGAAACACGATCTGCATCTGGCGGCGCAGCGAGCGTAGATCGCTGCCGGAGTCGGCACGGATATTTTTCGCGTCGAACTGGATCAGGCCCTCGCTGGACTGCAGGCGAAGCAATGCGAGGCCCAGGGTCGTCTTGCCCGAACCGCTCTCGCCCACCACCCCCACCGTGTGGCCCTCGCGCACCGTTACGCTGATCCCGTCGACGGCTTTTATGTAGTCGACGGTGCGCTTCAGCAGGCCCCGTTTGACCGGGAACCACACTTTGATGTCCTCTGCGAGCATCACCGGCTTGGCGTCCCCGGGAGCCGGCAGCGGAGAACCCTTGGGTTCCGCAGCCAGCAGGCGCTGGGTATAGGGATGCTGCGGTGACTGGAAGACATCTTCCACCAAGCCGCTTTCCACCACCCGGCCCGCCTGCATGACCGTGACCTGCTCGGCCATCTTGCGCACGATCCCCAGGTCGTGGGTGATGAGCAACATGGACATGCCGAGCCTTGCCTGGAGACGCTTGAGCAGCGCCAGCACCTGCGCCTGAATGGTCACGTCCAGGGCCGTGGTGGGCTCGTCCGCAATCAAGAGATCCGGCTCGTTGGCCAGCGCCATGGCAATCATGACCCGTTGCCGTTGCCCGCCGGAAAGCTGATGGGGATAAGAGGCGAGGCGCTTTTCCGGGTCAGGAATGCCCACCAGATCCAGCAACTCCAGGGTGCGCTGGCGCGCGGCGCCGGCTTGCATGCCTTTGTGCACGAACAGTACTTCGTTGATCTGCTTTTCCACCACGTGCAGCGGGTTCAGGGACACCATGGGTTCTTGAAAGATCATGGAGATTTGATCGCCGCGCACGGCGCGAAGCCGCGGGTCGGTGGCGCCGACCAACTCCTCGCCGTTGAAGCGGATGGAGCTTGCGCTGGAATGCTGCGCCACCGGGTAGGGCAGAA
>JAACFO010000285.1 GCA_009937425.1 Gammaproteobacteria bacterium
GGCGCCGAATTCCCGCGCCAGTTCTACGTATTCGTTAATGATTACCCGCCATGGAATGTCGTCGCGGTGTGTGAGTTCGAACGCGCCCATGCGCAGAATGGCGCGTTCGACTGGATCGAGTTGTGCAATCGGCCTGTCGAGGATCGGCTGCAGATGCGCATCGAGGCTTGCGACGTGCGTCGGCACGCCGAACAGATGCGCGGCAAAGAGTTCTTCATCGATGCGCCGCCAGGATTTGTCCTGGCGAAATTGCGCGGCGATGGTTTCCGGTGCCTCCGCGGTCATCTGCCACTGATACAGTCCCTGCATTGCTGCCCGGCGTGCGCGGCTGCGTGGATTGTTGGTGCTGGCAGCCATCAGTCTTGCAGGCGCCGCAGCAGGGTGACCATTTCGAGTCCCGCAATCGCCGCTTCGAATCCCTTGTTGCCTTCCTTGCCGCCGGCGCGTTCCCGTGCCTGCTCGTCGGTGTCGGTGGTGAGCACACCGAAGATCACCGGCACGTCCTCCTCCAGCGCCACCCGGCTGACACCGCGGGCGCATTCGCCGGCAACGTACTCGAAGTGCGGCGTGCCGCCGCGCACCACCGCCCCCAGGGCGATGATCGCCTCGTAGCGGCCGGATGCGGCCAGGCGTTTGGCGGTGATAGGGATTTCGAATGCGCCGGGTACCTGCACCACGCTCACGTGGTCCTCGGGCACGCCGTGCTCGGCGAGGGTCGACAGCGCGCCTTCCAGCAGGGCATCGGTTATGAGCGTATTGAAGCGCGCTGCGACGATGGCGAAGCGCGCACCGTCAATGGAGTAGTCGCTGATCTGAACGTCGTATTTGGCCATGGGACAATTTGCCGCAAAAACAACGCATTCTAACCGGTTCCGTCAGACGCCATCCATGCCGCGGGCCTCCAGGAGCCGTTCCAGATAACGGGCAATCAGGTCCACCTCCAGATTGACCCGCTGCCCGGGAGTAAAATCGCCGAATGTCGTCACCTCCAGGGTGTGGGGGACGATGTTGACGCCGAACCGCTGTTCGCCCACGTCGTTGACCGTAAGGCTCACGCCGTCAACGCAGATGGAGCCCTTGGGCGCCACGTAACGCGTGAGCGCCGCCGGCACCTGGAAGGTGAAGCGCACGCTACGGGCATCTTCGCTGCGCTCGAGCACGCTGCCGGTAGCGTCCACGTGACCGCTCACCAGGTGGCCGCCCAGGGGTGTCGCCGGGGTGAGGGCGCGCTCCAGGTTGACCCTGTCGCCCACATGCAGATTGCCGATGGTGGTGCAGGCAAGGGTTTCCGCGGATACATCGGCGTGAAAGCCCGATGCCGTCAGATCCGTGGCGGTCAGGCAGACACCGTTAACGGACACGGAATCGCCAACATTGAGGCGCTTGCCGCCGAAAGCATCGGCGTCGATGCGCAGGCGCCGATCGGCGCCATGCTCGTCGCTGGCGCCGATTTCGCCGGTGGCTTCGACAATCCCCGTGAACATGCAAGGGATTATTCCCGCCTATTTATTTATCGGCAAGGCCGTGATGCGCCAGTCGTTGCCCACCGGGGAGACATCGATGACGTCCACGGCCAGGCCCTGGGCCAGGGTTTGGATTTGCGGCAGGTGGAACAGGCCCCGGGCCGCATCTCCCAGCAGTACCGGTGCCGTGTAGAGAACGATTTCGTCCACCAGTTGCTCGCCGAGAAATGCGCCGCCAAGGGTTGCGCCGGCTTCCACCAGCACCTCGTTGATGCCCCGTTGGGCGAGTATCGCCATCAGCGCAGCCAGCTCGCCGTCTTTGCCGTCGGCGCCTAACAACAGAATCTCCGCGCCGGCATCCACGAGCGTCTGCCGGGCGCCATGATCTTCGCTGCGGGTGGCGATGAGTGTGGCGCCGGATTCACCCAGAAGCGCTGCATGGGCCGGTGTGCGCAGGCGGCGATCCACCACAACGCGCAGGGGTTGGAGGAAGGCGATCCCGTCCCCCAGTTCCGCGGTACGCACTGTGAGTGACGGGTCGTCGGCGAGCAGCGTACCGCTGCCGGTGACTATGGCGGAGCTGCGGGCCCGCAGGCGCTGTACGTCCCGGCGTGCCGCCGGGCCGGTGATCCACTTGCTTTCGCCGTCGGCCATGGCCGTGCGTCCGTCCAGACTGGCCGCCATCTTAATCCGCACGTAAGGCCGCCGGCGGGTATGGCGGCTGACGAATCCAACGTTGAGGGCGCGGGCCTGGTCCTCCAGGAGGCCGCAGGCGACCTGGATGCCCGCTGCGCTCAAGGCTTCCAGGCCCTGGCCGGCGGTACGCGGATCCGGATCCGCCATGGCCGCCACGACCCGGCGCACCCCGGCGGCCACTAACGCCTCGGTGCAGGGGCCGGTATGGCCTTGATGGTGGCAGGGCTCAAGGCTTACGTAGGCGGTAGCGCCGCTGGCGCGCTCGCCGGCCGCGTGGATGGCATTGACCTCAGCGTGAGCTTCGCCGGCCCGTTGGTGCCAGCCCGCGCCGACGATCTCGCCATCGCGCACCAGCACGCAGCCCACACGGGGATTGGGATCGGTGGTGTAAAGTCCGCGTCCCGCGAGCTCGAGGGCACGGGACATGAACCCGGCGTCGTCGCTCTGGTGCATGGTCAGGGTCCGCCGGCAAACGCTCAATCGTTGGGCAGCAGGGGGATTTGACTGCGCTTTGCCTCCGGCGAGGGTTCCTTCTCCAGCCGTTCCACCTCTTCGCGAAATGCGGCCACATCCTGGAAGCTGCGATAAACCGAGGCAAAGCGCACGTAGGCCACTTGGTCCAATTCGCCCAACGCGGCCATGACCTGTTCGCCGATGAGGCGGCTTGCCACCTCGCGCTCACCCCGGGCCATGAGCGCGCGTTTGATGCGGCCCACGGCCTGTTCCACCCGCTCGCTCTCTACCGGGCGTTTCTCCAGGGCGCGCATCATGCCGGCCCGTAACCGCTGCTCGTCGAAGGGCACACGGCTGCCATCGCTCTTGACCACCCTGGGCAGCGAAAGCTCCGCCCTCTCGTAGGTGGTGAAGCGTTCCCGGCAGCTGCTGCACTCGCGCCGCCGGCGCACCTGATCGCCCTCACTCACCAGGCGCGAGTCCACCACGCGGGTATCGTTTTCAGCGCAAAATGGGCAATGCATAAAAAAT
>JAACFO010000118.1 GCA_009937425.1 Gammaproteobacteria bacterium
AAAGTGACGTTCACCGCGATGGGTGAGCTTGATCTCACCCTCCAGGACTTGGTACTCGCGGTAGACGCCGAGCCCACCGCGAAATTCACCGGGCCCACCGGAATCCCTACGCAGGGCGAACCGGTGAACACGGATCGGCGCCGCCAATTCCAGCGCCTCGACCGGCAGATTCATGCAGTTGGAAACGTCCGTCTCGATAACATCGACCCCGTCGGAATCGATCCCGGCCCCGCTGCCGCTTGCAATCAGCTCACCGATGACAAAACGCCGCCCTTGCGAGTGCCGGCCACCGAATTGAAGAATCAACATTTCGCTGGCGGAATCCGCCGTCACCTTCTCAGGCAGAGCCTTCTGGAAGGCGCTGACCATGCATCCGGCGATGCGCTTGATGGTCGAGGTCCTGGCATTGACCGGCGCCGGCTCGGTGGGATTGACGATGGATCCGACCGGAAGTTTCACATGGATGGGCCGGAAACATCCACCATTTGTCGGAATGTCGGATCCGGTTAGAACACGCACGGCGAAGCATGCCGCCGACAAAGATCCGGAGGGCACGCAGTTAAACGGGCCGTCGACCTGCTCGCTGGATTGGTCGAGATCGAATGTGATTTCGCCATCGTCGATGATCGCCGTGACCGAAATCCGGATTCGTTGGTCGATGTTGATGCCGTCGTTGTCCAGGTAATCCGTGTATCGGTATTCGCCGGAAGGAATTCGGCCGAGCGCATCGCGCGTCATGATCTCCGAGCGATTGAGCAACGACTCGAATACCGTCAACAGAAACCCATGACCATAACCGGCGCATAGTTCCTGAAGTCGTCTCCGGCCCACGTTGCAAGCTGCGATCTGGGAGTTGATGTCGCCCCTGAACTCGTCAGGCAGGCGCACGTTCAACTGGAGAATCTCCATCAGGTTTCCGTCGATCCGTCCTGCCGAACCCAATTTAAGCGGCGGGATCCGAATGCCTTCTTGGAAAATTTCCGTGGCGTTGGTCGGCACCGATCCCGGTGTCATGCCGCCAACGTCTTGGTGGTGCACCATGGCGGCGCTCAGTCCCAAGGCACGGCCGTCCGCGAAAATTGGCATGACGAGAGCGATATCGGGCAGATGGGTGCCGCCCAGGTAGGGGTCGTTCATGATGAAAATGTCGCCGTCGACCAGGGTCTCGACCGGATTGCGTTTTAGAATCTCACCAACGATGGGAATCAGCGTGCCGAGATGGATCGGAATTGCGATGGACTGGGCCAGGGTTTCGCCGTCCAGCGTGAACAGGCTGGCCGAGGCATCCAGGCCCTCCTTGACGATTGGTGAAAAAGCGCTCCGCAACAGAGAGTGCTGCATTTCATTGGCGATGCCTTCCAGCTTATGGCGGATGACCTCGACGGTGATGGGATCCAATTCGCTCGATATTTCATGGTCCATGGCGGTGTTCTCTGGCAACCGTCAGGAGGGTGCTGTTTTTTCGACGATTAGGTCGCCGGAATCCTGAACGATGACGCGCCATTCCGTCGGAACGATTGTCGTCGTGTCCGGTTGCTCGATGATGGCCGGGCCGTCAATCCGTTCCGCCGGGGCCAGGCGTTCGCGTTGGTAGATGGCCGTTTTCCGGGGTCCATCGGCGTTTGCGAAAAGCACCGAGCGGTGTCCCTTTCGGCTGTCCGGGCAATCGGTGCTGTGCCCATCGACGCCGAGGCCTTCGCCGCGGCCGATCGAATGGACACTGCGCAAGTTGACGATCTTCACGGGCGCGTCCGTGGCATGTCCGTGAACCCGATCGTGGACGATCTTGAAATCCCGGTACAGGCGCTCGAGCGGTGCCGGGTCATCCAAATGGAGCCGGACCTCCAGATGGTAGGACTGGCCGATATAGCAGACGTCCGCCAGATGGCGGATCTCCGTGTCGGACGTTGAGACACCTTCCGCTTCCATCAGTTGGTGACACCGCGTATCGAGATTCTCAAGCGCGGCGCCGATGACGATCGGTGATAAATCCACTAAATTGCGCTGCAGGGACATGGTGACCTCGTGTTCGATGGGAGCCATCAACAGGCCCATGGCCGACAACACGCCCGGATTTACCGGAACGATAATATTGGTGATCCCCAACTCGTCGGCCAGCGCGGTTGCATGGACGGGGCCGGCGCCGCCCAGCGCAACCAAGGCGAAGCGGCGAGGGTCGTAACCGCGCTGCATGGAGACCAGCCGAATTGCCTCCGCCATCTGCGCATTGACGACGCGATGAATTCCCTGCGCGGCCCGTTCGAGGGAGAAGCCCAGCGGCTCGGCGATTGAGCTTTCTATGACGCCGAAAGCACGCTCTGGATCGAGATCGACCGACCCGCCCGCGAAATATTCGGGATTGATATAACCCAGGACGACGGATGCGTCGGTGACCGTCGCCCGATCGCCGCCGCGCCCGTAACACGCCGGGCCGGGATCGGCGCCAGCGGACCCCGGTCCCACGCGCAGGCCGCCGGCAGCATCCAACCAAGCGAGGCTGCCACCGCCGGCGCCAATGGAATTCACGTCGACCATGTTGACCCGAACGGGATACCCCTCGATCTCGCCCTCGGCGCGCAGAATCGGTCGGCCGTTGTTGATGAGGGCGATATCGCTGCTGGTTCCGCCAATGTCGACACTGATCAAGTCGCCCCTGTCCAATCCTTTGCCGACCTCGGCGGCCCCGACCACCCCAGCCGCCGGCCCGGACAATAGAAGCCGTACAGGACGCTGGCGCGCCACCGAGACGGCCGACATTCCGCCCCGCGACTGCATTATCTTCGGTTCGTTGTCGACGCCGGCCGCGTTCAGTTCGTATTCGAGACGGCCCAAGTAACTGTCAACGACTGGCTTCACGTAGGCGTCGAAAGCGGTAACGACCGTTCGTTCGTATTCACGGAATGTGGGGTCAATCTCGCTGGAGATGGAAATCTTCAGCTCGGGAAATTCGGCGGCCACGATTTCGCGGGCGCGGGTTTCATGGGCCGGGTGGAGGAAGGAAAAAAGAAAACAGATGGCGATGGAATCAACGCCCTCGTCAACCAGTTCCCGGGCGGCGACGCGCACGGAGTCTTCATCAAGTGAAACGAGGACCGACCCGTCGCTGGCAACGCGTTCGATGACTCCCTTGCGACGCCGACCGGGCGCAAGGAACACCGGAGTTTCCGCCGTCGATATGACTTCATAGAGATGCTGACGCATTTGCCGGCCAATCTCGATCACATCGGAGAACCCCTCCGTCGCCAGCAATCCGACGCATCCGCCTTTTCGCTCGATCAACGCGTTGGTTGCAACCGTCGTCCCATGTGCGAAAAGCTCAACGTCGGATGGCGGGATATTCCACTGGCGCTCCAGATGGGCGACAGCTTCCAGAATGGCCACGCTCGGGTCTGATGGCGTGCTGGGAATCTTGGCAACGCCGATCGGCCGGCCGTCGCGAAAACACACGATGTCGGTGAACGTCCCACCGGTATCGATTCCGACCTCGATTCTGGAACTCGTCACCGCGTCCATTTCTGATCATCTACCGTCCGGCTGTTATCCGCAGGTTTCACTATACTCAAATTTCTACCATCGGCAGAAGGATTTGCAGCTCCAGCCAATCTGGCCGAACTCGGTTCGCTCCTGTTGACGCCGCCAAACGGCTTGTCCGTTTCGGTGTAGTAAATCCTCTTCCGGTACTTCATCGACAACATCCTCCTCTCTATACTCAGACAGTAGGTGGTGCATCCACCGGTTGAAATCGCAGCCCAATCCGGACAATCGAACGCGCTTCATCGCTAAAACGTATTTCTGTGACTGACCCGTTTTTCTCATTTTGAAACCAAGTGAATGACAATATGGACGATTCCTTCGACCCGATCGAACTGACGCGAACCCTGGTCGGCTTCGACACGATTAACCCGCCGGGCAACGAGCGGCCCTGTGCCGAGCACCTGGGAGGCCTTCTAGACGACGGCGGGTTCTCCGTTTCCTATCACGAATTCGCCGAACATCGCTCGAGCCTGGTGGCCCGCATCGGCGGATCGGTGGACGCGGCGCCGCTCTGTTTTACCGGCCATATTGATACCGTTCCCTTGGGGGCGGCGCCGTGGACCGTTGATCCGTTCGCCGGGGAGATTTCCGATGGAAAACTCTACGGCCGCGGAACCACCGATATGAAAAGCGGCGTCGCGGCTTTCGTGGTCGCCGTTCTGCAGTTGGCCCGGGAGCTTTCGAAAGGTCCCGGCGTGGTCCTGGTCATTACCGCAGGCGAGGAGACTGGGTGCGAAGGGGCTTATCACTTGGCCGGACTCGGCGACGTGCTCGGCGAGGCCGGCGCCATCGTCGTCGCCGAGCCGTCGTCGAACCAGCCCTGGATCGGCCACAAAGGGGCGCTTTGGTTGACCGCCAGAACAACCGGAGTCACAGCTCACGGGTCGATGCCCGAGCAAGGCGAAAACGCCGTCTACAAGGCGGCCCACGCCATCAGCAAACTCGAGGATTTCGATTTCAACGTGGCCCGGCACGCCGTCCTCGGGAAGCCGACGCTCAATGTCGGCACCGTACATGGCGGGCTGAATATCAATTCGGTTCCCGATATGGCCGAAATCGGCATCGACATTCGGACGACACCGGATCAGGACCACGCTGCCATTCGTTCCCATCTTACCGGGTATCTTGGCGACAGCGTCGTGCTCGATCCCATCGTCGATGTGGGCGGAGTGTTGACCGATCCCGGAAATGAATGGATGCAGGAAGTTTTCGACGTCATGAGCGGCATTCTCGGGTCCCGGCCTGAACCACACACCGCAGCGTACTTTACCGACGCCTCTGCCCTGACCCCGGCCTACGGCGGCGCCCCGACCATCATCCTGGGTCCCGGCGAGGCGACCTTGGCCCATCAAACGGACGAATACTGCTTTACCGCCAAGATTGAAGAGGCGGTGGAGGCGTATATGGAAATCGCCCGGCGCTGGAATGCGCGGTGATGGTCGCCAAACAGCCCAACGAGCTAACCGCGCTCGAGGCCTTGAGCCAGATTCGGGCGGGAACCCTGACGTCGGAGGCGCTGGTCGCCGCCTGCCTGCGGCGGATCGAGGAACGCGAGTCGACGGTCGGCGCCTGGAACTTTCTGTCTCCCGAGCAGGCGCTCGACGCAGCCCGCGGTTCGGACAAGGTGGCGTCGGATGGCCCGTTCCGCGGTCTCCCTGTCGCCGTCAAGGACATTTTCGATACCGCCGACATGCCGACCGCATACGGCTCCCCGATCTATGAGGGATATCGTCCACCATCTGACGCGTCCTCAGTGGCGCTGGTGCGGGCCGCGGGCGGCGTGATTCTCGGCAAGACCGTATCGACGGAGTTCGCTTATTTCAAACCGGGCAAAACGGCCAATCCCCATAATCCGGCCCATACCCCGGGCGGTTCATCCAGTGGATCGGCCGCCGCCGTCGCCGATTTTATGACGCCGCTGGCATTTGGTTCGCAGACGGTGGGATCGATTATTCGGCCCGCTTCGTATTGCGGCGTTGTCGGATATAAACCTAGTTATGGTCTTATCGACCGCACGGGAGTGCGACCGCTGGCCGATACTTTCGATACGGTCGGCGTATTAACGCGCAGCGTCCCCGACGCCGCATATTTCGTTTCCGTTTTGAGCCGACGCCCGACCCTTCGCCTCGACGGTGAACTCGAGGCACCCCCGTCGATCGGCGTATGCCCTACCCACGAATGGCCGGCCGCCGACGAGGATGCGGCGGCGGCCCTGGAAACAGCCGCGCGGCTGGCCTCCGACGCCGGCGGCCAAGTGCGCGAGACCGTCCTGCCGGAGCTTTTTGCGGTTCTGGGCGAAGCTCAGGGACTTATCGTGGATTACGAGACGGCCAACTCGGCGGCCTATGAGCTTGCCTTTCATCGCGACAATGTCAGCAAGACTTTTCTAGACCGGGCCGAGGCTGGTCTCGCCTACACGGCGGATCAGTACGATGATGCCCTGTGCGTCGTGGCGAGGGCGCAAACCGGCCTTGACGCTGCCATGGACGGCGTTGACGTGCTGCTCTGCCCGAGTTCGCAGGGGCAGGCGCCCGAGGGCCTCGGCACCACCGGCGATCCCATATTCAACCGCATGGGGACCGCATTGAGGGCGCCTTGCGTGAACATTCCGGGGCTGAGCGGACGCTCGGGGCTGCCCGTCGGCGTTCAGGTGATGGGGCGCATGAAGGACGACCGGCGAACCCTCGCCGTGGGCAACTGGTTGCACGGAATTCTGCGGCGCGGATAAGGCGCTGGCGTTATTTTTGGCTGTAAACACATGTGGGACGACGTCACGGGCAAGCCGCTCAATCCAGCTTTCCCGCCTCCGGCCCTGCCACCGGGATCTTCATCAGATCTTCGCCTAAAAAGAGATTGCCCGAATAAATCTCACTCATTTCCCTGACGATTCGCTCGCGAACACCCGGCCGGTCCATTTGCTCAGTAAGATGGCTCAGCACCAGATTTTTCACACTCGCGTCTCGTCCCAGGGCGGCGAGCTCGAGATGCCCCATGCACCCTTCGGCGAACTCCTTTCCAAGCTCGGTCCCGCTCAGATAGTGGCACATGTGTACGAGCACATCGCACCCGCGCGCTAACTCCTCCATCGCCTTGCACGGACCGCTGTCGCCCGAGTAGACGAACACGCCGTCCGCGCACTCGAGACGGTAGCCATAGCAATCGAGATGGGGTTGCACATGACGGACGCTTCGTGCGGTTACGCGCCAACCATCCCCTTCGGCGACGTCGCCGCTCAGAAGCTCGGTGACCACGGGCCTGGGCCGCTCGCGCGGGAGGTGGCCACCGCGCGCTTCGAAAATCACCTGGCTGAGCGGATGCGCCGTGCGCGCCTCGATGTCGGGTCCAAGCACGCCGTCCTCTGCGATGAGTAACTCCGTCATCCGGGTGATGAACGGCGGTCCGTAGACTTTTAGCTCCGGGACGCTACCGGCGCCCTGATCCCAGTGCGTGATCAGAAGCCGCCCATAGTCGAGGCAGTGGTCGTAGTGGAGGTGGCTGAAAAACACGTGGGTTACGTCGGTCGCCGCCACACCCGCTTCCAGCATGCGATGGTAGGCGCCGGGCCCGTGATCAAAAAGGATCACGTCGTTCGCGACCCGTACCAGGTATCCCGAGCTCATACGCTTGAGCGATGGCGTTGGTGTACCGGTCCCGAGTAGCTGGATCTCCACCAGGGCTAATCTTCCAAGATGTCAGCCGCCGAGATACATGCGCCGGACGTTCTGATTGTCGAGCAGCTCCTTGCCCGTGCCTTCATAGCGATTCTTACCCAACTCCAGCACGTAGCCGCGATCGGCAATTTCCAGGGCTCGTGCAGCATTCTGCTCCACCAGCATGATCGTCATCCCAGTTTTGGCCAGATCCAGAATCTTCTCGAATATTTCGTCGGTGAAACGGGGACTCAGCCCCAGGGAAGGTTCGTCCAGCATCATCATCGTCGGGCGAATCATCAAGGCGCGTCCCATGGCGAGCATCTGCTGCTCACCCCCGCTCATGGTGCCGGCGAGCTGTTTCTGGCGTTCCTCGAGCCGGGGGAATAGAGAGAAGACATACTGCATGGATTCGCGAATCAGTTGCTTGTCTCTCTGCAGGAAGGCACCTATCTCCAGATTCTCACGGACGCTCATCTGGTTGAAGACGATTCGTCCTTGAGGAACATAACCGAGCCCCAGACCCAGGATCTGATCGGGCCGGGATCCGACCAGATTCTGGTTATTGAAGACCATGTCGCCGCCCAGGTAATCGATGAAACCCATAATCACTTTAAATGTGGTGGATTTCCCTGCGCCGTTGGGTCCGATGATGCAAACAACCTCCTTCTCATTAACATGAAGAGAAACCTCATGGAGGATCTGGATGCGCCCGTAGGCGGCGCTGACGTTTTTAAGATCCAGCACTGGCATTTTTATTATGTCCAAAATAGGCTTCAATAACGCGTTCGTTGTTCTGGATCTCTTCGGGTAGGCCTTCTGCGATATTCACCCCGTAGTCCATCACGAAGATTTTATCGCAATGGTTCATGATCACGTTCATGTCGTGCTCGACGATGAGAATCGTCTTCCCCGTCTGCTGCAGTTCGTGAATACGTTCCAGGAGACTCGCCAGCAGCGTCCGGTTGACCCCTGCCGCAGGCTCGTCCAGGAGGATGAGTTCAGGATCGGTCATCAAGGCCCGGGCAAATTCCAATAGTTTTTGCTGACCATAGGACAAGTTCCCGCCGTACTCGTCTCTCAGCTTGGTGAGGGTGACGAACTCCATCAGCTCCTCGGCCCGCTCTCGGGCTTTTTGCATGGGGATCTTCAGGTAGGTCACCGAGAGCAAGTTCTCGAACACGGTCATTTCCCGATAAATGCGGGTGATCTGGAAGGTGCGCGTGATGCCTTTGCGGAAAATCTTGTAGGGCTTCAGGCCGGCGATGTCTTCCCCATTGAATATCACCTTGCCGCTGTCCGGGGTGATTACCCCGGTCAAGAGGTTGAATGTAGTCGTCTTTCCGGAACCATTCGGCCCGATGAGTCCAGAAATCTTTCCCTTTGGAATTTGCAAATGACATCCGTCGACAGCTTTAATCCCGCCGAAATCCTTGTGCAGATCCTGGACGTCGAGGGCGATGTCATCCGCCGCCGCTAACATGTTGCTCGCCGACATCCTTAGTGAACCATCCCTTTTCTGGCCCAACCCCTGTCAACGAAAAATCCGACGATTCCTCTCGGCATGAAACGGGCCACCAGAATGAGAAATACCCCGAAAGCGATGAGATGCGCCTGGGGCAATTGAACCCAGACAATTTCCTGAATGGAGTAAAGGACAACCGCTCCGATGATGGGGCCAATCACGGTGCCTTTTCCACCCAACATCGCCATCAGTTTCATAGTGATGGTAATCAAGATGAAAAACTCTGTTTCCGGGTCGATGTACAGTGTCTTGTTGGCCTGGATGCCGCCGGCGATGGCTGCGAACACTCCTGAAAGAACAAACGCGGACAATTTGTAGAAGGTCGTATTGATCCCGTTTGCCGCGGCAGCCACTTCATCCTCGCGAATAGCATTGAGCCGCACCCCGTAACGGGAATGCGCGATCCAGTAGCTGACCAGGATAGTGACGACCATCAAAACCATCATCGCGTAGTACGTGGAAAAGGAGTTTTCGACATTGGGCAAACTGATCCCCTCTCCACCGTGCGTTACGCTATCCCAGACCGTCGCCAGAATGCGGAAAGACTCCGCTGCGCCCAGCATGGCGATGGCAAAGTAGGGGCCTTTCAGCCGGAGAACGGGAAATCCGAGCACGATGGCGACGATCACTGCGACGCCAGCCGAGATGAACAGTGTAGGAATCCAATTCCAGCCGTAATCCGCCACGAGGATTGCCGAGGCGTACGAACCGACGCCGTAGAAGAGTACGTGACCGAACGAGATGTAACCCGTATACCCGCTGATGATGTTCCAGCTCAACGCGAGGACAACGTACATCATGGTGAACATGAGAAGAGAGCGGTAGTACACATTGATTTGGTCCGGTAGAACCATCAGAACAAGGCACAGCCCTCCCAGGTATGTCAGGTTTCGGACAGTTTCATTTGATTTCACGAGACTCTCCAGTCAGTCGACTTTTGGCCCAAACAGCCCACGGGGTCGGACCAACAAAACCAGGACCATCGTCCCATAGGCGGCCATCTCCACCATTGCCGTACCATTGGGGACCATGAAAGAGACCAGGTTTTCCAGTACGCCCAGCATCAGCGCGCCGATGAATGCGCCGACATAGTGACCGCGTCCCCCGAGAACGATGATGGCGAACGCGATGACCGTGTACGTCAATCCGGTCTCGGGGTTGAATCCGAATTGAATGGAAACCAAAGTTCCCCCGGCAACGGCGAGAGCAGTCGCCAATCCGAAAGTGATGAGATAGACGCGGTAAATGTCAATCCCGCAGACCATGGCGACGTCGGCATTTTGCGCGGTGGCGCGAATCGCCTTGCCCAGCCGATGAAACTTGAGAAAAAAGAAAACGCCAAAGGTAATGAAGAAAGCGATAAGAAAGCTGATGACCTTGTTTTTCCCCAGCCTGATGTTTTCCGTGATTTGGAAAGCGTCGGGAAAATAAGGAATGGTGCGATAGTCGGTGGAAAAAATCCACTCGATGATATTGATCATGGAGATCCCCAATCCAAACGTGATCAATAGAGGCGTGAGTTCCGGTCCTCCTACCACTGCGTTCAAGAGCACTTTCTGCACGAGATAACCCAGGCAGAATGCGATGGGCAAGGTGATGAACATCGCCAGCAAGGGATCGATGTAGACACCGTAGCCGAGAAATTGTGGGCTATTGAAAACCACGAAAGTGAGATAAGCGCCGAGGACGACAAATTCCCCATGGGCGACGTTGATCACCCGCATGACGCCAAAGATCAATGTCAGTCCCACGGCGAACATGGCGTAAACACCGCCTTGCATGAGGCCACTCATCACCACCGTCGCCAAATCGGCGAGCCACTGCATGTCGTAAAAAACATTGTCGGACATTACTCCGACAGCGAATGGCACTGTGTAGATGAAAACCAGGAATCCAGCTAGCATGTACAAGCTTCGAGCGTCTGATTTTTCCATCCTGCAAGGCGTTCCTGTGGCTTGTTTCCCGAATAATCTAGGTGAGGTCGAGACCACGTATGGCCTCGACCTCACACATCGGATAGTCGTGTTAGATCAGAACTCGGACCGGAGATTCGCGCCATCCCCGGAAAAGGGCAACCCGACGATCTATCGATCGCTCCATTTCGGCATGGGTAGCTTTGCCTTAACCTGAGCTAGTTCCTTCGGCCAAACAACCATGCGTTTCCCGTTTTGGATCTGGAACGTCATGCCTTGATGACTGTTGAGGCCTTTTTCGTCGACCTTGTATCGACCGAACATGGTCATCACGTCGATGGTCGCATAGGCATCGCGGACCTTCTCACTGTCGAAGCTGCCTGCGTGCTTCACTGCCGCTTCCAGCACCTGCATGGCGCCGTAAGCTGCGCCCGCATGGTAGTTGGGCGGGGTTCCATACTCTTTCGTGTAGGCGTCGATATACTCTTGCATTCCGGGGTAGCCCAGCTTGTCGGGGATGGGTTCCCATTGAGTGAAGCCGAGCACGTATTCCGCCGTGGAACCCAGGTCCTTTGCGAACCTCGGCAGACCCGGGCCTACCGTGCTGGCAAACATCTTCAGGTTGTAGTCCATCTCCCGGAGAGTCCGGATTTGTGAGGCGGCGTCGGCGAAGTAGCTGTTAGAAAAAATAGCTTCGACGCGTTTGCTTTTGATTTTCTGCAACAGTGCAGTGTAATCCCCCTGCTTGCGGCTTCCGTAGTTCTCGGCCAGCACTACTTCGAGGCCCAGTTCCTTGGCCCACTTTTCAACTCCCTTACGGCTCATGCGTGGAAACAGGGAGTCCTCGCCGATGATGGCGATACGCTTCACGCCGATGTCCTTGGCAAGAAAAAGTGCCCCCTTCTGATAGTTTTCGGCGTAGTCGATGGTGTTGAATATGTATTTTCTGCCTTTTTCCCAAATGACGGACGAGGCGGCCGCAAACGTAATCATGGGCATCTTGTACCGCTCGGAGACATTGGCAACCGCGTCGGTGATTCCACTCGAATAGGGAGAAGAGATGAGATCAACCTTATCGTTGGTTATCAGTTTCTCGTAGAGTTTGATGCTGGTCTGCTTGTCGGATTTATCATCCAAGTAGATGATCTTGACCGTATGGCCCAGGAGACCCCCCCGCTTGTTCACATCCTTGACCCACAACTTGATCGAGTTCAAGTTCCGGCCGGCCGGCTCAGCAAAGCGTCCGGTTTGTGAGATCGCACCACCGATCACGACCGTGTTGTCGCCGCGGTGGTCTGCCACGGCCATGTTTGTAATGAGCATGGCAGCGAAGGTTAGTGTCAACACCACCGATCGTTGTATTGCTGTTTTCATTACTTCCTCCGATTAGACGGTTCAACTTGTTATGGGAGTTCGAGCTGCTGGAGTCGAATCTCGCCGATTTTTCTTCCACGCTTGCCTGTTGCACGACAGCGCGACTGGTCCGTCAGGTTCCCAGCCCTCTTCCAAAAGAACGAGCGTCCCGCTGATTGAAGGTACCCAGGCAACGCGTATTTGGAATAGCTTCGCCATTGTCGACCCAAACAGCCGACAAAACAATTCCTCTCCAATCAGGGTTCGAAGGCAAGCAGAGACTGGCGTCGGTCGGGGAAGGTTATTCGGTTTTCGTTGTTCTCCTGTTTCCCGTCTCGATTCGAGACACT
>JAACFO010000119.1 GCA_009937425.1 Gammaproteobacteria bacterium
GGGCAGGCCTGCGATCCGCAGGGCGCCGTCGAGCTCCCGACTCTGTCCCCCACCCGGCACGTACTGACCCCCGCTGCCTGCTATCACGTGTACATCGAACTCGAGGGGCAGGCGCTGGACGCGCCCCGCTACATAACGACACGGGCAACCTGCTTTCGCAACGAGGACGAATACACACCGCTGGAGCGCCAGTGGAACTTCTCCATGCGCGAAATCGTGTGTCTGGGCAGCGCCGCGGAAGTGGAAGATTTTCTGACGCGCTCCACTTACGTCATCAACCATTTTGCCGCCGGCATCGGCCTGCCCGTGGAATGGGCAGACGCCACCGATCCGTTCTTCTCTCCGGCCAACAATCCGAAGTATCTGTTTCAGAAGCTCGAACCGGTCAAGCGCGAATTGATCTACCAGGATGATTTGGCCATCGCCTCGACGAACTTTCACCGCGACTACTTCGGCGAGGCATTCCACATCACCCGAAACGGCGAGACTGCCTACTCGGGTTGTGTCGCCTTCGGCATGGAGCGCTGGTTATCGGCATTTCTCGGCGCTTACGGAGCGACCCGGGAGGAGTGGTCGTGCCTCGAGGAGTTCACGCCGTGAGCGAATCCCGCGACGCCGTACTGATTACCGGAGCCGGAGGCTATCTGGGTAGCCGCCTGGCCAGACGCTACTTGGAGTCGGCAAAACAGCAGGTCATCCTGTGGCTGCACGCTGAAAACCGCGCCGAACTCGAGCAGAAGTCAAATGCCCTTCGCGAGGCTCTTGGCCCCGCGGCCCACAACGCGGACCTGCGCGGCGGTGATTTGTGCGCGCCGGAACCCTTCGCCGACATCGACCCGGGAGAGGTGAGCAGCATCGTCCATTGTGCCGCTGTAACGCGATTCAATGTAAAGAAGGAGCTGGCCCGCAAGGTCAATGTGGATGGAGCGGTAAAGCTCTACGAGTTCGCCTCTGGATGCAAAGGGCTGGAGCGCCTGGCGCTGGCGAGCTCCATCTATGCATGCGGACTGCGCCAGGGTGTTATCAGTGAAGAGGCGCTGGTCGACAAGCCGGCCTTCTCCAATCACTACGAGTGGTCGAAGTGGGAGTCGGAACGGCGTCTGCAGGAGGACTTCGATGCCCTGCCCTGGATGGTGCTGCGTGTCGCCACGGTTGTCGCCGAAACGGCGCGCGGGCAGATCCATCAGTACAACGCATTTCACAACACGCTGAAGCTGCTGTTTTATGGGTTGATTTCTCTGGTACCTGGAGATCGGGAGACGCCGCTTTATTTTGTCACCGCCGACTTCGCCGTTGACGCCCTGGCGGCGGCCCTGGAACGGGGTGAGCACAGAGGCATTTACCACATCTGCCACACACAGGACGAGTCGATGACGCTGGGCGGTCTCATTGACACCGCATTCTCGCGGTTCACCTTGGATAGCGATTTTCGCGAGCGAAGAATTCTCAAGCCGCTGTTCTGCGATGAAGAATCCTTCCGCTTGCTGGCGGACGGCGTCGACAGCTTCGGTGGCGATATCGTGCGCGAGGGGTTGGGAAGCATCGTGCCCTTCGCACCGCAACTGTTCTCGCGCAAGTCCTTCGATAACCAGCGCTTGAAGAAAGTAATGGACGTTTATGCCGCACCGGATGCAGGCGAGCTCGTCTCCAATGCCTGCGACTACCTGGCGAGCACACGCTGGGGCCGGAGGCTTGCCGATGCTGCCTGATATGGGCTTCCTGAAGGCGACGCTCGGTGAGCCCCTCGGCCTGGACCTGCATTTCAATATCGCCGACGAGCAAGCATGCGCAGCTACTCTGAGTCTCGCCGAACAGAAGCGCTACCAGGCGCTGGAGAACACGGCCCGGGCGAAATCTTGGTTATTGGGCCGCGCCGCGCTCAAGAGCCTGCGCACCAGACTGGACGGCCGCACCGACATCGACGCGCTCAGCTTTCCAAATGCGCGATTCTCTCTTAGCCATTCGGCGGACGTGGCTCTCGCGGTGGCGGAGCCCTCCGGGTGCCTGGAAGGCATTGGTGTCGATTTGGAGGTAGACACCCGCATACAACCGGCGGCGGCGCGCTTCTTTCTGACCGAACATGAGCAGCAATGGCTGCAATCCCAGGCAGCTGAGCGTTGGTCCCATCATCTCCTGCGGATTTGGTGCATCAAAGAAGCTGTATTCAAAGCCAATCCCGGAAACATCGGCAGGACACTTGCAGACCACGAACTCGACCGCCCCGCGGACGCCAGGGGCGAGGCCCGCGCATCCACGGGACAGAAGATGGAGTACGCAAGCTGGTGCGAGTCGCGCACCTGCATTGCGCTCGCCGTGTGCAGATGAGGCGCTCGCCGTGATCAGTGAAAATGAGCGTTGGGTATTGAGCTTCTACCGCACATCCGAGATCAGCGGCTCATTGTTTTTCGGCAGGTTGGCGAGATCGCTGAAGGCGGGTCCTATCCAGCACGACATGACCAAGCACTACGCCGATGAGGCGATGCACGCCTGGTACTGGACGGATTGTCTCAACAAGCTTGGCGTCGAGCCGCTGGAACTCGGCAACGCCTATCAGGATCAATATCTGGCAGCGGCCGGCATGCCGGTCAATATCATGGAGATTCTCGCCATCACCCAGGTATTCGAACGACGGGTCATCAACCAGTACGCCGTCCACGGCCGGACCCATGGGATCCACAAACTGGTTAAAAGCACCATCGATCGTATCGTCGAAGACGAAAAGTGGCACATTAAATGGATACGCGATGCGTTGAAAAACATGGAATCCGAGTACGGAAAAGACACTATCGACGATACCGTCGAGCGCTTCCTGCAGGCGGACCGGGAGGTCTACGAGAAAACCGTGCGCGAGCACCAGGAACGTGTCGGGGAGTTGATATTGAAATGAGCGGCGACGACACAAAAATCAAACAGGCGCTCGGCCAGTCGCTGAAGCGTAGTTCCAAGGAACTCGAAGACGATATCCTGCTCAACGACCTGGTGGCCGAATCCTTCGCCCTCATCGAGACCGTCATCAACCTTCAGGAAGAGCTGAATATCCGGCTGGTCCAGGAGGATCTGCGGGATGTGAAAACGGTCGGTGATCTGGTGCAGGTCTGCGCGAAACGCCTCTAGGGGACAAATCTGCACATTTCACATCCTGCTATTCAAGGGTTAAGACCCTTTGATAACAGGATGTGAAATGTGCAGATTTGTCCCCTTAGCGGAGTTGCTGACATATTATGGCTGCCATCAACATCGGCTGAAACTCAGTTCACGTTCCCGTAAGCAGAAAAAGTCCTCCCGTCACCATTGCACCGATGGCTGACACGACAAGGGTCCGGTAGAGATATCTGCGGGCACGGGATGCGCCGACATTGTGGAACAGCTTCTCAAAAGGAATGAAAACGGACATCCCGGCGTCTTTTCTCTGCAGCTGCTCGTTTGCGCTGAGTAGCATCGCGTATGAAATCAGAGCTACCACCCACAGTCCGATGCTGAACCAGAAAAGGACATTCACAGTAAGTCACCCAGGCTATCGGTTTCAGTATGCCATCCCTCGGGCTTGCGAGGGTGCGATAAACTCGTGTCCGAATCGTGTCTGACGCCGCCATTCCCGTACTGCTGGCGCTGACGGCTGCCTTCCTGTTCGGCGTCTCTACCGTCAGCTCTAAACGCGGGCTCATGACCGTGGATCCACAGGCCGCGTCCCTGGTAATCATCGGCACGGTCGTGCTGCTCTATTTGATTACCGCGCCCCTGTGGATGCATGCGCAGGACTGGTTCACCCTCGGCTTCTGGATATTCGTTCTGAACGGCTTCATGCACCCCTTTCTGTCCATGTACCTGGCACTGGAAGCGACCTCGCGCACCGGACCGACGGTTGCGGCTACGCTCTCGGCGACGGCGCCGCTGTTCGCTGCCCTTACAGCCATCGCCTTCCTCGGCGAATCCATCAATACCTGGATTGCGCTGGGCACCATCGCCACGGTCATGGGCGTGATGACGCTCTCCTGGAGTCCCAAGGGTATTGGCGCCCTGCTGCGTGTCACCCTGTTGTTCGCCACCGGCGCGGCAATCGTCCGCGGACTCAATCATACCCTCGGCAAATTTGGTCTCGAGAGCATGCCGAACGTGTTCATGGCGAGCTTCGTGTCCTTTTCGGTCTCTTTCTGCTGCGCGCTGCTGGTTTACCGCTTGCGCACGGGAACGCTGGTGGTACGGATACCACGTGCCGGACTCAACTTTTGCGTGCTGACCGGCGCGATTATCGCGGTGGCGGTTGTTTGCATGTACGGCGGACTCGCCACGGGCCAGGTCATCGTCGTATCACCGATCATCGCCGCCTACCCGATGTTTACGCTGCTGACCGCACTGATATTCAAGCAGGAAAGCCTGACCGCAAAGCTCGCGCTGGGCGTCTTCCTGGTAGTGGGCGGCGTTGTCTTAATCAGCCGCGGCTCCGCGACAGGCTGATAACCCGCGCCGCAGAAAATCCGGGTCAGAGACGATTTTTCTATGGAATTCTTATCCATCCATGGCGACGAATTTCATGGCCTGATGGGCAGTGCGGCGCGCTTGCTTGCGTTTCAGCGGCGAATGGAGAAAGCGATTGATGGCGGCGGCGAGGTACTCGGCCACCTCTGCAGGCGCGTTTGCCTGTACTTCCGTTCGAGCCGCAAGAACAGTTTTCAGCAAATGGGCAGAGACGATGAACTCACTGCAATTGTGGTCGTGCAGCTGCGCAATGGCGCCCACGAAGAATTCGTCGATGTCGTCCACCCGCCAGGAAGCCAGGTCGGGTTGTGTCTCGGTGAACGAAGCATTGCGGCCGATGAAACAGCTCATTTGCAGCAGCCCCGCCGGCCACAGCGCGGGAAACTTCTCACATTGCATTCTGACCGCGCTGGAGAAGGTGACGCCGTGGGTGAAGTCCAACCAGCCAATATTGTCGGATATGGGAATATTCACCTTGTTCTGTTGTTGCAAATCGTAAGCCAGCATATTGCCCGCGCTGGCCCCGAGCAGCGCTGCGTAGAGTTGTTCGGCCGGCGCGGCGCTGAAGCGCGCGGTCAATTCCAACGCCTTGTTGATACCCAGCTTGTGCCAGGCGTGCATGTCGGGTTTACCGGCGGCGTCCCCCTGGCCCCAGGCATCCAGCGTGCTTGCGTATCGACGGAATTCAGGGATCCGGTCCTCGCGTCTGCTGTAAACCAGGCTGCGCGTCAGTGACAGGAGCAGCGGCTCGGTAACGCCGGAGCCAAGGCGGTCGATCAATGTGCCGGCCTTGGATACGTAAATAATAGAGTGCCCGAAATCGTTGTAGTGCAGGAGGGCGGCCCGTGTCAGACCGCGTTCGACATCCTGGAATTGGGTTTTCTCTTTAATGGCGCCGCGCATGCACGCGATGGCAGCCTTCTCGTCTTCCCGCTCGATGGCGTCGACGAAATGATCTTCGTCGTAGGCACAAAGCTCATGGGAAAAGGGATAGGATTCCATGCGCAGCGCGTCGTCGGCGATATGCGCGACACACTCCAGTAGACACACCAGTTGCTTCTCGGCATCGCCGGCATTCTCCGCGTATAACAAAAGCCAGTCTGCCGAGGCCGCATATGCATGGGTCCAACCGAATTCCAGATGATCGTGAGACCAGTGGATAGCGCTCGTCAGCGCCTGCAGGGGGTCGGCGTCAAGCTGGCGCAAACGCGCCAACTCTCTCGCCATGCGCTGATAATCGTTGTCATCGAATGCTTCGCGCAATTGCATCATGACACGGGCTATTCGAACCGTGAGAGGTTGTTCTGCGAGATCCACCCAGATTTCGTCACCGCGAATTTCGACGGGATAAACGCTCAACCGATCACCGCCGTAAAGATTGTCGCCGCTCTCGACATCGAATTTCCAATTGTGCCAATTGCAGGTAAGCACGCAATCGCCGTCCAGATCGCCCTCCGACAACGGATATCCTTCGTGGGGACAGCGATTGTTACAGGCGTAAATTTGCTCCCCGCGCCGGAATAGCGCGATCTGCTTCCCCGAAACACGGAAGACCTTACAGCCTCCGTCTTCGAGCTTCGAGAGCGTGGTTGCGCGCTTCCAGGTATCAGTCATCGTGCTGGTTTCCATTGACAGCAAATATACTATGTATCGCCGGCTGCCCGCACGGGCACGTCGCGTACCCGCGTGTAAACCGATCCAGTCACGATCAGAACCACCGCTACCATGGCAAATACCGACCGGTAACCGTTGGCGGTTGCCTCCGCACCGGTTCCGGTCACACCTTCCACAAGCACCCCGGCCAGGGCCTGCAACACGAATACATTGACCAGGCCCATCAGGTTGATACAGGCGATGGCACGGCCGACCCGATTCACCGGTACGAAACCGCGGCAGTGGGCGGCGAGCGTGACGAAGAAGGGCGAACAGAACGCGAACACGACCAGCAGAGGTACGACCACGATCAATGGTAATTCCGACACGAGCGCCAGCGGCAGCAGACACAACAGCATTCCGGCAACGCCGCCAAGTACGACCCACTTGCGGGAATTGAAGATACGATCCATGGGACCATATGCCATGTAGCCAAGATATAGCGCGAGCATCATTACTAACAGCACGAAGCTCGACTGGGTATTGTCGAGGGCGTACACATCGCGCAGATAGGGACCTGCCCAAAGCCCGCCGATGGTGAGAAAGGGCGCGGTAAAACAGCTGCCCATAATATAGATGGGCAGCAGGTCGCGATCGCTCGCCACCTCCCAAAGCCCGTGCAAGCTCTGCCGGATACTCTCCACCGTACGTGGGTGGCGCGGATCGCGGCTATCCGGTTGGTCACGCACCATAAGAAATATGGCGACGCTGAATGTCAGAGTCAGGATCGCCAGAATGGCGAACGTGGGTGTGAATCCGAACTGCCCCAGGGTAAGCGCCAACGGCGTCGTCGAGAGCAGTGCACCCAACCCCCCGGCCATGCCGATGACCGTGGCCGTCACCGTGGCCACCCGATCAACGGGCACCCAGGCAACGGCGAGCAGATAAATACCGGCAATCACCGTGCCGTGTCCGAGTCCAATCAAGCTTCGACCCAGGGTCAGGCCGGGAACACTGGCGGCGAAGGCGAACAGGATGAGGCCGATAACCGCAATCAGGTTCATGGCGCTCAGCATTACCCGCGGGCCGTGCCGGTCGTAGAGAACCCCCGCCGGCAACTGAACCACCGCCGAGGCCAGGAACATGCTGCCCATGATGGCGCCGACTTCCGTCGGCCGGTAGCCGCGGCTGCTCATCAGCTCCGAGGCCATGACCGCGCCGCCGCTGCGATTAATCTGCACCACGACAAGGTACAAACCCATGAGCAGCATGATCCGGTAAAGACCGGACGCCGCCCGCTCTCCTGAGCGCAGAGCGGAGATACGCCTAAAAAACAGCGCCACGCGTGTTCACCCGGAAACTTACGAGCGCAGAATCAATTGCGTACATCGAAAGCGCGCGATGGTTTTGTTACCACCCTCGAGATTGATATCGGCATCCCACACTTGCGTCGTCCGACCCTTGTGCACCGGTCTCGCCACACACTGGACGACACCGTCTCTCGCGGTACCGAGAAAATTGCTTTTCAACTCCAGGGTCGTGAAACCGGTAGCGTCCACGGGCAGACTGTTCACGGTGCCGTAGCCGCAAGCGGTATCAGCGAGTGTCACCACGGATCCGCCGTGCAGGAAACCGTTCCAGGCCAGCAGCGCTTTTCGCACGGCCATCCGCGCTCGAATTTCGTCATCATTAACCAGCGTGAACTCGATGCCCAGCAAGCCGGGAAGATACCCGGACCCCGCATCGTTCCATTCACTGAGAGCATTCGGAATTTGAATCCTGCTCATGCCACCAACGCCTCTTTTTAACTGACCGCCGCCACCAGGGTCGCCACATTACGCATCCCTTCCCGTCCATCGACCTCGGGAGCACGACCCTCGGCGACAGCCGCGGCGAAATCCGCTATCTCGCCCACAAAGGGATTGCTCACCCGGTACTCCATCGGCTCACCGCCGATGCTGATGGCGCCGCCGCCGTGGGGACCGAGGGTGTCGTCACAAACAGCGTAGGAATCGCTGCCGAAGACCTCCATGCGTTTCGGCGCGTTGAACAGCACCGACGAGCAGATTTCGGCGGTCGCTCCGGATTCGAAGCCCAGGACGACGAGGGCGGTTTCGTCGTGGGGACCCTTCCACACGTCGCGGCTGATGAGATTTTCCTGGACGATAATTTCGCCGCAACTGGGGACCATGAGCCAGCGGACCTGGTCCAGACAGTGGGTGCCCACACCGGCAAGCCCCCACCAGCGGCCGACCTCGGGAGAGGCCCGCCAGTTCTCGTCGCTGTCGGCAAGAAAAGTCCACTGCGCGCGCATGTGCCGAAGAGTCCCCAGGCGTCCGGCGTGCACCGCTGCGGCCAGCTGCCGGTGTCCGGCGTGCCAGCGCATGTGATAGGCGACGGCAAGGGTGACACCGGCCCGATCACAGGCTTCCACCATGGCTTCGGCTTCCGCCACATCGGTGGCCATGGGCTTCTCCGTGAGCACGTGCTTGCCGGCGCGCGCAGCCGCCTCGCATTGCGGTGCGTGCAGCTTATCCGGTGAGGCGATGAGCACGGCATCCAGATCGTCATCCGCCAGCAGGCTGTCCAGATCCGTGTGTACGGCGTTCTCCGCGGCCGCGCCGTGACGCTCGGCGAACTCACGACCGCGCAGGGGGTCACGACTCAACACGCTCCACAGCCGCGCCCCGTCGACCTCGGTGAGGGCCGGCGCCAGTTGCCCGTCTGCGATTCGGCCGGTGCCGAGGATGGCGATATTCATTGTCATGGAGAATGCCTCATGGGTTTTTCACGTTTGTTGCAGGGCTGGCCGAGCTTGCGCGCGGCCACGGTGACCGGTTACCAGAACCGTCACCACGGTAGCCAGGCTGATAGTGCCGACTACCCAGAAGAGCAGGCCGGGGTCGGCGTGATCCAGTAAATAGCCGAACATGACCGGTGCGACCACGCCGCCGATGTTGTAGCCGACGGAAACGAATCCGAACACTTTGCCCATCTCACCGGGCGGTGTGACCGAGCGAATCATCATATCCCGGGAGGGCGCCACAAGACCGTTGGCGAGACCCGCGACGGCGAACAATACGGCAATGGCCTGTAGAGACAAGTCCACGGCTGCAACGGTGAAGATCATCATCGCAATGACGATGAAACACGATGCCGCGAATCGATCGTGATGCACCGTGCGATCCGCGACCCAACCGCCCAACAAGACCCCTATCGGCGCAGCGAACAAGTACGCGGACAACACCACGCCGGCCTCGACCAGCGGTGCCTCGTAGATCAAATGCAATGCCGAAACGCTGAAACCGTTGATGCCATGCCCCGCCATGGATATTCCGGTAAAAAACAAAAGGCCCATGAGAATCGGAAGACTGAACAACAATCGCAGCCCACTGTGATGCGGCTTGCCGTGATGCCCACCGCTATCGTCACGGGTTGATGTGGCATCCAGTAACACCCCGGAGTTCAACGCCATGATCGCGGCCACCGCAACACCGCAAATCCCGCAGATCACCAGGGCCGTTTGCCAGTCGGTCCAGTTCATGAGTGTCAGCATGGTTACCGGCGCCAGAGCGGCACCCAGGTATCCGGCAAATGTGTGTATGGAAAACGCACGGCCCATGCGCTCTTTCGCCACAGAAGCGTTCATGATGGCGTAATCGGCGGGATGATAAACGGCGTTGGCAAGGCCCGCGAGTACCAGCAAAGCAACCAGCGCCCCGAACACGGGAAATACCCCGATCAACGCAACGGCTACCGACTCCAACGCCACACCGGCAATAAGGATCCCCCGGGCGCCATAACGATCGACGAGAAATCCGACTGGCGCCTGTGTGAATCCGGTGGTCAGACTGAATGCGGTGAGCGCGAGTCCGAGTTCCGTGAAACCCACGCCGTAGACTTCCCGCAGAATCGGAAACAGCGGCGGCAGCAACAACATGTAAAAATGACTTAGAAAGTGCCCGGTGCTGATCAGAGCGATAACTTTTGCATTGCCCGACCGGCGAGGGGCATTCACATCTTTTGCCATGGCGCTACAACAGCGGCAGGTCGACGTCGACGAGCAGCGGGTCCATGGCGGAACGCGACCGCACCGAGAGCGCCGACTCGATCAGCTCACGGGTCAAATGCGCTGCAAACAGCGAGAGAAACTCGTACATGAACTCACGGAAGAATAATCCCCGGCGAAAGACCACCCGGGCGGTGCTGACTTCGATGAGTTCACTGGCATCGATGGCTTGTAGCCCGGAGTCCTTGTCGGCATCGTGGGCGAGGGTCGCGACGATGCCGATACCGAGTCCCATGCGCACATAGGTCTTGATGATATCGGCGTCGGTGGCGGTGATGGCAACATCGGGACTGAGCCCCTCGCGCCGGAATGCGGCATCCAGGGGAGAGCCATGGTCGAAACCGAATACGTAGGTTACCAGGGGATACTGCGCGACGGCCTCGAGGGTAAGCGGTTTCACCTCAAGCAAGGGATGCCCGGGCGGCACTAAAAAGGATCGCCGCCAACGATAGCAGGGTATCGCCACCAGATCCTCGAAGTGCTCCATGGCCTCGGTGGCGATTCCGAAATCTACCTTGCCGTGGGCGACAAGCTCGGCAATCTGCAGCGGCGTCCCCATGTGGGTGTGAATGTGCACCCGCGGATACTTGCCCGCCAGCTTCTCCACGACCGGTGGAAAGGCATAACGCGCGACGGTGTGGGTTGCAGCCAGGGACAATTCACCCAGCGCCGGATCGCTGTATTCCTGGGCAGCCTGCTTGAGGGTTTCCACCTCGACCAGCGCGCGCTCGGCAAGCTCGATAATGGCGCGGCCCGCCGGTGTGATTCGCGTCAGTTGACGCCCGGAGCGCTCGAAAATCTGCACTCCCAGCTCGTCCTCCAACTGGCGGATCTGCTTGCTGACCCCCGGTTGCGAGGTGAACAGGGCGTCCGCCGTGGCGGACACGTTCAGATCGTGTCTGGCGACTTCGGAAATGTAACGCAGTTGGCGAAGGTTCATGGGTGGATGATTCGGCCCGCTGCCGGTTCGGCTTCGTCAGCTTGCCTGTGCGTCGATCAGGCGTCGCATGAAGTCGACGCAGGCGTGTACCTGGGATTTCTCGATGTACTCGTTTGGCTGGTGCGCCTGATCGATGGAGCCCGGGCCGCACAGGACGGTGGAGAAGCCGGCCTGTTGAAACTGTCCAGCCTCCGCCCCGTAGGCGACCGCATCGCTGCCGTTGTAGCCGGTAAGTAGCCGCACCAGGGCTTCGGCCGCGCCGCCGGGTTCCGGGCCCAGAGCCGGCACCGCGCACGTGGGCGTCGTCACGATGCTCGCCTCCCGGGCAACGGCCTGCATGGCGGGCAGGACCTCGTCGCGGCAGTAGCGGTCGAACCGATCCGCGTAGATCTGCGGATCGTCCTCAGGGATACAGCGCATATCCCAGCTGAAACGGCACTCGCGGCTGATGATGTTGGTGGCCGTTCCGCCGTTGACCGTGCCCACGTGAATGGTCGAATAGGGCGGCTCGAAGGACGTTTGCGAAGCCGGCCCGGCAGCGTTCTGCCGCGCCATGTCCTCCAGAAACATGATGAGTCGCGCCGCCGTCATGACGGCGCTTACGCCGCGGTGGGTTTGACTCGAATGCGCCTCGTGGCCGATCACCACGGTCTCGAAGCTGTGGATACTCTTGTGCGCGGTGACGATGCGCATATCCGTGGGCTCGCCCACCACCACGGCCAGGGGCGCCGGCAGCTCCGAGGCGATGCGTTCGATCATGGCCGGTGCCCCGAGGCAACCGATCTCCTCGTCGTAGGACAGGGCCAGGTGAATAGGCCGCGCCAGTCCCCGCGCGAGCATCTCAGGCACCATTGCCAGGGCAATGGCGTAAAAGCTTTTCATGTCGGCGGTGCCGCGGCCAAACAGGCGCCCGTTCTTCTCTGTCAGTGTGAATGGATCGCTGTCCCAGGGCTGGCCAACCACGGGAACCACGTCGGTGTGCCCGGAGAGCACCACGCCGCCCTCCACCATGGGCCCGATGGTGGCGTACAGATTCGCCTTGCTGTTGTCGGCATTGGGGACCAGACGGCTCTCGACACCGAGATCCGCCAGGTAGCTGCTGACATACTCGATCAACGCGAGATTGGAATCCCGGGAAACCGTGGCGAAGCCCACCAGCTTCGCGATCATGTCAAAAGCCGCCGCGCTCAATTCATCCCCTCCCCCGCAGGCCGAAGCGACATGGTCGCCCCGCAAAGGA
>JAACFO010000286.1 GCA_009937425.1 Gammaproteobacteria bacterium
TCGGATCGAACCTGTGACCCCTGCCTTCGGAGTACGCTATTTCGTTCGTAAGTAACTGATATTATTGATGCTAGCTGGCGGTACGTCCATTGCAATTGCAGTACTCTGCACAACCGTGCATCACTCAGTCACACAAATCTCACACAGTCGCTCTAGTGGGAATCTCGGCGCTGATTATGGTTCGAACTAGTCTCCCTGGGACCGCCGCAAATTGCATGGCGTGACGCCACGAGCATTTAGAAAAAGTTTCATAGCCGCTTCTCGATCTTGAATGCATTCATGCGATAGGACAGTGTCGATGGTTTAATTCCCAGTAGTGCGGCTGCGCCGTCGAGTCCCCAGACTCGCCAATCGGCCGCGCGCAGGGCTGCGATCAGGTTTTCCTTTTCTCGCAAGCGGAATTCCTCCTCCGTCAGGTACGGCGGTGCGTCCGAAGTCACCGTCTCGTGCCCGGTATCGGTCTTGATCACATTGCCCATTGCCAGATCGAGGCGCAGTCGAGTGCCTTTTGTGAGGATAATCGCTCTTTCAATGACGTTTCTTAGCTCGCGGATATTGCCCGGCCACTGGTGCCTTTTCAGTATGATGATGTTCTGCTTGGTAAGCGTGATACGATCGCGCCGCAGATCGGTGCAGAGCGTATCCAGAAAGTGCGTGGCCAATGGCACGATGTCCTCGACTCGCTCACGCAGCGGGGCCAGCTCGATCGGGAACACACTCAGGCGATAGTAGAGATCTTCACGGAATTGTCCTGCTGCTGCCTCCTCTTCGAGATCGTGGTTGGTGGCTGCGATGACACGCACATCGACGTTGGTTGTCACGTCGTCCCCGACTCGCTCGAACTCCTGCTCCTGCAACGCGCGTAGCAGCTTCCCTTGCAGCGACAACGGTATCTCACCAACCTCATCAAGAAACAGTGTGCCTCCGTTCGCAAGCTGGAGCCTGCCGACGCGATCCTTGTGCGCGCCCGTAAATGCGCCGCGCACGTGACCGAAAAACTCACTCTCGAATAGGTCCTTCGGAATCGATGCGCAGTTGACTTTGATGAGTGGCTTGTCCGATCGCTCACTTTCGCAGTGAATTGCCCTCGCGATCATCTCTTTACCAACGCCCGATTCGCCCAGAATCAGAACATTGGCCGACGTGCCGGCGACCGCCTCGACTTTAGCCAGCGTTCGTTTCAAGGCCGCACTTTGGCCGATAATCTCACCGAAGTGGACCGTTACGTCGATTTCGTCGCGCAGGTAGTCACGCTCCAGCTCGAGTTGTTCTTTGAGCGTCTTGATCTCGGCATAAGCCTCTGCACGCTCGCGTTCGATTCGCTTGCGTTCAGTGACATCACGAAACACGACGACGGCCCCATTCGGCTTGCCATCCTGCGTGATTGGCGTGCTGGTGTACTCGACCGGCACCGGATTGCCGTTCGTGTGCCAGAACACCTCGTCATCGCGTCGATGAACTGCGCCGTCTTTCAGCGCGGCGTAAATGGGACAGTCCTCTCGCGGGTACGGCGATCCGTCGGCGTAGGAGTGATGGTGAATGTCGTGCGCTTTGTGTCCGAGTATTTCATCGACCTTCCAGCCGAGAATCTCTTCCGTCGCAGCATTCCCGAAGGCGAGGCTACCATCCGCGGCAAGACCGTAGATGCCCTCTCCGGCCGCATCGAGTATGAGTCGTTGCTCGGTCTGTAATCTGACCAGTTCGTCGTAAGCCTCCTGCCGCTGACGCTCGATTCTCTTACGCTCCGAGATATCTCTGAACACAACAACGACACCGCAGGGTTGACCGTCTTCGAACATTGGTGTGCTGGTGTACTCGACCGGGATGCAGGACCCGTCGATGTGCCAAAAAACCTCGTCGTCGACGCGATACACCTGACCGTCCTTGAACGCGGCGTAAATCGGACACTCTTCGCGGGGATACGCGGACCCATCGGCGTGCGAATGATGGTGAACATCATGGGCGATCTGCCCAACGACATCCTCGAGCTTCCAGCCGAGTATCGCTGTGGCCGCCGCATTACTGAAGGTGATTCTGCCTTCCCGGTCCAGGCCATAAATGCCCTCCCCGGCCGAATCGAGGATCAGTTGGTGCTGTGTCTGGAGCTGTGAGAGCTCGCTATTTGTTGTCATGGCCTTCCATACCTCAGTTTCCTGAGAATTACACCACAGTTTCCTGTGGACCACAACTTTCTGTGGTTCAGCGATTTCTATTAACTCACTGTTTATTAAGGTTTTTCGAAGTTGGCACGGTTACTGCAGTACGAGAACTGGAAGCAACACTTTTCCCAACGGAGAGAAATTATGAGAAGCGATCATCTCGGAGCTTGCGACCTGGCCCGGCATCGGGTCATCCACGTCGTCGCATTCGTCGTGATGATGCTATCCGTGTCCCTGCAGGGCCTGAGCGCTCAGGCGGCGACTCTCGTACCGGACAACTATCGTGTCGGCAAGGTCATCGGCAAGTTCGGCGATACCTGGCAGATCGCCGCCGCATTCAATCTACGGCCACCGCGTCGGCTGCGTGCCCAGTATCTTGAATTCGTGCTTGGTGCGAACACCTCTCCGAGCGAAACCCACGCGTTCGTTTCATTAGGACCGGTTTGGCAATTCCCCATCTTTCGCGATCGTGTCTCGGTCCAACTCGGTTTCAGTCCGACGCTGCTCTCAGGGTCGACGTTCAGCGGTCGCGATATGGGCGGCAACTTTCACTTCACATCGTCGGCCGTTGTTGAAGCAGCATTTGGAGTGCGGCGCAACGTTTCGCTCGCGCTGCGCGTTCAGCACACATCGAACGGTGGCCTGAGCACTACCAACCCGGCATGGACATCGTCGCGCTCAGCTTCAGCTACCACTTCAACCCGTAGTCCGCACTTCGATGGAGAAGATCATGAACGATATCTACCGCACAGACCTGATTGCCGCAGCAGAACTGCGCCTGGCGCTTAGCCAGCATTTTTCCGATTTGACGTACGGGGCAGTACCTGTGACCGATTACCGCGATGCGATTGAGGCGTTCCGCGCTTATGACGATGGTGGGCTGGCAGAAGTACCGAATGCCTTCGCCGCCTACTTGCGAAATGAAAGAAACCGACAGTGTTAAGGAGATTCATTCATGCAACGACCCCCTTTACCC
>JAACFO010000004.1 GCA_009937425.1 Gammaproteobacteria bacterium
TTCGCGCTCTCGAATCCGACATCCAAAACCGAGGTGCTGCCAACGGACGCTCTGGCCTGGACCGAAGGACGTGCGCTGGTGGCAACCGGCAGCCCCTTCGAACCCGTCGAGTACGGGACGGCGCGCCATCGCATCGGGCAGGGCAACAACGTGTTTTGCTTCCCCGGCATCGGGCTCGGCGTCATCGCCTCCGGAGCACGCTGCGTCACCGATGGGATGCTGCTCGCCGCCGCCCGCGCCGTGGCAGGCGAGGTTTCACCGAGCAGCATTCGCGCCGGCTGCGTGTATCCGGAAATGGAAGACCTCCATCCGATCTCACGGGCCGTGGCCCTCGCCGTCGCGCAGACCGGGATCAGCGAAGGCGATGCCGGGGACGGCCTGGAAAACACCGACGCAGAAGCCGTCGCAGCGCGGGTGGAGGCTCACATGTGGTACCCGGATTACCTGCCGTATCGCTACGAGTCGGACGCCTGAGAAGCTGCGAGCCCCGATGGACACACGGAGGTCGTAAATCCACCCTCGACCTGGTTCAGGGAATAGGGAACCCCGCAGGGAAAAGTCACTCTGACCCGGTTTTCTCGGTCAGAAGATCAGCCGGTGCTCCAAGCCCGGGGACGTTTCATGCCCGCGATCTTGCAGGTCTGCTGTACGTAGCCATAGGGAAACAGTTCGAAGAGCCGCGCCTTGCCTGCCTTCTTGTCACACCCCAGGTGTGTCGCGAGATGTTTCGCCGCATGCCGTATGTCCGGGGTGATACCGTGTTCGGCGTAGTAATCGCGGACAAAAGTGATGACCACCCAGTGCTCTTCGCTCAGCAACAGCGTCTCTTCCCGGGCCAGCGCGATCGCCAGCTCCCGGCTCCAATCGCCGGGATTAACCAGGTAGCCTTCCTCGTCTCGCTGCGCGAATTTCACCGTCACCTCCAATAGTCCAATTTTGTAACCCAGCAGAAACCCGGGTCAGAGACCCATTTCTCTGCCCGATGATAAATCCGCTCTTCTATACAGCGCCAGACACGCCAACGTTGATCTCGATCAACACCCCCGGGTCTGGCATCGGTTAAAGGAAGTCTAATGAGGCTGCGCACGGCCGGCCTGAATCCGGCGTTTGCGAGTGGAGGGATTGTGCCATGTACGAAATCGTCGCCCGGGAGGATTTCTCCGGGTCCACTTTTCTGCTAGAGGTGAAGCATCCCCTGCTCGCCAAGGCCACCAATCCCGGACAGTTCGTCATCGTCATGTCCCAGGCGGACGGCGAACGCATCCCGCTTACCATCGCCGATTTCTCGGTGGACGACGGCACCGTCACCCTTGTGATCCAGGCGGTGGGCAAGACCACCATGGAAATGCAGCAGCGCTGCGTCGTCGGAAGCGCCCTCTACGCGCTGGTCGGCCCCATGGGACGCCCCAGCCACATCGGCAAGTTGGGAAAGGTCGCCTGCGTGGGCGGCGGACTCGGCGTTGCCCCGGTCTACCCCCAGGCCCGCGCCTTCAAAGAAAACGGCGCGTACGTGGTCGGCATCATCGGTTTTCGCAACAAGGATCTGATCTTCTGGCAGGATAAGTTCGAGAAGGTCTGCGACGAGCTCATCATCTGCACCGACGACGGATCGGCGGGGATCAAGGGGCTGGTGACCGACGGGATCCACATGACCATCGACAAGCATCCCGACATCGAAGAGGTCGTCGCGATCGGGCCGCCGGTGATGATGAAGTTCTGCGCCGAGGCAACGCGGCCCCGGGACATCAAAACCACCGTCAGTCTGAACCCGATCATGGTGGACGGCACGGGGATGTGCGGCGGGTGTCGCGTGTCGGTGGGCGGTGAGATGCGATTCTGCTGCGTGGACGGACCGGATTTCGACGGCCACCAGGTCGATTTCGACGAGCTCATGCGGCGTCTGGCGCGCTTCCGTGATGACGAGCGGGTCGCCATGGAGCGCTGGAGCCGCAGCGAGAACTGCCGTCTGGGATCGGAGGAGCCCGCCATCGAGTAGGTGCGCAAAAAAGCAACATGGCAAAGAAAACCATCAGGAACATTCCCCAGGACCGCACCGCGATGCCGGTCCAGAAACCCGAAGACCGGGTCTGCAACTTCTCGGAGGTGGCGCTGGGCTACTCGGTGGCCAATGCGCTCAACGAGGCCGAGCGCTGCATCATGTGTCCACAGGAACCCTGCGTTAAGGGCTGTCCCGTGCAGATCGACATTCCCGGTTTCATCCAGAAGATCTGCGACCAGAACTTGCGCGGCGCCTACGACGTGCTCACCGAAGCGAATCTGCTGCCGGCCATCTGCGGCCGCGTCTGTCCACAGGAGTCGCAATGCGAGCAGGTATGCGTGGTTGGCGATCATCTAGAGCCTGTTGCCATCGGCCGGCTGGAACGTTTCGTCGGCGATACCGCTGTCTCCGAGGGTTGGACGAACGAGCCGGAGATCGAACCCAACGGCCGACGGGTGGCCATCGTGGGCGCGGGCCCGGCGGGGATCGCCTGCGCCGCGGACATGGCCAAAGCGGGCTGTGAGGTGGTCATCTACGATGCGCTGCACCGTCCCGGTGGTGTGCTGAGCTACGGCATCCCGGAGTTCCGCCTGCCAAACAGCATCGTCGATGACGAGTTCGGAAAGGTCATCCAACTGGGCGTCAAGGTGGAGTGCAACACACTCGTGGGTCGACTGTTCACCATCGAGCAGCTGCGAGAAGAGATGGGATTCGATGCCGTGTTCATCGGCACCGGGGCCGGCTACCCGTCGTTTATGGGAATACCGGGTGAGTCATTGAACGGTGTGCTCTCGGCCAACGAGTTTCTCACCCGTTGCAACCTGATGCAGGCGGGCGAGTTCCCGCGAAAGGACACGCCCCTACATATGGGCCGCAAGGTCGCCGTCATCGGCTCGGGCAATACCGCCATGGACGCGATGCGCGTCTCGCTGCGTCTGGGAGCCGAGCAAGTGCACTGCCTCTACCGCCGCACCCGCACCGAAAGTCCGGCGCGGGCCGAAGAGGTCGACCACGCTGCGGAAGAGGGCGTCACCTTTCACTGGCTCACCGCACCGGTGGAGATCCTCGACGACGGTGAAAGCAACGTGCGGGCCTTGCGTTGTATCCGCATGGAACTCGGTGAGCCTGATCAGTCTGGCAGGCGCCGTCCGGTGCCCATAGAGGGAAGCGAGTACGAGTTCGAGGCCGACATGGTGATCTACGCCATCGGCACCAACGCCAACCCCATCATGGGCCAGACCTCCGATCTGGAGCTCAACAAGTGGGGCTACATAGAGGCCGACGAGCAGCAGCAGACCTCGCTTGCCGGCGTCTTCGCGGGCGGGGACATCGTCACCGGAGCCGCTACAGTGATCCTCGCCATGGGCGCGGGCCGGCAGGCTGCCCGCAGCATGAAAGCCTACCTGGGGCTCCTGGATCCACAGGAGATGGCGGTCTCGGACGCGGATCGGCCGCGCATATTCGGCATCGACGCGCGACAGCGCAACTTTCACCGCGTACGTCTCGCCGTCTGAGGGAGCTTAGTTGAAGGCGGCCGCGCGCTGCTGGAGCGCGTCCAGATCGGATTCGCTGGGGTCCAGCGGCTTGCCGGGGTGAATAATGCAAACCGGACAGTTCTCGGCGGCCTCTACCATTTCCCGATAGCTTCCCGCGCTGGCATCCTTGATGTAGGCCTGCTTGACGTCGTCGTAGGCGAACATACCGGCGTTGCGCTGGGTACAATCGTCGCAGCTGGTACAGAATTCCGTCTCTATATAAGGTTGGCCGCTATCGGTTGCCGCCACGGCCTGAACTGCCGGGGCTGTCTCTAACGGTATTGCTTCGGCTGCCGGCGCCTCGGCTTGTGCGGGTTGGATTGTCTCCACCACCTGAACTTCTCGATGGCTCTCCTCCTCGAGCCGGGCGCGCTCTTGCTCGAGCAGCCGCCGGGCGTGCGAATTGTTGAAACCGGCCAGCTCTTGCAGGCTTCGCCAATTGGCCAGGCACTTGTGTGCGAAGGTGAGCAGCGCACGTCTGACGATTACCCGATGCAGCCGGTTCTGAGCATCTACCAGATAAATGTACGGCACCTTGTCGAGGGTCTTTTCTTGCGTCAACGCCAAGTACTCGACCACCGGCATCATGTTGGCGTGCCAGCGCTCCCGCGGCACTTCCACGAAGTGCTGCAGGAATCGGGGATCCAGCGCCAGGAAGTCGACGCAAGTGTAGGCGAGGTTCTCATTCGCTTCCTTGCCGTCGGAGGTTTCGTACGAGAAGCGGTGCTCGGGCCAATACCGGTCGCATTGCGGACTGCCTTCCAGGAAGAACCGGGACGCCCAGTCCGTGCCACGACCCGGGCTGAATACGAAGCTTGGGAAAGCGCGGGACTCGACCGCGCTGGCGCAGCGCAGGTAGTGGGGAATTGTGCATTCCGGCTGCTCGGGAGCCGAGTAAACACAAAACAGAGCCGGGCCGTCGCAACGCAGGCCCTCGATAATGTCCGCCGCCAGCTGCGGCAGGTGAGACGCCGCCGTTTGCATCACGAAGGCCTCTCCCAACGAAACCGCCATGCCGGCAATCTGCCGCGTCCACTCCGTGAACGTTCCGGGAGGCGCGATGGCAGAATCGCTGACCGGAATCTCGTGTACCTCCAGGACGACTTTCACCGGCATGTCCGATGCGAGTATTTGCACCAGCGCCGACTTCTCCATATCGCTGAGGGTGTCGGCGTTGAGGTAGACGAGCAGCGGCGGCAGGGCACGATACTCCGCGGGGGTCAGCTGCCAGGTGCCGAAATTCTTGAAGAAGTCGTCGTGCCGCTCCTCGCGATAATGATTTTCCAGCTCCAGCTCCGCTACCCTTACCGCCCGAATCAGCTCGACGCTGCGCTGCAGCTTCGCGTCAAATCGATCCACGGCCTCGATACAGCTCTCGCACACCGAAGCGCGTCGCGCCTCCCGCCTGCGGCGCACACCATTGCCGCCGCCCGCCGGCAGCAGCGCGCGCTCTCTCTGCAACACCTTGCGCGCGACGCGCAATCGCTTGCTTCGCTTGGCGGGCATGACGCGGCTGGTCCGGGTGCCCCGCAGCACCGCCGACAGTGACTCGAAGTCGATCCCTCCGGCGTGCTCACCGCCCAAAGCCGCTTCCAGAGCCTCGGGCGATGTGGACTCGGGCGATCGGGCGCGTTCCGACTCCAGCACCTCGGACAACCGTGCGATGAGTTCATCGAGGACTTCCCGCTCCCGGACGGCCCGTTCGGACTGCAGCGGCCGCCAAGCGTGTTCGAACATCTGGCGCGTGCTGCGCGTCCCGCAGGTGAGCAACCAGCCATCGTGGGGCAGCGCCTCAGCGGCCGCTTCGAGGCTGGCGCGAAGACGATCGGAATTCTCGCTTTGCCGGACCAGCGCGGTGCTGGCCAGCGACCAAAGCTCTGAGAGGCGCAGGCGGGGTTTTTTTTCTGCCAGTCTCTTAATCGACGTCTCCAGCCGGTAGAGGTGACGCCGCAAACGCTCGCCTTCGATACCCTCCGGCGCGGTCCTGTCCAGGACACCGTCGACGATGGTTGCCAGCGAGACAATGGGGGTGTCGGCATTGTCCGCCACCAGAACCACGGGGAAATCGTGACGTATGGTTTCGAGATCGCGATAGGGGCCGAGAAGGGCCGGCCTCAAGTCCGGCGGCCCGGCCTCGCTCTCAGGGTGCGCCTTGTCCGGTTCCGCCAGATAGATGCGCAGGAGATCTTTGAGACCCTCGTCGTTACGCACAGCCGAGAGCCGATCCGGTTTTTCACTGCTCATCTGACGCTGCAACATTGATCTTCTACCGGGCGGTCGAGCTAGAGTTCCGGTTTCACGGTGAACCTGTCGAACTCGCGCTCCAGCGCGGCGATTTTGTCCTCGATGGGAAGATGCTGTTCGCGGCGGTACATATCCTCGTAGCAGGGTATGGACTCGTTGCGGTAGAGGATCCCCAGCGCAAGCTTGTCATCCATCACCGCCAGCGCCTGGGCACGGCTCAAGTCCGCGGGGTCGTGCTCCTCGCGGCTCTTGAAGCGGCGCGCGCTCGCCTCATCCGGTTGAAGTCCGTTCGGATGGGTCAGCAGCAGGGTGCGCTCGGGATTCTTGATGTATTCATCGAAGTGACCCGGCAGGTAGTGCGGACACCTTTGAAGAATGCTCACGAACGACAGCCCGCGATGCAGAAACGCAAGATGGAGAATGTCGTACAGGATGCCGGGCACCCAATCGGCGGCCTGGGCCACGAAGGAGACGTTGGACATCCCCAGGGTTGCCGCCACCGCGTTGAGCGGCTGCAGGGTGGCGCCTCTCGGCGTGGTGCTGGTCACGAGTCCCTTGGGCGAGGTCGGTGAAACCTGGTTCTTGGTGAGACCGTAGATACGGTTGTCGTGCAGCATCACCGTCATGTTCATGTTGTAGCGCACGGCGTGCAGCCAGTGGGCTGCGCCGATACTGCAGCAGTCGCCGTCGCCGGTGTTGACGAACACGTGCAGGTCGGGCCGTTTGATCTTGATCCCTTCCGCCACCGGCAGCGCCCGCCCGTGCAATCCGTGAAAGCCGTAGGTTCCCATGTAGTGGGGAAGCCGCGACGCGCAACCGATCCCCGAAGCGAAAACGGTCTTTTCGGGGGGCAGCTGTTCCTCGGCACAGAGCTTCTGCAGCGCGGTGAGGATCGCGTTGTCGCCGCATCCGTGACACCAACGGGACACCGCGCCTTCGTAGTCGTGAAGAATATGGGCGTCTTCCTCCAGGTCCGCGACGCTGGTAGGCAACTTGTTGATGTAGTCAGACACCGACGCCCTCCCCTTGCAATTTACGGCGCATCACCTTTTCTACGGAGCCGGGTTTGAGGGGTTGACCTTTGACTTCGGACCAGCAGTCCACATCCACCAGGTAGCGTGCCCGAAGCAGCCAGGCGAGGTTCGAATAACGCCGGTTGTCCGAGCTGATGGACTCGTCATTCAGATCGTCGGACCAGCTCATCTCGACGGTCATCACCTGGCCGAACTGCTCGAAAATCTCGCCGATACCCGAAGCCATGGGCTGAAGGTAGGTCAGGTGCAAAGAGGAAACAGACAAGCCGTCGGCGCGGGCGCGATCCACCGCCTCCTCGATGACACCCTTGGTGCTTCCCCAGCCGACGACCAACAGATCGCCGCTGGAACCACCGTAGACCGCCGGCGCCGCCAGGGTCTTCTGGAACGTGGCGAGCTTGAGGCTGCGGTACCGTATCCCCTCCTGATTCAGCTCCGGATCGTAAGCCACCTTGCTGGCGCGATCGTGCGCCAATCCGGTCACCGTGTGCATGCCGCCCGGCTGACCCGGAATGAAGCGCCGGCGCAGTCCCGTCTTTCCGTCCCACTCGTAGGGTCGCTCGCCTTCGGCGACGGTGGTCTGGTCGGAGGCAACCGCGTACCACTCTTTCTTGGGCTTGGGCCTGACGAACAGCTGCTGAGCGGTGGCTAAATTGGCATCGCTCAGAAGCACGACGGGCAGATTGAATGTCTCGGCAATTCTGCGTGCCACCATCACCAGGTAAAAGCACTCCTCGATGGTGGCCGCCGCCATGACGACCTTTGGCGAATCGCCGTGAGCGCCGAAGATCGCCTGCAGAAGATCGCCCTGCTCTACCTTGGTGGGTTGTCCGGTGCTGGGCCCGCCGCGCTGGACGTTGATGATGACCAGGGGGATCTCCGTCATGGCGGCAAACCCGATGAGCTCCTGCTTGAGCGCCATGCCCGGCCCCGAGGTGATGGTCACCGCGCACTTGCCCGCGTAAGACGCACCGATGGCGAAGGCGCATGCGGCGATCTCGTCCTCGGCCTGGTGAACGATGCCGTCCACGTACTCGAAGATTTCGCTCAAGTAATGCGCGGCGGACGTGGCGGGCGTTATCGGGTACATGGCGCACACGTCCATGCCGGAGGCCATGATGCCCAGTGCCAGCGCGGTGTTGCCGTTGACGACGATCTGCGTTTTCTTGGTCGGCGAGCCCGGAATGTAAAAACACAGATCCAGGTTCTCCCGCGCCCACTCGTATCCGGCGTCCAGCAGCTGGACATTGCGTGCGACTACTTCCTCGCTCTTGCTGCGGAAGGTGAACGCCACCTGCTCGCGGGCGAGCTTCAGGTCCAGGCTGTAAATGGCGCTCAGCATGCCGAGCACGAACATGTTCTTGCCCCGCTCGGGAGTCGATGTGTACTGCAGGCAGAGCTGCTCCATGGGGATCTCGTAGACCCGATATCCGTCGCGGAGCAACTCCTCGTGGACTGCGGTGTATGCCGCCACAATGGCTGCTTCCCGATGGAAGCGCCATTTGTTCTCCATGAGAATGATGCCGCCGCGTTTCAGCGCACCGGCCCGCAATCGGCCGCGCAGAACCTGCTCGTTGAAGACCACGGCGAGATCGGCCTCATCACCGCCATTGGTGATGCGATGGGACCCAATTCGGATCCGGTTGCCGCTGGCGCCGGCGATGCTGCGTGGCGGTGGCTCGATTTCGGCCGGGATGATCTCCACGGTCCAGATCCCGTTGCCCATTTTGGCGGCGATACTGGCGAAGGACTGGCCACACTTCTGGGCGCCCTCTCCGGAGTCGCTGATAATCTCGATGATGTGTTCGCGCAGCTTTACCGGCGCCTTGCCCTGGGGTGAATCTTCTTCCTCCCGGTCGAGCCCCTCGGACCCGGTGAGTTCTCGGGCGGTAAGATTATCCATCAGACTTACTCGGATCTCTGACAATGGCGTATACGCTATTCCTGGCTCCCATAATGGGAAAGCGCGAGGCAAGAGTTCTTGACCGAGATCAAGATCCGCCACTGGCGCGGTGAGTTGAGGGTCTTGCTGGATCCGAGCCTGCGCCCTACCCTGGCGAGTATTCCTTGACTTGCTGCGTAATCGGCCATGGAGGCGAGTCTTTCCCGTGCCTTGCGCTGACGATCGTCAACAACACAATCGCTATCAGCAGCGCATATTCGATACGAGCGTCGAATGCTTTCGGCAGGCCATTCCTGCAGATGTCGAAAAACGCACAGAACAAATTATAGCCGCCGCTAATCCAGGGGCGGGTGACAGGGTTCTCGATGTGGGAACCGGCATCGGCGTGTTGATTCCTTATATACAGCGTTGCGGCGTAGGTCACATTGTTGGCTGTGATCTCAGCGCGGCGATGTTGTCCGAGGCGCAAAAACGTTATCCGGATGCCCGCTTCTGGTGCGGGGATGTAATCGACATTCCCCGGGAGATGGGGCCATTTGATGTGGTGTTCTTTAACGCCGTGTTTGGCAACATGTGGAATCAGCGCCACGCGTTGGCATCGATCTCGGCGCATCTCACTGCCACCGGACGAATAATCATCAGTCATCCCATGGGGGCTGCGTTTGCGGAACAGCTGCGCGCTAAAGATCCGAAAATGGTCCTGCATCCATTGCCCAGCGAAAAAAGTATGCCCGAGCTGATCCGCGGTTTGCCTCTAAAACTGCAATATTTCAGCGACCAGGAACTGCTCTATCTTTGCATTCTCGAATACGTTCCTGTTACGCCTTCCCGGTGATCTGCCTTTCGGGCCACGTCGCCGATCGTCAAACTAGCGTCGATTCATGGGCACGAATGCCCTTTGCGGCTCGCCAACGTAGATCTGGCGTGGACGACCGATGCGCCGGTCCGGGTCCTGGCGCAACTCCTTCCAGTGCGCGACCCAGCCGGGTATCCGGCCCAGTGCAAATATCACCGTGAACATGTCCGTTGGTATGCCCATCGCCCGATAGATGATGCCGCTGTAGAAGTCCACGTTGGGGTAGAGCTTGCGCTCCACGAAATAGTCGTCCTCGAGAGCCGCTTCTTCGAGGTTCTTGGCGATCTCCAGCAGCGGATCGTCCACGTGAAGATCACTCAGCACTTTGTCGGCCGCCTCTTTGAGGATTGTGGCGCGTGGGTCGAAGTTCTTGTAAACCCGGTGCCCGAAACCCATCAGCCTGAACCCCGACCCGCTATCCTTGGCCTTGTCCAGGTATTTCCGGAAATCCCCGCCATCGTCGTGCATCATCTTCAGCATCTCGATGACATTCTGGTTGGCGCCCCCGTGCAGCCGTCCCCAGAGGGCACAGATGCCGGCTGCGACCGAGGCAAACAAGTTAGCATCGCTGCTGCCAACCAGGCGCACGGTGGACGTGCTGCAGTTCTGCTCGTGATCGGCGTGCAACACCAGCAGCAGGTTCAGCACGTCGTCCAGCACCGCAGGCACCTCGTACTGCTCGGTGGGGACCGAGAACATCATGTGCAGCAAGTTCGCAGTGTAGCTGAGGTCATTTTTCGGATAGGAGAACGGTTGACCGATGGACTTCTTGTAAGCAAACGCTGCAATGGTTTTCGCCTTCGCCAGCAAGCGAATGATGTTGAGGTCGATGTCCGCGTCGCTTGCCGTGATCGGGTAATAGGTCGAAAGCGCTGACACCATGGACGAGAGAATCGCCATGGGGTGGGCCGAATGCGAGTAGCCCTCGAAAAACTTCTTCATGTCCTCGTGGATCATGCTGTGGTAGGTGAGCAAGTGGCGAAACCCATCGAGCTCGTCCTGGCTGGGGAGGTGGCCGTGGATGAGCAGATAACACACTTCGGTGAAGCGGGCGCCGCGGGCGAGCTCCTCGATGGGATAGCCCCGGTAGCGAAGAATGCCCTTCTCCCCGTCAATGAAGGTAATGGCACTCCGGCAGGCACCGGTGTTGCCGTAGCCGGGATCCAGGGTGATGGCCATGGATTTGGCCCTCAGGCTGCTGATGTCGATTCCCGTCTCATTCTCGGTGCCGACGACCACCGGCAGCTCGAGTTCCCGCCCTTCCAGGATTAACTTAGCGGTGCTCATGACCTTACCTCCTCTCGGCGGCACACCGGGGCCGCGCCACGGATACCGAACAACCTGCCGAGAACTTAACGACCGTAGGCCATCATAGGCGGCCGACAGAGATGATCATTTGACACTGATCAAACGAAACCGGAAGTGTCGAACATCCATTCGGAGGTGCGTGCAGCCACGTAGAATGGGGACAGTCCCCATTTTCCTATCGGTGATTGTCAACCACTACCTGGCTTATTGACGGTGCCTACGTCACCATTTTTTGCGCCGATTTGACGAACTCGTCATCAGTTTTACCAAGTTGATCCTTCGGCGGCACGTCGAGACCTCGCCGGACGGCCGGTCGCACCCTGATAGCCTGGATCCAGCGCGACAAATGTTCGAGATCGCGACTTTCGACGCCGGACCAGCTTGCCGTACGTGCCCAGGCGAAGTTGGCGATATCGGCAATAGAATACGCACCGGCCAGATACTCGTTATCCGCCAGCCTGGTATCGAGCACTTCGAGCAGCCGTCGCGTTTCCTTCTGGTAGCGGTCGACCGCGTAGGGAATGTTCTCTTCTGCATACCTGAAGAACACATTGGCCTGGCCCATCATCGGGCCCAGCCCGCCCATCTGGAACATCAGCCATTGGATCACCAGCGACCGGTCTTTCGAATTCTCTGATGTAGTCGGAGGCAAGAACTGCCCGGTCTTTTCCGCCAGGTATATGAGGATGGCGCCGGACTCGAATACCGCGAAATCGTCATTGCCATGGTCAACGATCACCGGGATACGGCCGTTCGGGTTGATCTGCAGATACCAGTCCTGTTTCTGCTCCCTTTTGCCCAGCGCCAGCGGGTGGACATCGTAGTCGAGACCACACTCCTCCAGCATGATAGAGGCCTTGCGACCATTCGGCGTGGCAGCGGTATAAAGCGTAAACATGGTCAAGATGATCCTTCTTCCAGTTCCCCCTCGAATATACGTGCATTCGACGGGCTGCGTTGCTGATAGCGTCTTTCAACGACTCCAGTCGTGATGAATTAACGACACTTTTGTCTCCATCTGTTCGTCAACGAGGTCCTTGGCCGGCTTTTTCGCCACAGACCCCGCTGTTGTACCAGCAGGTGGCAACGTTCGCGTCCGTCGGCCAAGCCACCTTCCCCAGAAAGAGACACAAATGATCAGGATCAATTTCAAAGCAACAATTAAATGATCGAAGTCAACATCACTCTGGCAAAGATGCATATCTTTAAAACACAGAACAACGTCGAACCAAAAGGGGAATCCAACGTGACTGGTAATTCGCAGCATGTCGGTATGGACCGGCGAAAATTCCTCAAGGCATCGGGGGCGATTGGCGCAGCCGTAGCGGCACCCACCGCCGCGGCCGCCACCAAGCCGGCGCGCAAGAAACGCTACGGCATGCTTATCGATGCCCGTCGCTGCTACGGCGTTCACGCATGCAGCGTCGCCTGTAAGGCCGAGTTCAACGTCCCCCTGGGGCACAACCGCTCCTGGGTCGAGTACGTCGAGAAAGGCACCTATCCAAACGTCTCGCGCAGCTTCCTGCCGCGCCTGTGCAATCACTGCGAAAAGCCCCCCTGCGTTTCCGTTTGCCCCACCGGCGCCACCTGGAAGCGCGAGGAGGACGGCATCGTCGTCGTCGACAACGATATCTGCATCGGCTGCAAATACTGTATCCAGGCCTGCCCCTACGACATGCGATATCCCGATCCGGTAACTGGCACCGCCGAGAAATGTGACTTCTGCATCCATCGCGTTTCACGGGGACTGGAGCCCGCCTGCGTAGAGGCCTGTCCGAGTCGGGCGAGAATCTTCGGTGATCTCAACGACTCCGAGAGCGAGATATCCAAAGCGATCGCTAGCAACCCTGTCACGGTATTGCGCCCCGGGAAGGGCACCGAACCGAACGTGTACTACATCGCGGCGGACCACACCGACGAGCACGAGCCCAGCGTGCCGAATCAGTATGTGCGTGTCGATACCAATCGACGTCTGAAGGAAAGGAGATAGCCATGGCACCCGAAATTTTCTGGGGACTTCCGGTAATCCTCTATCTGTTTCTCGCCGGCTTGGGCGCGGGTGCGCTGACCGTGAGCTCCTCGGCATTGCTACGCGGTGGCGGCGGAGAGTCGGGCATTCACTTTGACATCGCGCGGTACGGCGCGTTTCTCGCACCGCTGCCGGTCATGGTCGGGTGTGGACTGCTGGTGTTCGAACTCGGCTCGTTCCACGTGGGTGACTGGTTCAAGTGGCTCAATCTCTACAAGACCATCACTCTCTCTCCCATGTCCATCGGAACCTGGCTGCTCACCTTTTTCATACTGACGAGCTTGGCCTACGCTTATACCTTCCTTCCCAACCCGCCAGTGCTCGGTGACAAGGCCGTTCGACTGCGCCGACCTATCGCGTGGTTGAGCATACCGTTGGGAATCGGTGTCGCCGTGTACACCGGGGTGTTGCTTGGCGCGATGCCATCGCGACCGTTCTGGAACTCGCCGGTCCTCGCGCTGCTGTTCTTGTTGTCCTCCCTTTCCACCGGCGTGGCATTGATTCTGCTCGCTCGGGCCATCCTGACCCCACGCGCAGAAAAATCGGGCACCGCCGACACGCCTCAGTACCACGCCAGCGGCTACATACTGACGGCCTCGGACCTGCTTTTGCTCGGAATCGAGCTGGTCATCGTGTTCCTGTTCATCATGTTCGCCTACCTCGCGGTGGGCGACGTCCGACACGCGATAGAGGTCATCCTGGCCGGTGGCAACTTGGCGACCTTGTTCTGGCTTGGCTTTGTCGGCGTCGGACTACTCGCGCCGGCGGCGGTGGAGCTGTACTACATCGTTCCAAGGCTGCTCTTCCACAGGGAGTTCGCGCCACCTCGCGGCGTGGAAATCGCCGTGTCTGCGGTGGTGCTGGTCGGAGGCTTCATGCTCCGGTACGTGGTAGTGATCGCGGGCCAGATTACAGGCCCGGTTGGGGTTTGAGGAGTATTGAAATGACTACGCGACGCAACTTTCTCCGTCTGGGCGCGGTCAGCGCGGCTGCAGCGACCGCCGGCGGACTCGCCGTGCCCGAGACCCACGCCGTATTAGCGAAGGGCGGAAAGGACTACTCATCTATCACTAAGAAGGAACGCCAGGCGGTGCCGAGCGCCTGCTGGCAGTGTGTGTCCCGCTGTCCCATCATCGGCTACGTCGAGGACGGAAAGCTAGCGAAGATCGGCGGGCAATTCGACTCCATCCGCACCCACGGGGCGCTCTGCGCCAAGGCCCAGGCAGGCATCAACCAGATCTACGACCCCGACCGCGTCCTCCATCCCATGCGCCGGGTGGGCGCCCGCGGCGAAGGGAAGTGGAAGCGGATTAGCTGGGACGAGGCCCTCGACGAACTCGCCGGGCGCCTGAAAAAGTTGCGCGACGACGGCCATCCCGAAAAGTTCATGTTTCATTACGGACGCATGAAGGCGAGTTCCAGCAAGCTCATCAAGAGCCTGTTCCTGTCCAATTACGGCACAGGGACCGTCGGCAATCACACCGCCATCTGCGAGGCCGCCAAGTGGACCGCCCAGGAGCTCACCTGGGGTAGCCACTACGACAACTGGGACTTCGACAACACCCGCTTCGTATTGAACTTCGGCTCCAACTGCCTCGAGGCGCACACGAACCACACCTCGGTCGCCAACCGGCTGATGAATGCCATGGTGGATCGCAACGTGCGCATGGTGACCTTTGATGTGCGCCTTTCCAACACGGCGGCCAAGTCCTCCGAGTGGGTTCCGATAAAGCCCGGGACCGATATGGCGGTGGTGCTGGCCATGAGTCAGGTGATCATGTCCGAGGATCTCTATCGGTTAGAGGGGATACGCTTCCTCGAGTTCTGCCGGGTGACACCCGAGGTCACCGCATCGACAGAGGCCAAGGTTCGGGCGCTGACGGCCCATCTGAAAAAGTACACACCGGAGTGGGCAGAGGAAATCAGCGGTGTGCCGGCCGACAAGATTCGGGCGCTCGCAAGAGAGCTCGCGCTCGCACGACCGGCCTGCGTGATCAGCTACCGCGGCGCGGTCGCCCACTACCGCGGCGCCGACACCGAGCGTGCCGTGCAGATGCTCGCCGCCATTACCGGCAACATCGACAATCCCGGCGGTCGCTGCAAGGCGGTGGGCGCCAAGTGGAAGTACCCCAAGGGCCCGAAGAAAAAACCCAAGGCCAAGAAGTTGAAGGTCGTGGACGGCCTCAAGGGCGACGCCGCGCTTCCGACGCACCATGTCAGTCATCGGGTATTCGACGTGATCAAGGACGGTGGCGCAGGTCGCCCGGACGTGTACATGTGGTACTGCTACCAGCCCGTGTACTCCAACGGCAACTGCCAAGGCAACATCGATGTGCTCATGGACGAGAGCCTGCTGCCGTTCACCGTTGCCGTGACGCCCTTCTACGACGAGTCGGCGGCACTCTCTGACATGATCCTGCCCGACGCCACCTATCTCGAGCGCTGGGACTGGGAGGATATGGTCTCACCGGCGCAGATACCCGAGTACTACATCCGTCAGCCGATGGTGAAGCCACTCGGAGAGGTGCGCGATTTCGCCGACGTCTGCTGCGAGCTCGCCGAGCGCATGGGATTCCCACTGGGCGTCAAGAACAAGGAGGAGTTCGTGCGCAAGTCTTGCGAGATGACGCCGGCGGTGCGCGACGCAGGCGGCTTCGAGTACATGAGAAAGCACGGTGTCTACCACGACCCCAATGCGCAGCCCGCCTATTTCACCTACTCGGCCGAAGTCTCGGCGGATAAGCTCTCCAAAGAGGGCGTGCTGTTCGACGAAGAGGTCAAAGTTTACTGGAACTGGCACAAGTCCGGGGCTAAAAGTGAAGATGACGCCCGGGCCAAGGGATACACCCACACCAAGAAGTCCTACAAGGGCTATGTGGCACAACGAATCGGCGACAAGGTCTACCGGGGCTTTCCCCCCGACAAGGTCAACAAGACCGGCTACTTCGAGATCTACTCCGAGATCATGGCGGATGCCGGGTTGGACCCGCTGCCCACCTACTATCCAAATCCCGAGCACGCAGCCATGCGGGACGACCAGGCCATCCTCACCACCTACAAGGTCAACGTCCAGTCCCATTCCCGGACGCAGAACTGCAAATGGTTGACGGAGATCTATTACGAGAACCCCGCCTGGATCAATCCGGACACCGCGGCCTCGAAGGGAATCGAGGACGGAGACATAGTGAGAGTTGAGTCCGATCTCGGCAAACTCGAGACCAAGGCCCGAGTGACTCCGGCCGTGGCCCCGGGAGTCGTCGCCGTCTCCTTTCACTGCGGCCACTGGGAATACGGCCGCTACGCCTCCGGCAACGGGTTTAAAGTCGGGGCCCTGGCCGACGCGGATTCGTCTCGCATCTGGTGGAAAGGCGATCACGGGGTGCACCCCAACTGGCTTATCCCGAACAGCCCGGATCCCATCAGTGGGCAGCTCCGCTGGATGGACACCGTGGTCACCCTGAGCAAGGCCTAGTGCCCGGACCAGAAAACGGTATAAGCGGAAACACCGAGCACGAAGCCGCCTCCAGAGCCCGGGCGCGTGCCGGGTTGTACGAGTTGCTGGCGACGATCTTTCGTGCCCCGCTGACTGCTGACAGCTTGCGTCGCTTGCGCTCCGAGGAATTTGTTGACGCCCTGGAAGCCGCCGGCATGAGCCTGGACGACGAATTCCGACTGGGCGATGAGGAGGCACTGCTGGACACGCTGGCGGTGGACTTCACGCAGCTCTTTCACGGACCCCGAGAACACCGCGTGGCCAACGAGTCCGTCCAAACCGGCGACGGCGAGGGGACGCTCGATGGAGACGCCAATCTGGCGGTGCAAGCGTTTTATCGCTCCGCCGGGCTGTCCTACGACAAAACTGAAGCTGAGCTCTCGGACCACATCAGTGTCGAGCTGGCCGCTATGGCCGCGCTCGCTCGAGCCGAGGCGGAGGCCCTGGACGCCGGTGACGGACTCGAAGTCCAGCGGCGCATTCATCATCAAGCCGAGTTTCTGGCGTCCCATCCGGGTCGCTGGGGGATCGATCTTGGAAACTGGGTAGCATTGCGGGCCCGGACGCCCTTTAATAGGGAAGCCGGCAACCTGCTGGCCGAATTTCTCCAGGCCGATGCAGCCGAACTGACACGAAGAGTGGGAGGTTCGGCCCGGCCGGAGAACCATTTCAATATCCAGTGATGATGGAGAACACAACCATGCCAGGACCGAAACTGTCTGATCTTCCGCCTTCCGGTGCGGGGCGATTCGCGAAATCCTTTCCCGAGATCTGGGATGCGTATAGCGCCCTCGGAAAATCGTGTGCCGAGGCCGGACCCCTGGAGGCCGACACCCGCCGGCTGATCAAGCTCGCCCTCGCCATCGGTGCCCGCTCCGAAGGCGCGGTTCACTCCCACACCCGCCAAGCCCTCGCAGAGGGCGCATCCGTCGAGTCGTTGCGACAAGTCGCGGCACTCGCCGTCACCACACTCGGATTCCCCGCCGCGGTAGCGGCCCTGTCCTGGATCGCCGACGTGACTGAGGAATGACACCGCCAATACCGGTAAATCGAAGCTCTTAGTACGACATATGATTGGGAGAGTGCAATGAACAAGGCAGCAACAGTGTGCGCACTCGCAGCCCTCGCTCTAGCGCTACCGACCGCGGTCGGGGCTCAGGCCGAGAGCGGACAAGTCCAAGAGGTCCTTATCAAGGTAAGGACCGATGAGGGCGACAAATGGTACCGACTCGGTGACAGTCTCGAACCCACCGACGTGCGCCCAGGCAACTACATTCAGTTCGACTACGCCGACGACACCATCGAGACGATTTCAACCGGGCCCGACGATAACAACAAAGCCTCGCAAACGGACGAAGCCAAAAAGCCGTGAGGCTAAACGCCTTCTAGACTACCGGCTCGGGATAACGGATATCCCGAGCTTATAACTACAGTCGCCCCTGGAGCCGTCCGGGCGCTCGAGCCTTCGGCACGAGCGCGCTGTCGCGTCAGACTCACCCATGACGCTCGTACGTGGCTTCGATCACGTCGCCGACAAGCAGATGATCGGTGTGCCAGGCCAGATCATCGGCGGTCAGCAGACCGACTACCTTGCCGTCGTCGTCCACTACCGGCAGACGCCGTACCTGCTGATCCTCCATAACCTTAGCAGCGTCGACAAGCAACTCGCCCGTGCGACAACTGTAGACGGGCGTCGTCATGATGTCGCGTGCGGGCGTTTCATCGGGGTCCCTCGCCTCGGCCACGCTTCGACAAGCGATGTCACGGTCGGTGATCATTCCCAACAGCAGATTATCGGAAACTACTGGGATACAACCCACGTGTTCGTCTCGCATGATCTTTGCCAGTTGCCGGACGGGCCGCTCAGGCTCGACCGATACAATGTGAGTTGACATGCTTTCATCAACCGTGACCGGAGACCACTGAGGTTTGCTTTTCCACTGAATCATCATTTGCAGCTCCGCCCCAACCACATCCCACCCTTGTATAAATTTGATCGCAAAACCACTTGTCAATTCGACCTCAGAGTCACTCGCAAATTCCTTCTGGATCTCCAAGATTACTGACCAGGATCAAATTAAAATGGCACGGAATGAGGAGACAATGAAAGGCTGTTTGTTGCAGTGACCCTGAGATCCTCAATTAGCGCGATCGCGGAGCCAGCACAGTCCATCCGAATGCGTGCGCTTCAAAGTTCTTGGGGCGAAATGGGGACAGTCCCAATTTTCCCGTGATGAAATAACGACACTTTCGTGAGAACCTCGTGACACTTCAGCGACACACTTGGCCTCCCTAATCTGTTTACAGAGGTTAAGTTCATGGCACACACCCGATACTCGATTTTATTCACGGTACTGGCGCTAACGGCACTGGTAAGCACCGCGACGGCCCAAGCGAAAGGCCGCCAAGAATTTCCGACTCCGCCGCCGTTGCAGGTAGAGCGACCAGTCGTTTACGTGACCAGCCAGGGATTGTCGTACGACTCTATCGTAGTCGCGACCCTGCCCCCTGAGGGACGTTTCCAGAAGCTGGAGATGGGCGACCACGGCCTGCAAACCGAGTTCGGCCCGGGTGATCCGGGTTATCTTGGCGGACGTTGGTGGGTCGACGTCGATGGGGACAACGTGATGAGCGGGGGGGACCTGTATTTTATGTGCCCGCTGCTCGCCCCAGGCTACACGCTGTAACGAAAATCTGATTTCAGGCCGGTTGGGGGCAGAGAACAGAACTCTGCCCCCTCGGTTTGCGTGTACGCATATCCGCCTCGGCCTCGCGAAGGTGAGAATCGACTGCGCAGTGTCGGAATTCTTTACACAATCTTCCGGCCAAAACTCGACCGCGCGCACCAACTCGTCGTAACTCGTTGCTTTTAATGAAAGCGATGTCGGGTTGGCGCAGATATTGCTTGATAATTGCGCTGCCTGCGTTACCCGCTGCCGGAGGATTCCAGCATGAAGCTCAATGTATCTTCTCCACCGCTGCGGATGCTGGTTCTCGCCGGCTTGCTGGCAGCGGCGGCGCCGCTCGCGGCCCAGACCGCGGTCTCCAACACAGAGGCAGCCACCACAACCTTGGTCATCGGCCCGGGCGCACCAGAATTCACCTTCGACGCGGGCCCGACCACGGCCGGCTCCACGGCGGCGTCCGTGCTGGGGGCCGCCGGCACTTCCGCCGATGGCGAGGCAACCGTACTCGGTGAGGTAAAGGCCAGGGCAACTGCGGTCAGCGCCAGCGAATTCGACTTCGGAAATTCCAGCGCCACCGCCGGTTGGACCGCAACGCTCACTACCACCGGCATTGACCCCGGCGTGCCCGTGCCGCTGGATCTCACCATCGCCATCGACGGCAACCTGTTCGTCAACGAGGTCCCCGACCCATTCGGGTTCGGCTCCCCGGCCGCCAGCATGGAGTTGCTGGTCAGCTTTTTCGCCACTGACGGCACCGAGATCAACGTGTTCGGCGCGGGCGCCACACTCTCGGGATCCGGTGACCCGAGTCTCGATCCTGTTCTCGTGACGGCGGGCGATTGGGCGGCGGGCGACGTGAGCGATCCCGTCTGTGTTGCCCTCCTGGGCTGCACCTCGGCCATCAGTACGCTGGTGGATCTGGACGGCGCGCTCGATGTCGCCTTCGGCACTGTCTTCGACCTCTTCGTTATCCTCAACACCACCGCATCCGTCTTCGGCAGTGTGGCAAGCGCGAGTAGCGAGTTCTTTGATACGGTTTCCCTTTCGTTGACCACACCACTGGCCGGTCTGAGCATCGAACTGGTGGCAGAAGACGGCGGCCCAGGTACACCGGTGCCGGAGCCGACAACAGCCCTGCTAGTGTTGCTCGGGCTCGCCGGATTGCGGGCACGCCGGCGTCTTTAACGCGCGCCGGTTCCAACCCGGCGCTGACCCGGCATTCGGATCCGTTTTTCGCTCCGGCTCCCCTGGTCAATCATAGAAACAGGCTTCTAGCATAGTCCGCCAGGGGTTTCTCCAGTAAGTCTTGGGGGTGGTCTCCGCCAAACGTCGCCCACTTGCTCTTGCCGTCGATCAGCGCACTGTCGATTACTTCGCCTGTGGACAATCCGGGTCAGAGACCTATTTCTGGAAAATCCGGTTGTACCGTAGTTGACCTTCGTCAACAGGCATTCATCGAGGGCGAGGGAAAATTGCGGGGTGGGAAAACCCATTAATGTGCAGGAGGATACATGTTCGCGTACCCTTCCTTGACCACCCGCATCATCATCGGTGAGGTCGTCGGGCTTGTTTTCGGGCTTGCCGGCTTTATTCTCCTGCCATTTTTTTACCCGGAGGCAGGCTGGCTGCTCCGCTGGGGAATTTTGCTGTGGTATATGACGGTCGGCGCGATTATCGGCGTGTTCGGCGTCTACACGCGGCATCCGATCCTGAATTTCCCCATGCCCTGGTGGTTTCGCGCACCGATTCTGGGCGCCTGGATGAACTTCGTGTTGACCTTCTTTGCCTACGACACCATGGGGGAGGTGCTGGTCAGCATGTTCGGTGAACAGGGAGTAATGACTTCCCCGTTCTGGTTTACAGCCGAGGGCGCCATCATCGGGCTCGTTATCGGCTACGTTGCCACCCGCTTCGGTGGGGAGGGCAAGGAGGCAGTAGAGGGCGGATAGATCGGTCTTGGTCCATCCGGCAGCTTTACCTGCTGGCGGTCGCGCCGCGTGAGCGCGTATGGTGTATCGATGTCGCGCTTGTCACATGGCACATTTCTCGTTTTCGCCGTCTGCTTGCTCCAGACGAGCGGGGCGCTGGGTGTCGACGATGGTTTCGCCGCGGCGCGGCAGGAGATGATCGAGGAAATTCAGGCAACCGTTACCGAGACCCGCCGCGAGACCGACAGGGCGCAGCTGGCCCCGAAAGTCATGGCCGCCATGGCCACGGTGCCGCGCCACGAGTTCGTGCCCGCGAAGCTGCGCGACGTCGCCTACGCCAATCGGCCACTCCCGGTTGGCCACGGCCAGACGATCTCCCAGCCCTATATCGTCGCCCTCATGACGGATCTGCTGGAAGTCGATAGTGACGCCGTCGTCTTCGAGATCGGCACCGGATCCGGCTACCAGGCCGCGGTGCTGGCGGAGTTGGCCCGGCAGGTATATACGATGGAGATTGTCGAGCCCCTGGCGCTGTCGGCGAAGGAGCGCCTGGCGCGGCTCGGTTACGGGAACGTCGAGGCCAGGTTCGCGGATGGATACTACGGCTGGCCGGAGAAGGGCCCCTTCGACGCCATCATCGTGACGGCGGCCGTCAATCACATTCCACCCCCGCTGGTGGAGCAGCTGGCCCCGGGAGGCAGGCTCGTGCTGCCCGTCGGCGAGCACTTCGCCGTGCAGCACCTGCTGCTCGTGCACAAGCTGGACGAGGAGCGCATAACGATCAGACAGATTCTTCCCGTGCGGTTCGTCCCGCTGACGGGTGGGCATAACTGACGAACGCCGCGCGATACCCTGTGAGTAACCCATGCGGCGCGTCTATCTCTGCGTAACGATCCTGTCGGCAGGGGTCCTCGCCTACGAGATTCTGCTCACCCGCCTGCTTTCCATCGTCCAGTGGCATCACTTCGCCTACATGATCATCAGTCTCGCGCTGCTCGGGTTCGGCGCGAGCGGAACATTTCTAACATTCGCAGGGCGGCGCCTCGCGAAACGCTTCGATACCGCCTTCGCCGTCAACGCGGGTCTGTTCGCCCTGTCGTCCTATGCATGCTTCGCCGCGGTACAGAGCCTGCCGCTCAATCTCCTGGAAATCACCTGGGACACGGATCAGCTTCTCTGGCTGGTGCTCACATATGTGCTGCTCATGCTGCCGTTCTTCTTCGCCGCCAACTGTATCGCGCTGAGCTTCGTACGGTTCCCGGATGTTCTGGCGAGGATCTACGCCAGCGACCTGGCGGGCGCTGCGCTTGGCTGCGGTGCGGTGCTGTGGATGCTCCACGTCGCCACGCCCGGCGGCGTGCTGATACCGGTGGCCGCCAGCGGCGCGCTCGCCGCCGTCATCATCGGTATCGATGCGCGCTGGCCGCGCTGGACCGCATGCGCGGCGGTGATAGGAATCGCCGGGTACGCGCTGCACGCTCTGCCGCTGGATCTGCGCATCTCCGACTACAAGGGTCTCGCCCAGGCCAAGCGGGTATCCGGCGCGACCGTGGTCGCGTCGCCCTCCAGCCCCCTGGGCCTGCTGAGCGTGCTGGAGAACCCCGCCGTGCCCTTTCGTCATGCGCCGGGACTGAGCATCGTCTCGACTGCGCCGATCCCCGATCAGGTCGCCGTGTTCACCGACGCCGACAGTGTCACCATGCTCACCCGCTACGACGGTGATACGCGGACTGTCGCTTACCTGGATCGCATGACATCGGCCGTTCCGTATCACCTGGCCGGAATCGACTCCGCCCTGGTGCTTGGCGCGGGGGCCGGGGCGGATGTGCTGCAGGCGTTGTACCACGGCGTCGGGCGTGTGACGGCCGTGGAGCTGAACGCACAGCTGGTTGATTTCGTGCGCGATGAATATGCGCGGTTTTCCGGGGGGATCTTTCGTGATGAGCGCGTCGACGTGCAGATCGCCGAGGCGCGCAACTTCGTCAACAGGGACCAACGGCGCTACGATCTCATTCAGATGACTGCCCTGGATGCTTTCGGCGCGTCTGCCAGTGGGCTGCGCGCGTTGAACGAGAGCTATCTGTACACCGTCGAGGCGCTGCAGGCCTATCTGGATCGGCTCAATCCCGGCGGGCTCATCGCCATTACCCGCTGGATCGATCTGCCGCCCCGGGATGGCATCAAGCTGTTCGCGACAGCCGTATCCGCCTTGAAAGTGCGCGGCGTCGAAGACCCGGGACGGCAGCTTGCCTGGATACGCGGCTGGAACAGCAACACGCTGATCATCAAAAACGGCGCGTTGACCGGTGAGCAGATCGCCGCCATGCGTGCCTTCGCAGATGATCGACAATTCGACCTCGCATACTATTTCGGCATGTCACGGAGCGATGCGAATCGCCACAACATTCTCGCCGCGCCCCGATTCTACGATGCCGCCACGGCACTGCTCGGTCCCGAGCGCGACCGTTTCCTGGCCGACTACAAATTCAACGTGGACCCGAGCACCGATGATCGGCCCTTTCACTTCCATTTCTTCAAGTGGCGGCATTTCCCGGAGATGCTCGCCCTGCGCGCCCGGGGCGGCATGGGACTGCTGGAGCTCGGGTACATCGTGCTCGTCGCCGCGCTTTTGCAGGCAGTGGTGGTGAGCGTCGTGCTCATCGTGCTTCCCCTGCTGTGGATGCGCCGTAGCGATGGTGCCGGCGACAGCACATGGTCCCGCGGCGTACTGGTCGGGTATTTTTTATTTATCGGACTCGCCTTCCTGTTCATCGAGATCGCGTTTATCCAGATCTTCGTTCGCTTCCTGGGCCACCCGGTCTACTCGGTCACCGTCATACTGGCGAGCTTCCTGCTGTTCGCGGCGGCTGGCAGCCGCTTGACGGAAGCATTCGAAGACTCAGTGAGCGATGCACGCAAGCTCGCCATTGCCGTGTCGACTATCGCCGCGATCTGTGTCCTGTACGTGGCGGTCCTTCCGGCGGTGCTCACCCACTTCGCTGGCGTCGGCGGCATCTGGCGTGCCGCGATTGCCGTAATGCTGGTGGCGCCCCTGGCGCTGGCCATGGGAATGCCCTTTCCCCTGGGCATGCGCTCACTCACCGGCAGGCGATCAGACCTCATACCGTGGGCCTGGGCGATCAATGGCTGCGCATCGGTGGTGAGCGCCGTGCTCGCGGTGGTGCTCGCCATGCACTTCGGCTTCACCGCCGTGATCCTGAGTGCGGCAACGCTGTACGTGCTCGCCGCGCTCATCGGCTGGCGCGGCGTCCATGGCGGCGCCGCCACCGGGCCTGCACCGCTCCAGCATCCCGGTGGGCAGGTGCTGCCGGGCTAGTAGTGTGCCGAACTTCACCTTGCTGGATGTTCAGGAAACGGGTGCAGACGCCTTATAATGTGGATTCGGAGCCGGGAATCTGGGTGGTTGCCGTGGCGCGATCCGCTTCGTGGTGGGACCGGATGCCATAGTTCGCGTTACAATTCTCCAACGGCACCAGGAGCGGATCTCGATGCACCGGAGATCGAACCTGAAGAAGGCTGAATATGGACGGACGAAAATCATGATTTCACGTAGTTCGCTTGGCGTCGCTTCAGCGTTCGCCGTCGCTTTGTTGCTCGGCGCATGGTCCCCGATGAGCTCTGCTACGCTGAGGTGTTGCTACACCGGGGATGTCCTCGAAGCACAGGCCGCGGACGTCGAGGTCAAGCTCGAAGATGGACACGTGACCTCATTCGGCGAGCTTTTCCCCGACTTCGAGCGATCGACTTCCTTCTTCCCACTCTTCTATCCCGTCTACCGACTCGATATCGCGCGTGTCGTCTACGCGCATCTGGCAATCAAGTTCATCAACTACGATGCTAACGACAACGGATTCATTGAGGAGCCGGAGCTCAACGTGCTGTTCATGGAGGAAGCGGCGCGTGGGCTTGATCACCCCGTCGCACAACTCGGTGGTGAAAGCCGCTTGCGGGCTATTTTCGTGTCGCCGGGAGATATCGACGGACTCATTCGTCTCGTGAACCGTCACAGATCCGAGATGAAACCAGACGCCCGCAAGACTTTTGACGAGATCGACTTATTGCGTATCGACTTTCGCCTCGACGGCACGCAGCCTGGAGAGCAGGGAGACGGGTGGTTTTAGTCCGTAGGGGGTCAAATTTTGGACACCCATTCGTCACGCGCCGGGACTGAGCGTCGTCTCCACTGCAAAGATCCCCGATGCTGAAGACATCCGCCACCTGCTTCGCCTCGGGCGGCGTCCACTGCACTACCGTGAAAAACTGATCTCAATCAACATCGCGAAACCCAAGATGTCGGATACTCTAGTACCGTTCGTAGGAATGGCTGTGTCGGGCGCGTCGCGTCTATCTCCAGCCACATGAGGGGCCAGCGTGGGCCCGGTCTCTGTTCCTGGCTCCCCGGGGTTGGCCGAACCAGCAGGAGCACGCAATCATGGAAAATCACAGCCTGTCCGACGACACGCTGGATTCCGCTGGCGCACAATCAGAGTCCGCCGGCATGTCTCGGGTTCTGGTGTGCCTCGATCGGTCAGAGCTGAGTGAAACCGTCCTTTCTTACGCGGTAATGCTGGCCCGCGCGATCGGGGGGTCCCTGACGCTCATGAATATCGTCGAGTCGTCCGGCGACACCACCTCGGAATCCCACGACGCTCTCGTATGGGAATTGAAGCGTAACGAAGCACGCCAATACATGGGGCAGCTGCTGGAACGTATCAGACGCCTGGATGTTCCAGTGGACATTCAAATCGAGGAAGGCCGGGCGGCGGAACAGATTCTCGGCTTCGTGCGACAGCACACCGTCGACTTCGTGATTCTGGCGAGTCACGGTACCCATGGGCTCGCCGAATGGAGTCTCAGCAGCACCGCCGCGAAGATCATCAGCCGCACGCACAGCTCCTTCATCATTGTTCCCGCCACGCCTGTCTATCAGCATGCGGAGCAGGAGTCATGCGTTCGGCGGATACTGGTGCCGCTGGACGATTCGCCGCGTTCCCAGGCGGCTCTACCCCTGGCCGTGCGCATTGCCAGACAGCAGGACGCCGAGCTGGTCCTGGCGCACGCCATCGAGCCCGCGAGCTTCCATCATTACTCCGGGATACCACACGCCGATCGGGAAACCGTAGATGCCGCCTCGTCGGTACTGGAATCCGTGGCACAGGAGTATTTTCGCCAAGTCGCCGCACGCTTGAAGGGCGAGGGCATCAAGGTCTCGGTGGTCGTTACGCCCTGCGCCAGCGCCATCGAGCTCATCTACGAAATCGTGGCCAGAAGAAAAATCGATTTTGTCGCCATGTCCGCGCATGGATCCTCGGGCAGTGAACAGTTTCCCTTTGCACGCACCTCCTCTCACTTGATTTCCCACGCGCCCGTTCCATTGTTGGTCGTTCAGGATCTCGACCGAGAACAGATGTCGCGATGCCTGCGCAGGCGGCGATACGACAGCGCACCGCTCAAGGGCGGCAAGTCGACGATCAACGACATACCCTGAGCACCAGCGTCCGATGCATGGACGAGTCAATCATTCGAGGACCGCGCGCCCGGAGTCCCTGTTCCGCAGGCTGGGAAAACAGCATGCCGACATCCGTCGGAGCGACGATTCGATCTTCAGATCGCCGCTGGCGTCGGACATAACAAAACGTTTGCGCAGGATCTATCGGCACCTGCTGACCAGCGAAGCTATCCGCGAACTCCAGCCCCTGGCGAGCGAGTGGTTCCTGGACAACTATCACGTGCTCGTCGATGCCGCCGCGGTCAGCCATGAGGGCCTTGTTCCCGATTTCTACGAACGCCTTCCGGATGTAGTCAACGCACCCCGCGATGGTACGCCGCGTGTCTTCCTTCTCGCCCGTGAGCTGCTCGTCGCCAGCGAGCTGCGAATTGACGAACAGATGCTGCGCAGCTCCCTGTCTACATATCAACAATACGCGCCACTCACGGTGGCGGAAATCTGGGCACTGCCGATCATGCTGCGTCTGGTTCTCCTCAGCGCAGGCGTATCGTCCATGGGGAAACTCCTGCCAGCGGAGCTCTCCTCCGATTACGACGTGCTGGCGGGTTGTGTGCAACCCTACATGGATGAGGAAACGACTATTTCACGCGTCATCCGCGCGCTGCGTCTGATCGCCGACATCAACTGGAATGCCTTTTTTGATTCCGTCAGTCGGCTGGAGGCGGAGTTGACGCAGGACCCTGCCGGCATCTACGCGAAAATGGATTTTCGAACCCGGGACCGTTACCGAAAGATCGTCGAAGAGCTCGCCTGGCGCACGGGAAGCGCGGAGATCGACGTCGCCCGCGACCTGCTCACCACCGCGGCCCGCGCGCCGTCGTCGGATGAGCGCCGCAGACATATTGGCTACTACCTGATCGACCGAGGCAGAGACGAGTTCGAGCGCGTTATGGGATTTCGGCCCCGAGGCGCCGAGCGCATTCGCCGGTCGATTCGAAAACATGCCACGGCCTGGTACCTGTCCTGTATTGCCCTGGCCGTATCGGCCTTCATGGTGGCACCGCTGTGGTTGCTCGCCCGGGATGAGCCGTCACACGCAACCTGGTTGGTCCTCGCGTTCCTCGCGCTCGTACCGGCCTGGAGTCTCGGCATGGGGCTGGTTCAATGGCTGGTGACGCGCATTTTCCGGCCTGACTTCCTGCCACGCATCGATTTTTCCAAAGGAATCACAGACCAAGCGAGAACCGTGGTGGCCGTTCCCGCCATGCTCGATAGCATCGAAGTAACCAAGCGGCTCATTCACGATCTCGAGGTACGGTATCTGGCTAATCCGGATCCCAATCTGTCGTTCGTATTGTTGACTGACTTCGCGGACGCGACCGAAAGGGAGATTGCGCAAGACAACGTGCTGGTGAAGCTGGCGGAAACGCGAATAAATGCCCTCAATGACCGCTACGCCAGTGCCGGCCGGAATACGTTCTACCTTCTGAACCGCGAAAGACAATGGAGTGAAGGCGAGAAGATATGGAAAGGCTGGGAGCGCAAGCGCGGAAAGATTGTCGAATTCAATCGCTGGATTCTTGGCAATGGCCCAACGTCGTTCAAATGGCATTTCGGCGACACACGTGAGCTGCGTGGAAGCCGCTTCGTAATCACGCTGGACGCGGATACATTGCTGCCCAAGGGTGCCGCTCAGGCGCTGGCCGGCATCATGGCGCACCCGCTCAACGCAGCCGAGTTCGATCCGCAAACGAAGCGGGTGGTCGCCGGATATACCGTTGTGCAGCCGCGTGTCGAGATTGATCCCGCAAGCGAGGAGACTTCGGAGTTTACCCGTATCGTTGCCGGCGACATCGGCATCGATCCTTACGCACACGCCGTATCCGATTCATACCAGGATTTGTTCGGGACCGGTATCTACGTCGGCAAGGGAATTTACGATGTGGCAAGCTTTACCGCCAGCCTGGCGCACACTATTCCGCCCCGACGCGTATTGAGCCACGACCTCTTGGAAGGCGTGCTCGGCAGAGCGGGACTGGCGAGCGACATCTCCGTGTACGAGCATTTCCCACCTCATTACATTGCCTACGCCCGGCGTTTGCATCGATGGATACGCGGAGACTGGCAGTTGATCCCATGGCTGTCTCCGCTCATTCCAGTTTCCGGCGGACGGCTGGCAAGAAACCCACTGCGACTCATCGATCGGTGGAAAATCTTCGAGAACTTGCGCCGCAGTCTGTTTTTCCCCTTGCTCTTCGCCTTCCTGGTCGCGAGCTGGCTACTGGCGCCGTCGGCATTGATCGTGTGGACGCTACTCGGCGTTTTCGCGCCAGCAGCGCATCTATTGATCGGAGTTGCATCCGGGCTCGTTGGTGGATTCCGGCGTTCCGAGCGGCGCGGCCTGTGGACGGCCGTACGCAGCCTCAGCCGGACCGATATCGAACGCTGGACGTTGTCCGTCGCCTTCACCTGTCATCTGGCGGTGGTAGCGGTAGACGCTATCGGGCGTTCTCTCACGCGAATGTTCGTCACACGCCGCCGACTTCTCGAATGGGTGACCTTCTCTGCGGCCAGCGCGCTCGCAAGGGCGGATTCCATGCGCAGGGTCATCTGGCTCGAGATGTGGATATCGATGCTCACGGCCATGGCCGCGCTCGCGTTGATTGCTATCGTCAGACCCACGGCTCTACCCTACAGCGCGCCTCTGTTACTCCTCTGGATTGCGGCTCCGGAGCTCGCCCGATGGCTGAGCGTGCCACCGAAAGACCCCGAGCATCCCACCCTCGATCAAACCGATCAGGCGAGCCTGCGGGAGCTCGCGTTCCGCACCTGGCACTTTTTCGAGTCCTTCGTGGGGCCCAACAGCCACTGGTTACCACCGGATCACTTTCAGGAATCACCGCGTGGAGAAGTCGCGCAGCGAACTTCACCGACGAATATTGCAATGATGTTTCTGGCAACACTGGTGGCACGGGATATGGGTTTCATCGGCGTAGCGAACTTCGTACGTCGCCTGCGCTACTCGCTGGATACGCTCACACGTATGCCTCGCTATCGTGGTCATATACTCAACTGGGTCGATACTTCGACTTTAGAGCCGCTCGAGCCCCGTTATGTCTCCACTGTGGATTCGGGCAACCTTGCCGGCGCCCTGATCACGCTGCGCCAGGCATGCCTGGAAATGGAGTGGCAAGCGTACCTGCGCGACGCACAGTGGCAAGGTCTCGGCGACCTCCTCGGCCTTCTGGAACAAGCGGTAGCGACGCTGCTCGAGCGCGCAAAGCTCGAATCCACTGAGTGCGTTGACACCATTCGTCGCGTGCGCTCTCTGGTCCGCCATCGGGATCGTTCCAATCTGGGTCACGTTGCGCTGGTGGCGCAACTCAAGAGCGACACCTGCAGGCAGCTGGACGACGCACTGCTCGAAGCGCTTCGCCAAGCCCATGGTGACGTGACGCTTACGGATCTCGAGGAGATCGAGACCTGGTCCAACGATCTGAACGATCACGTGGACTCCATGCATCTGGAAGCAGAGACGTGCTTCCCCTGGCTGAACCTCCTCCTTGCTCCACCAGACACGCCAGTGTCTCACGACACCTCCGCGCAGAACCGCGCCTGGCAAGCGCTGCGCGACATCGCACAATCACCCATTCGACTGACACGCACCAGCGATATGGCGGCGCAGCTGCGCGATTCGCTGCACCTCTGGTACAAAGCGTGGGGCGTGCAGCCTCCGCCCCAGGTGGAGGCGTGGAAGCACGCCTTCGAAGCAGCGCTGGACACCGGAGCCGCGGCTTGCACCTCCATTCGCGAGGGTCTGCACGAGGTGGCCGGCGCCTGTGCCGACGAACTCGCGCGTATGGACTTTGCACTCCTGTACAACCAAGGACGAAGCCTCTTTCACATCGGTTACAACGTCAGTGAGAATCGTCTGGATCCCCATCACTATGATTTGATTGCGTCGGAAGCGCGCCTGGCGAGCTTTATCGCCATCGCCAGGGGCGTGGCACCCGCTTCCCATTGGTCGCAAATGTCACGTCCAACGGCGCGCCGGGACGGCACCATGGTGTTGCTGTCGTGGACAGGCACCATGTTCGAGTATCTAATGCCGCCCCTGCTCATGCACAGCAACCGGCACACGCTTCTCAGCAGGGGCTGCGCGGCGGCGGTGCAGCAGCAGATTCGCTACGCCGGCAGCCTCGGCGTCCCGTGGGGCATTTCCGAGTCGGGCTATTACCGGTTCGACCCCAATTTGAAATACCAGTATCAGGCATTCGGAGTCCCGACTCTGGGGTTGAAGCGCGGCCTGGATGAACACCTGGTCATCGCGCCGTACGCATCCCTGCTGGCGATTGGCATTGAACCGCGAGCCGTCATGGACAACATTGGCCGCCTCAAAGCTCTGGGTGCGGTGGGCCGTTTCGGATTATACGAAGCGTTGGATTTCACTTCCGCGAGAATGCGTACCGGACGTCGCTTCCAGATCGTGCGTTCCTACATGGCGCATCATCAGGGCATGATTCTGTGCGCGCTGGGCAACTACATGCACTCCCCCACTCTGGTGGAACGCTTTCACGCCGATCCGATGGTGCGCTCCGCAGAATTCCTGCTCAATGAGCGCGTACCGCTGACCATAACCACGCCGGACATTCAATCCAGACCGAGTCAGCCGCCGAAGCCCACACACCTGCCGCAGCCGCCGCTGCAACCCTGGACCCCGGCCGGTGAAGCCACCGTTCCGCAGCTCAACGTGCTCTCCAATGGACGTCTCGCGACGCGCATCACGAACTACGGTGGCGGCGATCTCCAATGGTCGGGACTGTCACTGACGCGCTGGCGACCCGACACGACCCGCGACCATTGGGGATATTGGATTTACCTGCGCGACGAGGAGAGCCACCGCTCCTGGCCGGTCACCACAGGCCCGGATGGTGACGGTAGTGAAGAGCAGCGCGCCGTGTTTTTTCCACACAAAGCCGAATTTTCCCGACGCACTGACGATCTGTTCGTACGAACGGAAATCTGCGTTGCCGCCGGCGATGACATCGACATTCGGCGACTGGAGATCCAGAACGAGTCGAGCCGCACGCGCCGGATTACGTTGACCAGCTACGCGGAAATCGTCATGGCGGATCCACGCTCCGACGAGGCGCATCCGGCTTTCGAGAAGCTGTTCACGCAAGCACGCCATCACGCCGATCTCGGCATGCTCGAGTTTCACCGCCGACGACGAACCCCTGAAGAGCCGCTGGTGGTGTTGGGTCACCGTGGCTTCAGTGACGTCGCCGCCGATGGGCGCCAGACCTATGAGACCGATCGTGGCCGCTTTCTTGGTCGCGGCGGAGACGTATCGCGCCCTGCGGCCCTGTCTGACGATCGCTTGAGTGGAACGCTGGGCAACACCCTGGACCCCATACTGTGCGTTCAAGTGCCCATGACCCTGCGGCCCTTTGCGACCGTGGCGGTGAATTTCGTCACCGGCGTGGCGCAGTCCAGTGAGCGGCTGCGCGAGTCGATGGCGCGCTACGGCAACGATGCCAGCTGCCGCTGGGCCTTCCAGGAGGCCATGATCGAGAATCGCCGCGAGCTGGCCGCCATCGGCATGGATCCATCCATGGTGGGCGACGTGCAACGTCTGCTCTCGGAGCTCCATTACCCCGACGGCGCACTGCGTTCCACGCGTCCTCAGGAAAACGGGGTTCGTGCCGAGCAACCCGCTCTGTGGCCCTTCGGCATTTCCGGTGACTACCCGATACTTCTGCTCAAGCTGCGCGATGCCGACGAGCTGGAACTGCTGGAAACGCTCCTGAGAGCCCATCACTACTGGCGAACCCGCGGCCAACATGTGGCTCTGGTCATCGTCAACCACCAGGCGTCTACCTACGGCAGCGGGGCCGGCGGCCGTATTGAGAGCATGATCACACGCTGTCACGGACAGGATTGGCTGTTCCGGCACGGCGGTATCTTCGTGATCAATATGGATCAGATCAGCGCCACCGACGGCGCACGACTGGAAGCCGCTGCGATGGCGGTCCTCGACAGCAGCCACGGAACCCTCGCGCAGCAAATTCGACAACGGGACTACCCGGTTCACCATCTACCCCGCCTGGTGCCGACACTAACTCCTTTAGCAGAGCAGCCTCGGTCAATACAGGTCGAGGGACTTCAATACGAAAACGAATTCGGTGGTTTTTCCTCCGATGGCCGTGAGTACATTGTCTACGTAGACGAACGACGGCGTCCCCCGGCGCCGTGGAGCAATGTTCTTGCGAATCCCCGATTCGGTTGTCTGACTACCGAGAGCGGCGGCGGCTACACCTGGTTTCTAAATGCAGGCGAGTTCCGGCTGACGCCGTGGAGCAACGATCCGGTCTCGGATCCACCGGGCGAATCACTTTATCTGCGCGACGAGCAAACCGTGGAAGTGTGGAGCCCGCTGCCCTTACCCGGCCAAAGCGGCGGCTACAGGATTCACCACGGCGCCGGCTACACGCGCTACGCCCACGACAGTCATCAGCTCGAGCAGGAAACCACGCTCTTGGTACCGCCCGACGACACGGTAAAAATAATCCGACTCCGGCTCAAGAACCGTGCCGCCCACCACCGCCGCATCACGGCGACCTACTACGCCGAGTGGGTGCTCGGTAGTCGAGCCTCACAAACACAGCCCCATGTTGTTACCGAGTACGACGCCCGGCTGCAGGCAATCCTTGCAAGCTGCTCATGGAACCCCGACTTCGGCCCCAGTGTCGCCTTTCTTGCATCGAGTCACGAGACCCACGGATTTACCTGCGATCGCAAGGAATTTCTCGGCCGCTACGGGAACACCGGCGCGCCCGTGGCGCTGGAGCGCGTGGGTCTCGCGAGCCGCACCGGATCGGGCATGGATCCGTGCGCAGCTCTGCAGATCCATCTCGAGCTCCAACCGCAACAGGAAGTCACCTGCCACTTCGTACTCGGTGCCGCTGCCGAGAGTAAATCAGCGAGCCAGCTGTGCCGGAAGTATTCGCAGGCCGGGGCGGTAGAAGACGCCTGGGTGCGCGTACACGACTACTGGGACGAGCTGTTGGGAACGTTCGTCGTCAGCACTCCCGAGCCGGCCATGGATCTGCTGCTCAATCGCTGGCTGCTCTACCAGACGCTTTGCGCGCGGATCTTCGCGCGCACGGGTTTCTACCAGTCGAGCGGCGCCTACGGTTTCCGCGACCAGCTCCAGGATGTGATGGCGCTACTGCAGGTAAGACCCGCGCTGGCGCGCAAGCAGATCCTCGAGGCGGCGGCGCGGCAATTCGACAGCGGCGATGTTCTGCACTGGTGGCATCCGCCGTCGGGAAAGGGCGTGCGCACCCGATGCTCTGACGACTTGCTATGGCTTGCGTACGTGACCGGTGAATATGTCGACGTCACCGGCGATGTTCAGATCCTGCAAGAGACGATCCCCTTCCTCAGCGCGCCGCCACTGGAGGCGGGAGAGGAGGATCGCTATGGCGCGTTCGAAGCCGGCGCCGAATCGGCGACGCTGCTGGAGCATTGCCGGCGCGCAGTGCACAAAGGCCTGACCACCGGTCCTAACGGTCTGCCCCTGATCGGGGGTGGCGACTGGAACGACGCCATGAACCGGGTGGGCATCGAAGGTCGCGGTGAAAGCGTCTGGCTCGCCTGGTTTGCATGCTCTACGGCGCGTCGCTTTCTCGATCTTTGTAAAGCGGCCGGTGAAACGCCCGGCGACGACCGCGTCGAAAGGTGGGTCGACGCGGTGCACGAAGCGGTGCAGCAAAGGGCCTGGGATGGAGCATGGTATCGGCGCGCATTCTATGACGACGGTACCGCCATCGGTTCGGCGGCATCCGTAGAGTGCCGGATAGACTCCATTTCGCAATCCTGGGCGACACTGTCACGGTCACCGTCAGCAGACCGGGCGGCGCAAGCTCTTGAATCCACGTTCGCACATCTCGTGAACGAGGACGAACGCATCGTCGCCCTGCTCACACCACCGTTCGATACCGAAGAGCACGACCCGGGTTACATCAAGGCCTATCCGCCGGGAGTCAGAGAGAATGGCGGCCAATACACCCACGCTGCGGTGTGGCTCGCCTGGGCCGTGGCGGAGCAAGGCGACGGGGATCGTGCCGAGTGGCTGTTTCGATTGCTGAATCCTGTTCTGCGCTGCACCGACGCGCCTGCCGTGGAGCGCTATCGTGTGGAGCCCTACGTCCTGGCGGCGGACGTATACAGTTCCCCCGAATACCCGGGACGGGGTGGCTGGAGCTGGTACACGGGAGCGGCGGCGTGGTTATGGCGATTCGGCATCGAAGGTCTGCTCGGCCTGCGTCGCTCCGGCGGGGAGTTGATCTTCGATCCGTGCATCCCGAGCAGTTGGCCGGGGTTCAATGCGCAAATTCGTATCGATGGCGCCACGACACACGTGCAGGTTCACAACCCCGACGCCAGATGCCGCGGCGTGCGTGCCCTGGAAGTGGGCGATCGGATGATCGCCTCGAACCGGGTTGCCCTCGCTGATGCTGCGGGCCAGCATATTGTCGTTCATATGGGCGAGCAGGCTCATCTCAGCACATAGCCCTGGTCGGTCTGCTCCAGTCGATAGCCCATGCGCCGGCTTTCACTGAGGAGCAGTTGTAGTGCGCTGGACAGCGGCAGCAGCTTGTTGAGCGGCAGCACCTGGCCAAGATCCCCGGTCAACCGATCCACGGTTCCCTGGGGGTCGGTTGCAATCAAGTAGCGGATGGCCTCGCGGCGATGCCACTGGCCGTTGTCAGCCAATACCTCGAATGCCAGTGCCACTTTGCGATCATCGGCTGCCGTGCGGAATGCACAATACGCGAGCTGCTGACGATAGCTGAAGGAGCGCTCGGTGAATCCGGCCGCGGTTGCGACCCTGGTGAACTCCGCCGGGCTCGCAGCAGCTTCGGCGAGGCTCGTGAGCAAGGTCTCGCGTTCGGAGCGTTCAGTAGTGTGTTGCAACGCTGCTTCGATGGCCGCGCCGGTTCCCTGCACGCCAAGCCGCGCGCCCAGATACAAACCAACCGAGCGCAATCTTGGTGACAGGGCGTCGTTGGTGTACTGCGCGACCAGATCCGCGGCCGGGGCATGGCGAATCTGTGCCAGGTAGACGAGCCCGGCAACTTGCCGTCGTTGCGTTATTCCCACCGTCAATTGGGCATTCGCAAATGCGATGGACTCCGTTGTCGGCGGGATCAACGCCAGGGCAAACAACACCGGACGGTAGAAACCACCGTTCGCCCAAGTCTCGGCAGCTTCGATCAAGGGCGCAGTAGAGCTGACGCTGCCGATCTCACCAATCACATTCACAATCTTAAAGCGGTGACGATCTTCGGTGTCTACCGCAGCCAACGCGCCATGCAGCTGCACCAGCGCCGCTTCGCCCACAATGACGAGCCACTCCATGGCACGACTGGCATGGCTGCCGTGGGCCGACAACATGGCGACGTTTGCGGCGATGCCCTCTGGAGTGCTATTGCGGGCGAGTGCTCGTGCGAACTCCGCCTGCATTTCTCGCTTGCCCTCTGCCACCTCTGCCGCCCGCCGCGCCTGCTGCTCGGCCGCCCGAACGCGCAGCTGCTCGGCATGAAAAGCAACATAAAACGCTGATTCGTTACCAAGCGTTTTGTTCAAACGGGTGACGGCTGCCACATAATCCTGCTCGCCGAGCAAGCCTTCATTAAACAAGCTATCGATACCGTCACGAGCACGGGCCTGGTATTCGGGAGATTCGAGCGCGACCAGCGTATCCAGCAAACCCCTGGTCGCGTTTCTGCCAAGCAATTGCTCCGCATCGACACCGCCAGTAACGGACAAGCGTAGTTCCGCCAGGAGAAAATCCACGCTGGTGTCGCTGGGATGCGTGGCAGCCACATGCCACACGCTGCGACGATAAGACGGCGAGGCGAAATCGTCGACCAGGGCGAGCAGTGGCCCGATATCCAAATCCTTCACATTGGCCAGGGCCTCGAAGATCCTGGCGATAACCGAATCGCGATTGGGCGGCGGCGCGTTACCCATATAGCGCGCGAGTTCCGTGATTAAAAGCGCCGTGCTCTCGGCTGCGTTCAATTCGGCCAAAGCCGCGTAGACCGTTCGGCGCATCTGGTAGTCGTATCGCGTGGCTTGCGGCGTTCTCAGCATTCGCTCGTATGCCGCCACGATGGCGCGAAGTTCGCTCGCTTGCGTCGGCGACACCATAAGCTTGCCGAGATTCTGCAATTCGCTGGCGGCGAAGGGATCCAGTGGCTTGTCGGCAATCGATTCGAGCTCACTGATCAAAACAGCATAAGCGTCGGCTCCACCGATCGCCGCAAGCGCACGCTGAACGACCGTTCGCAGCATGCCGTACTTGATCTGGAAGCTCTGCATCGGTTCGCCGCGATCGGCCTCGACCAGCACCTCCCGAAAATACGCCACGGCCGGCTCGTAGCGCCGATTCGCGAAGAACTTCGCGTAGTGCTGATGCAATCCAGGCAACACCCGCTTTTTTACCGGAGTATCAAACGGCAGCAGGCCGCGCGCGTGGGCCAGTACATCCGCCTCGATGCCCCGCAGGTGCGTCGACGTGATTGCGCGGCCAACGGGGAGATACTTGTTCGCCAGCGCCGGGGTAGGTTCGAATGGAACCTCGAGGAGCGCCTGGAGCGTGCGACTATCGCGATAGGTATTCTTTCCCAGGAGCCCGACCAGACCGCGGCTGCGTTTCGGGTCGCGCAGCCCTGCGAGAACTGCGCGTTCCATTTCGGGATCTATACAGACCGTGTCGTCACTGTTGAGATATCTGCTGGCGTAAATATAGAGTCCGTCAGCATCGGCGCTCGCAAACAGTAGCCGAAAGGCATCGAGATCTCCGGCCATAGCGAGCCGCATGATCGCAATAGTGCGCGCTTCACCGTCACCGCTTTGCAACGCCATCAGCAACGCTGCAGTTTCCTCAGCGGTCTCCGGCGCACCGATGGGATTATTCCGATAGCTGACGCTGCGGTTCAAACGGTCACTAGCTACCGGACAGAGCTCACCCGCGCTGTCGGACACCGCAGCCCCCGGCTGCGGATGAGCCAGAACGAGCACCGCCAGAAAAACTGACATATGCCCCGCTAGACTGCCCTTGACCAAATCGCGCCTCACCATAAATTGCCGCACCAGTTGAGAGGTCTCAGACCGAGAATAGCAGCCCGTCCGGATAACCGGGTCAGAGACCCAATTCTCCGCGCGATGCACACCTCACGATTATCTCGTAGAGTAGAATCCAACGAACAATGCTCTATCCAACGTCTGAAATATCATCGTCGATGCGAATTCTCCTGCGCTCTTTCGTAATTGCGGTTGCGGGTCAATTCCTTTTTATGCCGATCACTTACGGTCAATCGTCGCAGACCTACCTGGTCAATGCCGGCGAATTTGATTGCATTCCCATTGAGAATTTCGGCCTGATGGGCGTACGCCTGTGGGAGCCGGAAGAGACAATAAAAAGATTACTGGGAGAGCCCGACTCAATATCCCATAGCGGAAGTGAGGATGACGGCGGCTATTATGACATCACTATTTATCACTACCCGGGCTTGGTTATCGAAGCGATCCGCCAGCATGTCGATCGGATTATTGCCACTTCCCCCGAGATAGCCATGTCATCAGGCATCCGTATCGGCGATTCACAGGCCGATGTCCGGGCAAAGTTCGGCCGCAAGCCCCGTAGTCTCAGCCCCGATCCGAAAGAGATTCACCTTGTAACCTGCCCGAAAGATAGCGAATGGGTCCAGGAAGACTATGTCACCTTGGAATTCAATACCGAGGGAAAACTGACCGGTATTCGCTATGAGGCGAACCGGCCATGATACGGCGGAGTCTGTGTGAGAAATGTAGACGACGTTTGACAGCATCCGCGTGCAAATCCGGTCTGATCAGATTAGAGATAGATGTCGGAAGAAAATCGATGGGCTGTTGGCGAACTTACAAGGTTCGCACATGAATACCGTGTGGCGTATTTGGGCGGTGTTGTTGGCCGTGCTTCTCGTTGCCTGTGCCCGCGGACTCAACGAACGCGCTCCTCCGACTGATCAGCTGTTCTCGGCGACGGGTTTTCAGATGCGCTCCGCGGATACGCCCCGGGAGCTTGCTGAGCTGAAGCACCTGACACAGCGCCGGCTCGTGCCCCATCAGTGCATGAGTGCACGCTTCTATGTTTACGCCGACGCAACATTGTGTCGCTGTCTGTATGTGGGATCGGAATTGGCGCTCGAACGCTTTCAGCGCCTTGCCTGGTACAGACGCCTCGACAGGAGCCAGCGCGTAGCAGCTGAATCCGGGTCGGGAGCCGCTATGGACTGGGAGCTCTGGGGCCCATGGGATAGTGGCTCATGCCCGCATCATAGTGGCTGAAGCTGCTGCTCGTCGGGCGCCGCGCCGCGTGCCCCATTGAAGGAAATAACCGGGTCGGAACGCTTTTTGACTGGTTGCGTGAACAGAGCGCGGTAGGGACAGTGCACAGTCGTCAACAATGACCAATGCCCCCACCAGAGCTTGGTCGCAGAGGCCCCGCCTGCTCTATTATTCATAAATAAGTCGAGCGCGCGTGCGGTAATAATGTTCACAGAAAAGGTCTTGGTTGAGAACCTCGATTTCGGCATGTACGTGTCGCAGCTCGACCGACCCTGGCTCGAATCCCCGTTTATGCTCCAGGGCTTCATGATCAAGGACGAGGAGGAGATCGCGCAGCTGCGAGAATACTGCGAGTTCGTGTATATCGATCTCGAGCAAAGCAAAACTTCGAATTCGGGACCAGATTCGGTAACCCCATACCAGGCACAGCCGTCTCGGAATGCCTCGCCTGCGGACCCGAAACCTTCCATCGAGCGCCACGACCGGGTCTCGGTGGAGAAAGAGATAGAGTTCGCGCGAAATGCGCGGGCAAGTCTCCAAGGAGCGGTCGGCAGTCTGATGGACGCCGTGCGCGACGGCAAGAAGCCGAATGTCGCACAGCTCAGAGATTCGGTCGCGGAGATGGAGAGCAGCATCATCCGCAATCCCGACGCCTTCATGCTGCTACGCAGCCTGCAGGAGAGGGACTCCTACACGTACTCGCATTGCATTGACAGCAGCGTGATGGCGATTGCGTTCGCCCGCCATCTTGGCCTGCCCAAGGATCAGATCAGCGACGTCGGCTTGGGCGCCCTGCTCGCGGACGTCGGCAAGATGCGGATTTCGCCAGACCTGCTCACGTCCACGCGCCGACTCAAGGGCGCCGAGCTCGAGCAGGTGAGAAAGCACGTCACCCATAGCGTGGACATCATGGAGGAGCTACCGGGAATGAGCGAGCGTGTCGTGTCGGTTGCCTCGACACATCACGAGCGCTTCGACGGATCTGGATACCCCCATGGCCTGAGCGGCGACCAAATTCCCCTGATGGGTTGCATAGCGGGACTGGTCGACTGGTTCGATGCCCTCACCAGTGACCGGCCGTACGGGAACGCCGAATCTTTGCAGACTGTGGTGCAGAAGCTCTATCAAATTCGCGACGCCAGCTTTCCAGGGGAGCTCGTGGAGCGATTCATTCAGATGCTGGGGGTGTACCCGGTCGGGACCCTCGTTGAGCTCAGCACCGGCGAGGTAGGCATCGTGATCGGGCAGAACCGGCTGCGTCGTCTGCGCCCGAAAGTAATGCTGGTGCTCGATTCCGAGAAACAACTGCTGCACGTCAATCCGGTGAGAGATCTCTTGTCCGAGACCACCGCCGAGGACGGATCCGAGCTCACGGTGCTGACGACCTTGAGCCCCGGAGCGTACGGAATCTCCCCGCAAGATTACTTCCTCTAAGGGGGGTAGTTGGAAACGAACTCCACGCCTCATCGCGACGCGCTCGATCGGCTCGCCGACAGGGACGGCTGTCGTCAAGCGCTGGACGCTTGCGTGTCCGGCTCCCACGAAGGCGAGGTGGTCGGGCTCGTCGCCATCAAGCTGGAGCAGCTGAGAGACATCAACCTGGAGCTCGGCTACGATGTCGGCGATGCGTTGATCGCGGAGATCGCGAGCCGCTTGCATTCGTGCCTGCGCCCGACCGACATCCTGGCTCGAACCGGCTCCACCGAATTCGCTGTGATCCTACCCGCCCTCGCGGGCACCGGGGTACCGTTGCTCGCGGCGCAAAAGTTTCTACGCCGGTGCACCGAGTCGTTCAAGTTTAACGCCCGCCGCGTGAAACCTTCGCTTTCGTTTGGGGTGAGTGCATGTCCCGAGGATGCGACGACGGCGGAACTCCTGTTGCACCATGCCGACGTTGCGTTGCGTCAAGCGTGCCGCAGCGGCCGCGAGATCGTTGCCTATGGCGAGTGCGAGCGCTCGGAGGATCAACCGAACATCCAATTAGAGCGCGCGTTCGAGGCGGCCATCGACCAGTCCGAGCTGGTGCTTCACTTCCAGCCGAAAATCGATCTCCATACCGGATTTGTCATCGGGCTGGAAGCGCTGAGCCGGTGGACCACCGACGATGGCCAAAGCGTACCGCCCGATCGCTTCATAAAGCTCGCCGAGCGAAACGGCCTCATCCTGCCGTTGACTCTGTGGAGCTTTGACGCGGCGCTACGCGAATGCCAATCCTGGCAGTCGACGCTACCGGGAGTCTCGGTCGCCGTTAACCTCTCGGCAACCCTGCTGGCCGAGCCAGAGCTTACGGATCTCGTTTCGCAAGCGCTAAACCTGTGGGAGCTTCCTGCCGAGCTTCTCACCCTCGAGATTACCGAGAGCGCGGTGATGTCACACGTGGAGTCGAGTCTCGATGCCCTGCAACGCTTGAGTGAGCTCGGCGTGCGGCTGTCGCTGGACGATTTCGGCACGGGCTACTCTTCGCTTGCATACCTCAAGAAGCTGCCCGTCGACGAGCTCAAGATCGATCGCGTTTTCGTGGACGATATGCTGAGCACCGACGAGGATCGGTGTATCGTGCAGGCAGTGGTCGACCTGGCACAGAACTTCGGGCTGACCGTGGTGGCAGAGGGGCCGGAGGACGAGGAGACGATCGTCGCCTTGACCTTGATGGGCTGCACGCAGGCGCAAGGGTACGTCGTGGCTCGTCCCATGCCGGCTGAAGCCATCGCTGGCTGGCTCGAAGCTTCACCGTGGAAGGTCAGCACCGGCCTCTCTAAAGTGGCATCGAAGTAGGATTGCAGTTCGACGACGAGCCCGATACCGCTTCCGTAACGCTCTTTCGGGACCTTTGCCATGAGGCGATCCACCAGGTCCGGGTAATTCGCCCCGGACCCGGGAGACATGGCACAATACAGAATCAAATCAGTGCTGAGAAAGCCAGCTGAAGCGTAGGACTGCCCGAGATGTGTCGTGCTCTGCTTTATCTCGGCGAGCCGGTTCTGCTCGACGATTTACTCTATCAACCCGACAGCTCGCTGGCGAAGCAGTCTTACATGCCTCGCATGCTGCGCATGTTGAACCTCGCGGGATTCGGCATGATGGTATGGGACCGGTCATCCATAGAGCCCGATATACCCTATCGCTATGCGACGACGGACCTGCCGGTTTTCGACCGTAACCTCAAGAGCCTGGCGGGCAAGATCAAGGCCAACTGCTTTCTCGGCCATGTCCGGGGCGTCGCCCTGGACACGGCCGTGACAATCAACGACCAGAACCTCCATCCATTCTGGTACCCCGGCGCGAAGCTGGCGCTGGCGCACAATGGCGATCTGTATCGTTTCGACGAGATGCGCGACGACCTGCGCCTACACGTCCGTCCCGAAATCGCTCAGCACATCTCCGGCTCAACCGATAGCGAATGGATTTATGCGATTCTCCTTTCGCAGCTGAACGATCCGGGCGAACACTCCTCAACCGATGAGATTCGGCGTGCCATCGACAAGACCCTCGCCATTATCGGCAACGTGCGCGATGCAAACGGGATCTCCGTGGCCTCTTCGGCGAACCTGTTCATCTCGGATGGGATACGCATCTTCGCCGTGCGTTTCTGTTTTGATTTCGGCCGCTACATCACCAATGATCCCGCCCGGATACACGAAGCAAACCTTACCTATCTCAGTCTCTGGTATACCTCCGGCAGGGAGTACGGCTTCCACGACGAGGAATGGCAGATGACCGGTGGTGCGGCCGCGGCCGATTCAATCATCGTGGCTTCAGAGCCGTTGACATCGGACATCACCAGATGGCTCGAGGTGCCCGAATACAGCACGATGCATACCGAGCGCGACAACGGGCGCACTACCACCAATATTCACTATATAGATGTCTGACAGCTCTGCGCGCCGAGACAGGCGCGCAATCCAGGCTTGCTGTCACAGACCGTGCTGTCGGATCCCATCCGAAATGTAATCCTGACTGACCAACGTAGACAGCAGGTTATCGGCAATCTTTCGGTCCTCGAGCTGATTCTTACTGAGCATTCTCTGGAACTTCAGACAATCGGCAGTGTCGCCCGAGTACAACTCATTGAAGGACGATTGGTCGAAGGCCAGCAGCAGCACTCCCGATCGTGCCCGTGCATCGCAGCAATGCGGTTTCTGCATTATCAGCGAGTTGGCGCCGCAGATGCGCCCGGGCCCGAGAATCGATAACTGATAGCGGCGGTCGCGGCTCACGGACTTCTCCACCGCACCCCTGACGATGACATAACAAGACCCGGCGGGCGCGCCTTCGCGATACAAATACTCACCGCGTGACAACTCCACAACCTCGGCATTGGTGACGATTTGGTCTGTCTCGCTCTCGGTGAACGACGCGAAGAACGGCACCACCGGCAAAAACCGCCGAAAATCGAACGACGGTGGTTGACCCGTGCTTTCGGCTACGCTCGCCGCGGCGCCGTCCGCAGGCTGGATGCAGGCGTCGCAGTCCCATTGCTTCAGGATCCGCTCCTGGTGCTCGTCGAGACGCACGGCCACGTTGTGGATTACGCTGCGGAGAATCTTGAATGCAGGCACACTGATTTGATCCAACGCCGCGTGAAAGAAATCGCGTGACACCGTCAGCACGACACTCTGTGTTGTCGCCCGCACGGTTGCCGTTCGAGTGCCATCTGCCACCAACGCCATTTCGCCGACCATACTGCCCGGCTTGATCACGGCTATCTGTGCCTCACCACCCCCGGGGAGCGCCTTGAGCACTTCGAGCTCGCCGCTGATCAGGAAACACGCGCTGGTCGCCCGATCACCTTCCACGTAGAGCGTTTCTCCGGCGGCGACGGATTCTTCCGTAAAGCAACTCGAAATCCCTGCGAGCTCCGCGTCCTGGAGGCCACTGAGCATCGGGATTTTCTTCAAGAGATCAAGTGCGATCATCATGGCAATCCGTAAACTGAATACGATTCGCCTCTACGCGATATGTGTCCGCGGCACCGGGATTGACGTCCTATGGTCATGTCATGCGCTTTCGCGCGCTTCACCCTCCTCCGCCCCCAGCTGAGTCAGAATCTTCGGCAGATGCTCGAAAAGATAATCGATGTCTTCCTTTGTCGTATCGTGACAGAAACTGAACCGGAGCGTGCCGTAATGATCGTTATCCGCACCGATGGCTTCGAGAACGTGCGACACATCGTCGTCTCCGGCACTGCAGGCCGATCCGGCTGAGACATACACGCCGATCTGGTCGAGACTGAGCAACATCGAGCCGCTGTCGACGCCTGGGAATCCCACGCTCAAGTTATTCGGCAGCCGCGACTCCATGGTGCCGTTGATGATGGCATCCGGCTCTATGTCATTCAGCTTGTTGAGAAAGCGCTGGCGCAGGTACTCATAGCGGGTGTTGCGCTCATCCATTTCCGTGCGCAGACACTTCGCTGCCACGCCCATGGCGAGAATGCCTGCCACGTTTTCCGTGCCCGAACGCAGACCGTGCTCCTGTCCGCCACCGTGAATCAACGGATCGAGTGCCATTTCCGGGTTCAGATACAGGGCCCCCACGCCTTTAGGGGCGTATATCTTGTGGCCCGACATGGTAAGGACGTCGATGCCCATCTCCTTGGGAACGATACGAACCTTACCGAAAGCCTGTATGGCGTCCACATGAAACGGCACCTTGCGTGCCTTGCAGATTGCACCGATTTCCGCGATCGGATAGATGGTGCCGATCTCGTTGTTGGCGGCCATTATGGAGACCAGAATGGTATCCGAGCGAATGGCCTGCGCGACCGCATCGGCAGACAGAGTACCGTCTGACGCCACCGGCAGGTAGGTCACGTCGTACCCTTCGGACTCGAGCTGCCGCAGGGTGTTCAGCACCGATGGATGCTCGACGTTGGTGCTGATGATGTGTCCCGATTCGTGTTTACCGGTGATCCCCTTGATGGCCAGGTTGTTGGCTTCAGTGCCGGAACCCGTGAAAAAGATCTCCGCGGGTTCGGCCCGCAGGCACTTGGCTATGCGCCTGCGGGACCTGTCGATGACGTCGTATGCCAAGCCCCCGAGACCGTATGAGCTGCTGGGGTTGCCGAACGATCGGGAATCGCGAAAGAAGTCAGTCAGTGCATTGACGACCTCGGATCGCACTGGAGTCGTAGCATTGCTATCGAAATAGACTTCACGCGGGTTCTCGATCTCGATCAACGCCATGGGTTTGCAACCCTTCTTGGTTGTCTGAATCGGGATCCCCACCCAGGTATAAACCGAGGTCAGGCCGTTCGGAAAGATGTCCTCTATTGTGTCTCGGTCGACCCCGGTGTTTCGGTGCATGTTGGTATAAAGTGGTCCAACACGGCGATCACGATAGTAATTCCACGCATAATCCAGAACCGTCAGATGTTCCGGCGTGAGTTGTGTGCCGGTCGCTTTCGCCATCTTGTGGCAACGCATCTTGGCTAACGCATGCATGGGTTTCTCCTATCCGGCAACGGCCGACTTCGCACCCGGGTAGAGTGGGAAGGGGAAGCCGCCCGAAGAATCTTCCATACCCTGCACCACTTCCTTGTAGATACTGAACGGCATGCCAATGCCCATGCGGTCCGCCTCGAACTCCGCGATCAAGCGTGCGCCAAGACAGTACGTCGAGACGTTGATATCTTGATTCAGATACGGCCGAACGATGAGGTCGGAGTTGACCACTCGAAGCCCGCCCATGCTCGAGTTGACGCGTTTACCCGTGTGGAACTGATAACCTTGAATGATTCGTGTCAGCTCGACGGGGCGCACCGAAAGGACAACTACATCCGGCTCGACGTCTGCATCATCGAAATCAAGCGCGTAAAGAAAGACGGCCTGGGTCGTGGCGGGCTGTATGGCGATCATGTCGCCCATCGCCCGTTGGGCTGTTTCCGTGCTGTCGTAACGCCCGGTGTCGCCGTCACCAAACAGGGCGAAGTCGGACCGGCCGGCGGCGGTGCACGCATAGACGGTACCGTCGGAGAAGTCTTTGGGCGTAGGCGGCGAGAAATGCTCCTTGTCGCTTGCCTGCGCTTTCATGATATCGGTGTAAACCAGCGACTCTCCCATCGGCTCATTTTGATTCTTGTCGACCAGGCCGAATGTGATCGCCGCCGCCACACACCCGATGGACTGTGGCGTCAGGAGCACGGAATCGCCAAACGATGCCTGGCGCGTGCTTTGGCAACTGGTGAGAGTCAGACCCGATGGTTCGTACTCGCGTACCCCAGCCGGGATCTCGTCGCCCTTGGAATAGAACTTCACGCATGCGGTGGGAACTGAAAGATCTTCCACGCCCATCGCCGTTATCATTCGATCGTACAAGTTTCTAATTTGAGTCATTTTATTTCTCCTCGTCGCGCAGGTCTAAGGTGGCAAACCGACATCCATCAATCGAGACGTCGGGCGAGCGGCTGTGGGGGTCCTGATCCTACGCTTACACAGTGACCAATTGCCAACTCCATTCTCTTCATCAATCCTGACTGCACGTTGCATTGCACAATAATGAACTTTCGTGCGCACCCGCTGTCGGCGACGCTATTCGGGTAGACCCGTCAGATACTCTTATCTGTGTTGTTGGTCGACGTGTGGACGTCCCCTGAAGCGATGGTCCCAATGAGGCTGGTGCGTTCATTGTGGTGATGCTCCCCCGATGTCACGCTGCGTGTTCTGGCGGTCGTTGGGGTTAGATTAGGAGGGGGCGTCTGGACGGAATATGGCCAACACGCCATAATGGCTGTCAGATCGTCCAGAAGGTGCCAGGGCCGGCAAATTCGAGGGTTTTTTGTCGGACATGGATATCTTGAGTGACGCCGTACGCCTGCTGAGGCTCCACGCCAGCGTTTTTCTGCACTCCACCTTCTGCGAACACTGGGCCGTCGACGTTTCCGCGTTCAAGACGGCGACGTTCCATGTCATCGCCGGGGGAGAATGCTGGTTGCACCTGCCTGATCGGGCAGATCCGGCGCCATTGAAGGCGGGGGACCTGGTCATCTGCCCGCGAAACGCCCCGCATGTGGTCTCCAACGATGTGGCGTTTCCCGATGACGCCGTGCCGCGCAATCAACCCACCAGCGACCGCATCGACGAGCGGGACCGCATCGAGGGCCCCTCGACGGCACTGATCTGTGGCTATTTCGAGTTCTCCCAGCAGCGCTGGAATCCGCTGCTGGACGCGTTACCCGACTACGTCGTCATACCGACGGAGCACGAATCGGGTTCCGGGCTGGACTCGTTGATCAGCTATATGGTGCACGAGACGGCGCTGGGCAACCCGGGCTCGGATGCCGTAATCGATCGTCTCTCGGATGTGCTGTTCATCCAGGCGGTACGCGCGTTTCTCAAGCAGCAGCACCAGCAAAGCGGCTATCTTGCCGCGCTGGTAGACCCGAGGCTCGGCAAGGCGCTGTCCGCTTTCCACCAGGCGATAGGGGATGACTGGTCGGTACAGAAGCTGGCCGACGCCGCGGGCATGTCACGCTCGGCATTCGCCGATGCCTTCACCGACCTGGTGGGGATGACACCCATGCAGTACGTTACCGGTTGGCGAATGCAATACGCCTACGATCAACTGCTCACCACACCTCAGTCGGTCGCACAGATCGCCGAGACCTGCGGCTATATGAGCGAGTCCTCGTTCAGTAAGGCGTTCAAAAAGCAGTTCGATGTGGGACCCGGTGCGGCACGCCACGGGACCAGTCAGATCCACTGACGAACTCTTGCCTTCCGAAAAACCGGGTCAGAGACCCAATTCCAGGGAAAACCCGAGAAACGACGTGTGCCCACGTCAAGTTTCAAGCCTGGCTGCGGGCGTGGCTGAATTGTCAGTATAATTACCTGTACTTTGTCAGGTGGCGAGCAATTCCCTACAGCATCCATGAGTGACCAGAACGGCACACCGTCCAACTACGCGCCCAAGGTGCGGGCTCAATACGAGAAGTATCCGTTTCCTTTGCGCGACCCACGCGACGAAGCCAATCGTCTGGTAATCGCCGAGGAGGATTCGTTGGGAAAACTGAATCACTTCTGTTTCGGCGGACGACAAAGTTTCGAGGATGGTTTTCGCGTTCTCGTCGCGGGCGGCGGTACCGGTGATCACACGATCTTTCTGGCCGAACAACTGCGCGACTACGATGCGAGCGTCACCTACGTGGACATCAGTCGCTCCAGCTTGGAGATTGCAAGGGATCGGGCCCGGGTCCGGAACCTGAACAATATCGAGTGGCATCACCGCTCGATACTGGATGTTTCGTCAATAGATGTCGCCCCATTCGACTTGATCAGTTGCACGGGTGTGCTGCATCACCTTCCCGAACCTGAACGCGGCCTGGAGGCACTGCGCGGGGTTCTTGCGCCTGAAGGCGCCATGAGCCTCATGCTGTATGGCCGGACCGGCAGATTGGCCACCTACGCCGCCCAGGAACTGATGCGGCTGGTCAACGACGGCGTGGAGGATCCGCGGCTCAGAACGCAGCATGCTCGTGGCATCGTCGAGGGCCTGCCGGAGACCAACTGGCTGCTTCGGGGCACCGGCCCGGATAGGGCGATGAATGAATTTCTCGACGACGAGAGCAATCTAAACGACGTTCTTCTTCACGAGCAAGACCGTGCATACAGCGTGCTGGAACTGTATGAGTTCCTGGCGGAGGCGAAACTGGAGCTGATTGAGTTCACATCCTTCCACAACGACCCTCCTACCTTCCGCTACATGTACGATCCGATGGTCTGGATCACCGACCCGGCCCTGCAATCCCACGTCTCGAAGCTTCCCCGACCACAGCAACAGGCCATCGCCGAGGCAATGAGTTGCGTAATTACCTGCCACGGCTTCTATGCGGCGCCGAAGGCTGCCGACCGAATTGCGTCACCGAATGATTTGGACATGATTCCATTCTTTGTCTATTTTCATCCCGGCAATCTCGCCGAGCATTTTCGCGGTGCAGCCGGCCGTAAGTGTGGGCTCAACTACCGGGGCAGCACCGTTCAATTCGAAGTTGGAAAATACAGTGCCGATCTTGTTGCCGCTATAGATGGATCACGCACCATCAGCGAGATATTCGACATCGTACATCGGACTTCCGGTGACGGCGTAGCCTTGACTGAGCTCCGACAAGACTTCATGGCCTTCTATGAGCCACTGAACAGCTTTGACGTTCTTCTTTTACGTCATCGCTCCATATCTCCGTTTCCGGAATTCGAGATCAAAGTCGCCACGTGATCCGACAGGGATGAGATCGTCTCCTACACGGAGTCGGCTCGCATATGTGCCGACGATGAGGTTGTTAAGCGGCTTGTTCGGCGATCGGCACGAGTCAACCAAGAAAAACCGGGGCAGAGACCCATTTCCAGCCATTCCGCCAAACGACGGTCAACGAACTCGATGCCGATGGACCCGCTTCTGGTGAAGCGGGTCTTCAGACTGAATACTAAAACCTGCTAGCACTGTGGTGGGACCGTGAAGGTCATTGCTAGCAGCGCACACACACCCGAGTGCGTCGCGAGGGGCGAGACGCGATGCTCTACCCGTCGAGGACGGTCTAAGTCGCCGCGCCTTGGTCATGGTCAAGAAAATCGCATGTCCAGCCGGTAGGTCCGGATCTCTGACCTTGACCCGTACGCGGCTGTCGACCGAGAAAGGCTATGCTGCCAGTGAAGCACGCGCTCGGCGATGTCACGGCAAATTGATCCGGATCAAGGAAGGTCCGCGCCAGTTTGCTAGAGAGAATGGGAAGCGAATGGTCTCGGCGGCCGGAACTCGTCCGCATCGTCGGTCCGGGACAACGGGAGCGATGATGTTCAGGTTCGTTCGATTCTTCTTGCTAACCAGTGCTCTCGTGGTCGTGGCTATCGTCGTGGTACTGGTGGTACACCGACAAAACGAGGTGAATCGCCTCATCCAGTTTGCGGAACACGAGAATGTGGCGCTCGCGCAATCGCTGGCCAATACGATCTGGCCGCTTTTCTCGTCATACGTGACAACCGCTTCCACGATAAAAAGCGAGGAACTGCGCGGGCGCCCGGAGACGGCTCAAATCCGGGCTGTCGTCAAGGACGTATCTCTCGGTCTCCCGATCCTGAAGATCAAGATCTATGACCTGAACGGCCTCACGGTCTACTCCTCGGAGCCCGACGAGATCGGAGAGAACAAGAGTAACAACCCCGGCCACTTCTCGGCGGCTCGCGAGGGAAAGCCCGCCAGTAAGTTGACCTACCGCGACACCTTCAGTTCCTTCGAGGGCGCCGTTCAGAATCGCGATCTGGTAGAGAGCTACTTGCCAATTCCGAGCGGTAACGGATCCGCAGAGGGTGTCTTCGAGCTCTACACCGACGTCACTCCGTTCCTCGACGGCATAAGGCGCGATACCTTCAAGCTCGCCCTGGGCTTTCTGACGGTCTTCGCGGTCTTGTTCAGCATACTGTTTCTCTCCGTGCGCCGCGCCGACCACACAATCAAAAGCCAGTATGCGGATATCAATCGGAAGAACGTGGCTTTAGAGCGCGAGATCACAGTGCGCCAGCAGGCCGAGGCAGAACTCAAGCACGCTCGTGACGATCTCGAGCGACGCGTGGAAGAGCGTACGCAAAAACTCACCCGGGAGGTTGCCGAGCGCAAACAAGCCGAGGAGAACGCGCGCAAGCTGTCCCGAGCGGTGGAACAGAGTCCCGCTATGACTATCATCACAGATCTCAGCGGACACATCGAATACGTCAATCCGCGGTTCACGCATGTGACCGGCTACACGCTCGAGGACGTGATGGGGAAAACACCGCGGATCCTGAAGTCCGGAGAAACGCCGCCCGAGGTCTACCGGGAGCTCTGGACAACCATCACGTCGGGTAGGGATTGGCAGGGGAAGTTACACAACCGAAAAAAGGATCGAACCCTCTACTGGGCCGCTGTCTCTATTTCGCCGATAACCGACAAGGAGGGAACCCTCACGCACTTCCTCGGTTCCGCCGAGGACATCACGGAACGCAGGCAGGCCGATGATGAAGCGAGGCGTCACCGCAACGAGCTGGCCCATTTCGGACGCGTCAGCAGCCTGGGAGAAATGGCGACGAGCCTGGCACACGAGCTTAACCAGCCCCTGACCGTCATCTCGGGATGCGCGCAGTTTTGTCTGAATCGACTGCGAACCGACAAAGGCGAACCGAAGGATCTATTGGATTCTCTCGAGCAGGCCGCAGAGCAGGCGGAACGCGCCAACCAGATCGTTCGACGGGTGCGAAGTTTCATCCAGAAGAAAGAGCCGGAACGAAAAGAAATCGACGTTAACGATACGATTCGGGCCGTGTCGAATATTTTGCGCTCGGATGCACGCGAGCACAATTCCGATATTGAACTCGAGCTGGCAGGAGATCTGCCTCCGGTAACCGCTGATTCCATCGAGGTACAACAGGTCGTCGTGAACCTCGTTCATAACGGTGTAGAGGTAATGGTGCAGAGCGTACCGGCGCCACGACTTATCACCATCCGTACCGCTGCTCGAGACGGAACGGTCGAGATAGCCGTGCACAACACCGGAAACGAGATACCGGCCGAGGACTTGGACCGACTGTTTCAGCCTTTCTTCACGACCAAGTCGACGGGCCTCGGCATGGGACTGTCCATAAGCCGCACCATCGTCGAGGCGCACGGTGGCCGCTTGTGGGCAACCTCGTCTCGCGAGTCAGGCACGGAGTTTCACTTCACGCTTCCTGTCGCTGACACAGGGAGACAGCGATGAACGCCTCCGAGCCAACTGTCTTCGTCGTCGATGACGACCATGCGGTGCGGCGTTTCCTGTGCGGATTGATAACGTCCATAGACGTCCCGGTGGAAGCTTACGCCTCGGCGCAGGACTTTCTCGACAGCTACGAACCCGGTCGCGCGGGTTGCTTGCTGCTCGACATACGGATGCCGGAGATGAGCGGTCTCGAGTTGCAACAGGAGCTCGACAGGCGGGCAATCGATCTTCCCGTGATCATTCTGACAGGACACGGCAACGTGCAGGTTGCGGTAAATGCCATGAAGGCCGGGGCGGTCGACTTCATCGAGAAGCCGTTTAACAACGAGCTGCTGCTGGACCGGGTCCAAAGAGCGTTGTCGGAGGGTGTCAAGGCGCGCGAGGCCCGGCTCGGGCAAGAGGCAATCAAGGATCGGATGGCCCGGTTAACGCCGCGAGAACGCCAGGTCCTGGAGCAGGTGATTGCCGGGGACACGAACAAGGGCGTGGCGCGCCAGCTCGGTATAAGCGAGAAGACCGTGGAGCTGCATCGCTCGCGGGTAATGGAGAAAATGCAGGCTGGATCCCTGGCCGCTCTTGTCAAGATGATATCGGCGGTGCAGGCCTCCTAGGGAAAACCCCTATCTCGTTGCTAGTTCACCCCTATTTTCCCCGTTTGTCTGAAGCGTTATGTTGACTCGTGAGAGGAGTCGAGACCTGTGCGAGTGACGGGTTCGACAAAAGGCAAATCCAGCTGTCTTATCGAAGAGGTAAAGAAGGATGAGCACGTTAACGAAAATTATGGTCGCCGTGGTCAGCAGCGTGTTTCTGTTGTCCCCGGTTGCTTTCGCGGGCGGCAATCTCGCCAAGCAGAAACCCATCGAGGTGCGTTTGGACATGGGTAAGGACAGTGCCGGGGATCACAAGTTTTATCCGGACAAACTGACCTTCGAGACGGGCAAGCTCTACAAGCTGGTGCTCCACAATCCCAGTGACAGCAAGCACTATTTCACCTCTCCCGACTTCGTGAGCCGCGTCTACACCCGCAAGGTGCAGGTGATGGACGATCTCGGGGCGGGCGCCAAGCAGATTGGTGAAATCAAAGGGGCTGTGAGCGAGGTCGAGATATATCCGGGTGGCACAACTGAGTGGTGGTTCGTTCCCGTGGCCACAGGCAACGCTACCGTGTGGTGCCATATCAAAGACAAGGACGGTAAGACCCATCGCGACAAGGGAATGGAAGGCATGATTACCATCTTGTAGTGAGCTCGGGGACATGACGTCCATCGAAACCGAGCGGCGTGGACCCGGGTACTGTGCCCGGGTCCACGAAAGGTGCCAGTGCAATGGGTAAGTCCTTCGACGTTCGTCTCGATCGCCTACTCGTGGGCCTAATTGTAAGCGCGATGTTGGTCGTCGGAACTTGTGACGCGGGCGCAACTGCCGAGACGCTCGATGGCAGAGCCATCGTGGTGCGTGAGTGTGCAGGCTGCCATCAGCTCCGACCTCCGGCTGCGAGCACCTTCGAGACGCTTCTGGATCGCACGGCACCCGATCTCTTCTACGCCGGAAGCAAGTTCAGACAAGAGTGGCTTGTGGACTGGCTGCAAGATTCCACGCCTATCCGCTACTCCGGTGTCGTCTACCTCAATCATCTCGGATCTGTCGGGGACAAGGACCGAATCGCCGTCGATACGGTCCAATCGTGTTCCGCAAAGCTCGATCCCGAGCGCGCCGAAGCCGTCACCGAGTATCTGATGACCCTCGAGGACGCGACCATGAAAACCGGCGTGATTGAGCCGGGCAAGAAGTTCAGTAAGCCGAAGGCGCTGAGATTGTTTCGCAAGCAGCTTCCTTGTATCGGATGCCATACCGTCCGATGGGGTAAGAGGGTCATGGGGGGCGTCTCGGGACCGAATCTCACCGACGCCGGCAATCGACTGAATCCAGACTGGGTGTACGCGAGAATCGAGAACCCCCAGCATTGGGATCCCAAGACCTGGATGCCGAGGGTAGAGATGTCGCACAAGAAACGTGAGCTCCTGACCCTTTTCATCAACACCATGAAGTCGCCGGCCAGGATCGATCTCGAGAAGCGCGACGCCGTAGCCCAAGGATCCGCGGCGCCGATGTCGGTATTCGTAACTCGGGAGGCAGCCAGCAGGAGTGAGGCGGAAAAGAACTATCGACTCTACTGCGTCCAGTGCCACGGCTCTCGGGGCAACGGCAGAGGGATCAACGACACGGCCGGCGGCTTGCCCGTGTCACCAAGAAACCATTTGTACGCCGAGGAAATGAGTCAGCTCAGCGACGAGGAACTCGGCATGGCGATCGCCGAGGGTGGCGATGCTGTGCAGAAGTCGGGGCTCATGCCCCCTTGGGGCGAGACCTTGTCCGCACAGGAGATCGACGACTTGGTGTTGTATCTCCGGCAGCTATGTCGGTGTGAAGCCGGTGGCTGAGCGTCGATGAGACTGCCGGGATGTTATCCGAGGCCTACTGCGCAAACATCACACTGCCCGATTATGTCGTGCAGCTCCCGGCTCAGCGTGTTCCTTGTTCCTCCGTTCCAAAGATGCACCTGCACCTATCGACGGGCGTTCCTACAACGATAGGAGAGGTAACGAACACGCCACACATAATTCACATCCTACTGGTTCTGACGGTGGTTTTGTTCGCCACGCCCACCGCCGCCGATCACATGTACGTCGACACCGAGACCTTGTCCGGCTGGTGCGAGCCCTACAAGGTTGGCGACCCCGGCCCCGGACCGCTGTGCGCAGGATACATCAATGGCGTCGCGGACATTCTCGCGCACGGGGTACCGCTGCACGCCCAATGGGCCTGTATTCCCCATACGGTGAGTCTGAACGAACTTCGGAATTTAATCTTCCTTCAGTTGGATCTGGTCGTCAATGAGTTGGATCAGGATTCCAGTGGCGGCCATAAGAACGCCCACATATGGGTGGCCGAAGTGTTGGCGGGCGCTTATCCCTGTTTTCCTCCCAATGGGGAGTGAATAGCGCGCACCGATTCTCGCCGTGAGGCGTACCGGCTCGGCGAACCGGCCCCGCACGGCGGCGGGCCGGCGGATGCTCGACGAGCGCTCTGCTTTTCCGATTAGTAATCTGGGAATAACCTGGAAAATTGGTCCGGCTCCAAGCACGAGGAGCCATTGGTGTTTGATAATGCGGGTGGCTACGGGTGAACTTGAACCACCGACCTCAGCATTATGAGGGCAGAGATTCATCACTAACCTATTATCTTGGCTAACTAATTACCGGGGCGATCATTGCAAGAGTGCTGGGCCGGTGCCTAAAAACACGCCCGAGCGAATTTCGGCCACGCGAGGACATTCTTGCAGAACTCGGACTGGGCTCAGCCTCTCCTGAGACTGCCTTGTCTCCCCGGCAGACATCCTGAACTCAACAACTGAACGAGTTCTGGACACCCACTAAATGGTCCGGAAACGTGGGCGTCCAGAAATTCTCCTGATGTGCTTTTTCCTCGCGCTGGTGGCCGCTGTTTCCATCCAGGGGAGGCTACCGGCGTAGTTCAGCCGCCCGGCCGTCGTTCTTCCCCGGTCATCGCTTCTCGCCGGGGCAGTGCTGATCATGGAGAGCACGGAGGGATCGCTCGCGCACCTGGACTCCAGCACGGCGCTCGGTGCCGCGCGAGTGCTCGAGCGAGCCGGTGGCATCGCCGGGTTTCTTTTCATTGGCGCCCTCACGGATTATGCTGGCTACTCCGGAGCGATTGGGATCGTCGGGCTGATCGTCTTGGCAGAAGCCCTCGGGTTCGTCGTTTCGCTTGAGCACGGCCGGAGTGCAAATACCGGGAGGGGTCCATGAATATGCCCGCGCGTCTGGTTCTGCCTGGTCTCGTTCTCGCTCTCGCCTTCACGCTCACTCCCCGCGAAACCGATGCCCGAATGAAAATCGGCATGGTAGTCTGGATCGGCTGTGAGGACGTTTGTCGCGGGTTCAAGGACTATGTAGCAGAGAGAAAGATTGACGCCGATGTCATCGTTCTCAACGCAGACCAGGACAAATCGAAGCTGCCCGGTTTCGTGGATAAGCTGCGCGCGGAGAAGGTCGATCTCGCGGTCACGTGGGGCACCAAGGTGACGATGGGCATAGCGGGTCCCCTCTCTGATAGCGAGAATCCCCGTTTCCTGAACGACATTCCCGTGGTCTTCACCGTCGTGTCGGATCCGATAGGCTCGGGAATAATCGAGAGCTTCGAGCGGACCGGACGGAAGAACGTGACCGGCACGCGCAATCGCGTCCCAGAAAGCGTGAACATCAAAAGCATTCGCCTCTACATGCCGAAGTTCGACCATCTTGGAATTCTCTACGACGAGAGCGCGCCGAACTCGACTGGCAAGGTCGACGAGATCCGAGGTTTGACGGGCTCACTCAAGTTCAAGCTGAGCGCTCTGGCTTTGAAATCCCTCGCGGACGGCGCGCCGGATCCGGACTCCATCGAGCCTGCCATCGCTGCATTGAAAGACATCGGTGTGCAGTTCATCTACCTCGGCTCCAGCTCGTTTCTCGAAAGGCAGACGGATCGATTCACGGGGGCGGCGGTCGCTGCGGGTCTGCCGGTGTTGACTCCCTACGAGCATATGGTGAAAGACTCGAATGCCCTCATGTCGATCGCAGCCCGCGACTATGACGTAGGCAAGCTCGCGGGCGTACAGGTAGAACGGATCCTGGTGGAGGGAACCGAGCCCGGTGACATACCTGTGCTTCCCATGGAGGAGTTCGCGTATCTGGTCAATATGCAGGCCGCCAGAAAGCTCAACCTGTACCCGCCGATCGAATTTTTCCAGTTCGTGGAGCTGGTGAATTAACTAGCATCGGAAGAGCTCCATCTACTGGAACTGCAAGAATCGAAGAAGGCCAGGAGTACAACGACCGCCTCAAAATGGCGCCGACTGAGTGGGGCCGGATCGAGCGTGCATCCGCGGCACGGATGGTGCTGGAGCCGAAACGGCGAGTTCAGTTTTTGAGTGACGAAGGTGGTAAGGAGGAAGGACAACGATGAGCCATCGAAACGATGGCGCACGCGGAGGGACTCTAACCCCGACCACCTGGTTCGAAGTCACACCGACCAATTCAGCGTTTCAACTAGAACAGTCACTTGCGACGCTTGCCGCATTCGCAAACCCGACGTAACTCGCTGATTTCCTGTGTCACCAAATGTTATCGTGGCACAAATCTGGCACATCCGATTTCATCGTAGCGAGTTGGCAGAATCGCTGTGGCGAGCCCGGGCCAGCTGTGCGGCCCACCGCTCGACGACATCGACCAGAGCCCCGCCTTCGACCTGACGGAGCCGGCACCGCCGCCCGCTCCAGTTTTGGTGCTAGCCGAGCACCCGCCACTCCCGAGTAGCCGGCAGGGACGTTGGATCTCCTATCCTTCATCACGCGCGCACACTATCCCGAGCGACACCGGACAGCGCAAAATTGCAGGGCAGGGCCAATTCTCGAAATCCAGGGGAAGTTATCGGTGGCATCAAGAGGGCTGCTTACGCTGGTCGTCATGGGGCTGGGTAGCGCGTGCATCGGCTGTGCCTCGATGATTAATTCGGTCGCGTTCCAGCCCAGCGATGGCGGTGGCGACGGCCTGATCGGCGGTGATCCCTCCGTCATCGAGAAAATCATCCCCGCCGCGGACGGTGTAGCGCTGCATGCCTATTACCTTCCCAAAGATACCAGTGACCAGGCAGTCATCTTTTTCCATGGCAACCACGGAAACTCGACCCGGCGTCTGGGCCAGGCCAGATCGCTGCGCGAGCTGGGGGTTGCGGTGCTTCTCTTGAGCTACCGGGGGTATCCCAAGAGCGGCGGCACGGCCTCGGAGCAAGGCGTATATTTGGACGCCGAAGCGGTATTGAGCTACCTGAGCGAAGATTTGGGATACGCGAAGCCGAGCACGTTCATTCTGGGCCGATCATTGGGCTCGGCGGTGGCCATCGACGTCGCCCAGGATCAGCCGCTGGCGGGATTGATCCTGGTCTCTCCAATCTCCTCCGGAGCAGACTTCGCCGACTACCACGGCCTGGGATGGGCAAGGTGGCTGGTGGGAGATTCGTTCGACTCCCTGGAGAAGCTCGAGCGGGTAACGAGTCCCATCCTCATCATTCACGGAAGCGAAGACAGCACGCTGCCGATTGAAATGGGCCGGGCGCTTTATGCCGCGGCGCCATCCGGGTCGACTCTGATAGAGGTCCCGGGCGCGGGACACAATGATCTCATTTCGAGAGCTGGCCGGTGTTACTGGGTCTGGATATCCCGCTTCATTCGCGGCGCCCGACCGGTTGGCGACACACAGTGTCCGGAGTAAATGTCGATACGGAATCCAGCAATTGTCACGTCTCGTGCCGTTGGTGGCACAAACTTGTCACATGACAAAGGCGGTAAGGAGGTAAGGAAACGCTAAGCCATCGAAACGATGGCGCGCCCGGAGGGACTCGAACCCCCGATCACCTGTTTCGAAGTCACACTGATTGATCTGGATTATCAACTAGAATAGTCAGTTGCGATGCTTGCCGCATTCGCATAACCGACGTAACTCGCTGTTTTCCAGCTTCACTCAGTGTCACAGTGGCACAAGTTTGGCACACTTACTTATTGACTGACGCCTACAGAGCGCTGGGAAAGGCGCTTCGCCCCACCTACGTCGAGTGGATTTCGGCCCCATGGAGAGCACCGTCCGCGTGAAGTCCGACTACGTCAACAGCGGCACCTACAAGATCGAGATCGCCGACAAGCGCTACCCCGCCCGCGCCTCGTTGTGTCCGATGTACGCTCCGAAGGGACTTCGAATCTGTTCCTAGAAGCGGAGGAGAACAGTCAATACGATGGCAAAGAGACGAAAGGGCAAGAAAGGCCACCGCCAACGGAGCGAGAAGCGTCACCCGACGGATCCTGCTCGGACGCCTGCGCCACGCGCCCGTGATTTCGGTGGATTGAACCGGCTGATACTCGGCCTGGCAGTGGCCGGGATGGCGCTGACTGCCTACCTGACCGCCGTGAAGTGGCTCGGGACGACGCCGCTTTACTGCGGCACGGAATCAAGCTGCGATATTGTCCAGAGCAGTCGTTGGTCGACCCTGCTCGGATTTCCGTTATCGTTCTGGGGTTTCCTGACCTATGCCGTGCTGGCTGCGCTCATGTGGAAGATGCGCCGGCGCCGCTCGACGTGGTCCAAGGCGGCCCTCGTGGCTTGCATCGGCGTCGGCATCAGCATCTACCTCACCGCAGTCTCCGTTTTCGAGATCCAGGCGACCTGCATGTACTGCCTTGCGTCGCTCGCCATCATGACGGCGATCTTCGCCCTGCTGTGTTGGGCGAGGCCCGAGCAGATCCCGGGATTCCAGTGGAAGACCTGGCTTCCGACGGCCGCTCTCTCGGCCGCCCTCGTGGTCGGTGCTCTACATCTTCACTACAGCGGCGCGTTCGACCCGGCGGCGGGACCGGAGAAGCCTTACCTCGCGGCCCTCGCGACCCATCTCGAGGAATCTGGGGCGAAGTTCTACGGCGCCTACTGGTGCCCACGCTGCCAGGAGCAGAAGGAACTCTTCGGAGCCTCGGCCAAACGCTTGCCCTATGTCGAGTGCAAACCAGGCGGCCCGAATGGTCCGGAAACGGTTTCGTGCGCGGCCAAGAATATCGAAAACTATCCCACCTGGATAATCGGCGGCCGACGGTACATCGGTGTGCGGGACCCTAAGACGCTTGCTACGCACTCCGGCTTCCGATGGGAAGACCCTTCGCGGTGAGTGAGTGGGATTCAGATAGCGCGTCCGTAATCGCATCTACTCCGTCGGGGGCATCGATCTAATTTCCGCCACGAGACGCCCTCCTGGTTCGAAGTCACACGGACTAATTCAACATTTCAGCTAGAACAGTCACTTGCGACGCTTTCCGCATTCGCAAAACCAACGTAACTCGCTGATTTCCCGCTTCACTAAATGTCACAGTGGCACAAATGTGACACACGTCGCCCCGGACGAACTAGTATGCTTTGTGAGTGAGCCGATCCCGATCGAAAGCAGTCTTTGAATGTTTGTTGTCGCCTCGGGCAGGGATTGAAGAGCACGCAGTCTTGTGTTGACTATGCCGCCTGCCTATCCGTTTAGAAGTGTTCTGCTGGAGTTGTCGTAGAATCCGTATTTTTCTCTCAGATTCGTCAACCTCGTCACTCTATGGATATAGTTACACAAGGCATCTTAGGTGCGACCGTTGCTCAGTCTGTTTCAAGAAAAGAGCACGTACGTTTAGCCACACTAATCGGATTAGTATCTGGCATCATTGCCGATTCCGATGTGTTTATACAGTCATCAAGTGATCCATTACTAGCCCTTGAATATCATCGTCATTTTACCCACTCAATCTTATTTATACCTGTTGGCGCACTAGTCGCCTTCTTTCTCTTGTGGCCATTCTTGCGTGGGAAACTACCTCTTCGGTACCTGTATCTATACTGCTTCTTCGGCTATTTATTAAGCGGCTTCATCGACGCCTGCACAAGCTACGGCACGTATTTGCTTTGGCCTGTGAGTGATGCACGCATCTCATGGAATGTCATATCGATTGTTGATCCCGCCTTCACATCCTTGTTATTGCTTGGAGTAGTAGCGGGATTTAGGAGTTCTAATACAAGCTATAGTCGATTGGGAATAGTGTTGGCAGGGTGCTATCTATTGATCGCCGTTTTTCAGTTGAACAGGGCAGAGGAGTCGATTTATGAGTTAGCGGAAAAACGTGATCAAGTAATAGAGAAAATCGTGATAAAACCGACGATGGGTAATATTCTACTCTGGCGATCTGTGTATCTATCAGAAGACAAATTCCATATTGACGTGGTACGGGTCGGATTGTCAAAACGAGTCTATCAAAATGTTTCCATTGAGAAGTTCGATATGACGAAAACACTTCCAGAATTGGACGTTGACTCCGTTTTGGCTCGCGATATACGGCGTTTCGAATACTTTTCAGATGGATACGTCAGCCAGTATCCTGGGAAACCGGATATATTGGGTGACGTTCGCTATGCTCTGAACCCCTTGAGTGCTACGCCACTATGGGGAATTGAGTTGAACCTGGGTGATGAAAATCAGCATGTGAAATACAATGCTTATAGATATGTATCGAACGAGACTCGAAGGCAGTTTGTCAATATGCTGTTGAATAGAGAGATAGGCGACTAGCCATCGGCGTCGACGGCTACTTTGGTATTTCAACTAGAACAGTCACTTGCGACGCTTGCCGCATTCGCAAGCTCGATGTAACTCGCTGATTTCCTGTTTCACCAAATGTCACAGTGGCACAAATTCGGCACACGTGGCTATCATGCTGGTGCCGAGATACAGACTCGAACTATCTCGTGATTATGCAGTATACGTTTTTCGGATCACCGTGGCTGGTGTTGCTCGCGCTGTTAATTTCTTATTCTGCTGGCGCGCCCGCCCGAGACACCGTCCTGCTCTCCGGCGAGGCACTCATACAGGCGCTGCGTGGTGGCGGTTACAATATGTACTTCCGCCACGCAGCGACAGACTGGTCGCAGGGCGATGACGTCCGCGCAGCAGGAGATTGGGTTAGCTGTGATGATTCCCGGATTCGACAGCTCTCGGATGGCGGCCGGCGCACCGCGCGCGAGGTGGGAGAGGCGATTCGCACGCTCGGCATTCCAGTGGGTCGTGTCCTCGCGAGCCCTTATTGCCGCACGGTCGAGACGGCGCGACTGATGGCTCTCGGTCCCGTCGAGACGACGACCGACATAATGAACTTACGCGTCGCGGACTACTTTGGCGGACGCGCGGCGATTGCACGGCGCGCGCGAGCCCGTCTCGCGGTACCGCCGACGCAGGGCACCAACATAGTCCTCGTCGCACACGGCAACGTGGCGCGCGAGGCGACGGATGTCTACCCGGGGGAAGGAGAGGGCGTGGTATTTCGCCCGGACGGAAGCGGCGGATTCGTCTTCGTGGGAAGGCTAGTGCCCGATCAGTGGGTGCGTCTCGCCGAGGCGCTGGCCGGCAAAGAACAAAAGGTGAGCCAATGAATCACGGGTAGCAATCCCGCTCGAGGTGCCGTGAATTCAACCAACGTGGCCGGTCCCCGGAACGACGCCGTCAAGGCGACCTTCGAGGGGACTCTCGCAATGAATACAGTATCCAAACGAAGTCTAAGCCATAGAAATCTTGGCGCGCCCGGAGGGACTCTAACCCCCGACCACTTGGTTCGAAGTCACATCGGCTAGTCTGGCATTTCAACGTAAACAGTCACTTGCGACGCTTGCCGCATCTGCAAAGCCGACCTAACCTGCTGTTTCTCTCTTTCACCAAATGTCACAGTGGCACAAATTTGGCACACGCAGCTACCGGCCATATTTCAACAAGTGACCTTACTCCCGTAATTCGATCCATGCGCGATACGGGATTTCCCGGAAACTTGACTCGAGGGAGGTCCCCAGATGAAACGCAAACGGTTCACCGAGGAGCAGTTCATTGCCGTGCTCAAGGAGCACGAGGCGGGTGCCAAGGTGCCCGATCTGGCCCGGCGCCACGGGACAGCGAGCACACCATCTACCGCTGGAGGCCGAAGATCAGTGGCATGGGGGTGTCCGAGGCGAAGCAGCTGCGCGAGCTCGAAGCGGAGGGAGATTCCTGAGTACGGACAGGGAACCAACCTCCTTTCCGGCTGCGCTGAGTCGTCTATTTGTCGATGGGAGCCTACAGCTTACTGTGGCCGGGTTGCGCGTAGTTGCGCTCCCGTTGGGACTGGCATCGCAGGCAACGGGCCGCGGTCGGATAGGCGGTGAGGCGTTCCGCCGCAACCTCCTGCCCGCAATCGACGCACAGCCCGAAGGTGCCCGCGGACATGCGCAGGATAGCCGCCTCAACCTCGCGGATCTCTTCGACGTGGTGGTCGATGACCGCCAGGTTGACGTCAGCCAGTAGATCGGCCACGGACTCGTCGCCCCGGTCGTGGACCCTGCCCGCCAGATCCGAATATTGTTCCTCGTCGGAGCTGTGTAGCTCCTGATGAATAGTCTCCCAGAGCTCGCGAAACCGCGCTTCCAGAGTCTCGTTCAAGTCGTGTAGCTGCGTTTGGGACAACGTGGACTGCATGCCTATCTCATCGACACTACGTTGGATATTGCCAGGTTTGATTTCCAGGCTACCCCAGCGGGTTGACGGGTTATTGATCCGAATCAATCACCACGAGTTTGACACGCCGCAGGATGGGTAACGAATGGGTGCGAGCGCGTGCGACTCTTTCCCGGAACATCCCAGGACTCCTTGCATTGGCGCGTAATTGGCCTGTATGGACCACGTTCTCGAAAGCAGCAGCAAGAAGGTCCGAACGTTGGAAAGGTCTTTGTTGCCATTGTTCGCCACAATTGCGCTCTCGGGTTGTTTGGTAGTCAGCTCGCCCGGAGCATCGGCGGAACGCGAGGACCTGCGAATGTTGCCGAAGCCACGGTATGAGAGCGACGTGTCGGTGGAGCAGGCATTGCGCTCGAGACGCTCTATCCGATCGTTCGAACCGGACCCGTTGACTCTGGCTGAAGTCTCACAGCTGCTGTGGGCGGCACAAGGCGTTACCGGCTACCGCTTTCGCACGGCGCCGTCGGCGGGGGCGCTCTATCCTTTGGAGGTGCGTCTGGTGGTGGGTAACGTCGATGGCTTGCCGGCGGGCGTCTACCGCTATGTCTCACATGAGCACGCACTGGTGAAAGTACTGGAAGGCGACGTGCGCGACGAACTTGCGACGGCGGCTGTCTGGCAGGAGTGGGCAGGGAAAGGCTCTATCGTGCTGGTATTCTCGGCTGTGTATGAGAGAACTACCAAGAAGTACGGGGACCGCGGTATTCGTTATGCGCACATCGAAGTCGGGCACGCTGCGCAGAACGTCTATCTTCAAGCCGAGACACTAGGCCTCGGCACTGTAATGGTTGGTGCATTCATGGACAGTACGGTGAAGCAGTTGCTCCAGATGTCAGACGAAGAGCAGCCATTGGCAATTCTGCCCGTCGGGAGGCCGAGGTAGAGGGAGATGGAAGACGATCAGCGACTACTTGACGGTTATGCAGGTGCACTCGGACAGCTGACAGATCTTGTGGGATACGCTCCCCATCAGAAGGCCTCGGAGATCGGACAATCCTCTGGAACCCATGACGATCAGATCCGTACCCTCGCGAGCGGCGCACTCGAGAATGCGACCGACGGGGTCACCATGCTCAGTGATCAGAGAAACGTCTAGAACGCCTTTGTTTTTTGCCGTGTGCTCGGCCTCGGCGAGGAGCATCTTCGCGACGGCCTCCTTCATCTCCTCTTCGTGTTCCCTGCTGTCCGTTCCCCGTTCTACGGTCGCGATACCGCCCGCCACGTTTGCCACATTGGGTGACCTCGGGCGCTCGGCCTCGGTCATCTGCTCCACCTCCAGCATTCGGGCCAGACTCGCCGGAACCTTACCGTTTCCGACGACATGCAGCAGCACGAGCTTCGCGCCATACTTCTCGGCCATGTCAGCAGCGATATCTGCCGCCCGTCGGGAATGATCGGAGCCGTCTATTGCTACCAGTACGTTCTTGAACATTTGGTGAACCTCCTTTCCTGCCTGAAAGTATCCACTAGTGGGGTGCGTGAGCATTGACATGGCTCAATCGAAAGGCCGCTCAATTCTGCGCTCGAGGGGACTATCTAGCCACGACGGTGCAGAGTCCCGCTCCAGCGGCAATCCCGGGAAAGGGGGACGTCATACCGATGGAGATCTCGTAGCTGATGGCGCCCAAGACAGTGGCCGCTTCCACGGAAGCACCGATGCGCATGGGGCGCGCCCGGATCCTCCCCGACTACCTGGTTCGAAGCCAGGTGGTCGTTCGCCCCTTAATCCCAAGGAACCCTGTGACTTCCTCGTTCGGCGGTAGCCGTCAGATGGGGCAGAGCTTGCGTAACAGTGCCTAGTGCCATGGGTGGACTTGAACCACCGACCTCAGCATTATGAGGGCAGAAGTTCAACGCTAACTTATTGTTTTAATTGACTGACTGCTGGGGCGATCGTTGCAAAAGTGCTGGACTGTGCCTAACGGCGCTGGACCGGTGTCCGAAAAATGCCCGAACGAATTTTGGCCGCACGAGAGCGATTACCCGATCGGGGCACCTGACTTTTAATCAGGTGGTCGCAGGCTCGACTCCTGCACGGCCCACCAAGTTCATGAATCTTGGCCGTCCTTCGTAAGTCCTTACACCGCGCACTGTAGGGCCCGAGCCGACACCGAGAGCGGCCGGGTGTGTGGTGCCGCGCCCAGGCGGCTCACCCATCGGCTATCAGTAGTGTTGCTGCCCAAAGCGCGGCATCGGCAGACAATCGTAGCGATGCAGTGTCGTAAGCCCAGCGCCAAGCACTGCGAAGCCACGATCGATGGATTCGGGGCGCCGACGCGTCGGAAACCCCGGCTCGGCCGAATGAGTATCGTTGGTCGGTGAAATCCATTCCTTACAATCGTTAGTTGGCTTCCAGGTGCCACCGTGGGTTACGCTACTCGCTGGCGCCTTTCCGGCCCGTCGAGCACGAGCTGCCCACCGGGTCGATGATTCCATCCGAGGCGTTGGGGGAATAATGCGGTCAAGACTGCTTGTGTGGGGCATCATCGCCCTGGTCGTTGTCGTCATCTACACGTCGAAATCGACCGTTGCCCTCGTGGTGGACTACCACTGGTTCGGTACGGTGGGCTTCTCCCAGGTATTCCGCACCATGTTGTTGTCGAAGATCGCAACTGCCGCCTGCGGCATCGCGATCGCGTTTGTAATCCTGTATGCCAACTTCCTGTACGCCGCGCGCCAGCTCGGTGATCCTCGCCAGTACGTGAGCCCTCAGGTGGTGGCGTCGCCACTCGGAAGTGTGATCAGCGAGCGCACCGTGCGGTGGCTCGCCGCCGTCGCGAGTCTCGTGCTGGCCGTGCTGACGGGAATTGCGCTCGCCTCGAACTGGGAGACCGTGCTGCTCTATCTGAACGGTGTCTCCTTCGGATTCCAGGATGCCATTTTCTCCCGAGATGCGGCGTTTTATGTCTTCTCGCTGCCCTTCTACGACATGGTGCAGTCCTTTCTCTGGTCGACCGGTCTCATCGCGCTAGCCGGCACCGGACTCATCTATTACGTGCGGTTCCAGTCGACGGGGCAGCAACTGTCGCTCGCGGATCTGTCAGCGCTCGCGGCGGTTCCCGCGCGTCATCGCCTGCACATTGCCGTGATCGGTGCGTTTCTCCTGGTGCTGATCGCAGTGGGTGCCTATCTCAAGCGCTACGAGCTCATGTATCAGCCGGGGGAGCTGCTCACGGGACCCGGCTACGCGGACGTTCACGCCACCGTACCGGTTCTCGCTCTGCAGGTGATTGTCGCCTTGATCGCCGCGGTCGCCCTCGTCGTCGCCGTGGCAACCCGGCGCTGGCGCGTGCTGTCGGGGGTCTTGGTGCTGATGGCAGTCGTCTGGATCGGTGGTGCGCTCTATGGAATGGTGCTGCAACGCTTCGTCGTGTCACCCAATGAGCTCGAGCGTGAGCGGCCCTACCTGGCGCATCACATCACCGCCACCAACCGGGCATATGCGCTGGACCGCATCGTGGAGCGCCACCTCGCCGAGGACGAAAAGCTCACGCTTGCAGACATCCAGCGAAACCAGGCGACGGTCAACAATGTGCGCCTGTGGGACCACGAACCGCTGCTCGATACGTTCGCCCAGATTCAGGAAATCCGGACCTACTACGATTTCGTCTCGGTGGATAACGACCGCTATCGACTCGACGGCGAGATGCGCCAGATCATGCTCTCGCCGCGCGAACTGAACACTGAGTCATTGCCGAGCCGCACCTGGGTCAACGAGCGCCTGACATTCACGCACGGCTACGGTCTCACGGTGGGGCCCGTGAACCGGGTGAACGAGCAGGGCCTGCCCGTGCTCTATGTAAAGGATTTGCCGCCGCGCTCGAGCGTACCCGAGCTCGACGTCTCCCGACCAGAGATCTACTACGGCGAGCTCACGCAAGACTATGTCTTCGTCAAGACCAGCCAGCAGGAGTTCAACTACCCCGAGGGTGACCAGAACATCTTCGCGACCTACGGAGGCTCCGGAGGAGTAGGGCTCGAGACCCTCTGGCGCCGGCTGTTGTTCGCAGCATTCACGGGCGACATGAAGATGCTGCTCTCGGACGATTTCACCGACGAAACCCGAATCCTGATTTACCGCAACATCGGAGAGCGCATCCGTAAGGTCGCGCCCTTCCTGAGATACGATCGCGACCCCTACATGGTCATCGACGAAGGCCGTCTTTACTGGATCTTCGACGCCTACACCATCTCAGACCGATTTCCGTACTCCGAGCATATCGGACGGCTCGCCAACTACATGCGAAATCCGGTGAAGGTCGTGATGGACGCGTACAACGGTTCGATGACCTTCTACATGGTGGATCCTGAAGAGCCCATCGCGCGCGCCTGGGATAACGTTTTTCCCGACATGATCCGACCCATGGCCGAGATGAGCCCGTCGCTCCGTGCACATCTGCGCCATCCGCTCGACTATTTCAGCGTGCAGGCGGATATGTACGCTGTTTACCACATGCTCGACGTGAACACGTTCTACAACAAGGAAGATCAGTGGTCCGTGCCGGAGGTGGGCGATGTGCGCATGGAGCCGTACTACACTGTGATGCGACTGCCCGAAGAGCAGGAAGCGGAGTTCATCCTGATGCTGCCGTTCACGCCTCGGTTGAAGGACAATCTCGCCGCCTGGATGGTGGCGCGAAACGACGGCAAGAGTCTCGGTCAACTCGTCGTGTACACGTTTCCGAAGCAGCGCCTGATCTACGGGCCAAAGCAAATGGTGGGACGTATCAACCAGGATCCATTCGTCTCGCAGCAGATCACGCTTTGGGATAGGGCCGGCTCCAACGTCATCCGCGGCACATTGCTCGTCATTCCCATTGAGCAGTCGCTCATCTACATCCAGCCGCTCTACCTGCGCTCGGAGGACGGTCGTATCCCGGAGCTCAAGCGGGTGATCGTCGGCTACGGCAACGACATCGCCATGGGCGTGGACCTCGAGGATGCACTTGAGCGGATCTTCGGCGCGGCCCCCAAGATGGAGCCGGCCACGATACCGGGAAGCTCCATTCCCACTCAGCCGACCGGCGCCGAGCCCGGAGCTCTGGAGCGTTCCGAGGCGCCGCCGGATACGCCGGCGGCCCGGGCAAGACATCACTACGACGCCATGCGCGATGCAGCCGAGGCGGGTGACTGGTCCCGCTTCGGCCGGGAGCTCGATGAGCTCGGCGAAGCGTTGGAAGAGATTCGGCACTAGCGCGGCAGCCGCAGCAAGCCGTTACTATCGACCGTTCGTGCCCAAAGCGCGGCATTATGAGGGCAGAAGTTCAACACTAACGTGCTGTTTTAATTGACTGACTGCTGGGGCGATCGTTGCAAAAGTTCTGGACTGTGCCTAACGGTGCTGGACCGGTGTCCGAAGGATGCCCGAAGCAGATAGCATCGGCGCGTCTTAGCCGCGGCGACATCATCGTCACAGGCGCTTCAATAAAGGCCACCGAAAGTGGAGCACGAAATCTAATCCAACCTCAAGACCTTTTCGATGTTCTCCAGTGCCCAATCCACCTGGTCGCGCGTAATGACGAGCGGCGGCGCAAGGCGTAGCGTGTTCTTGTGTGTCTCTTTGCATAGAAGCCCGACGTCCTTCAGCTTTTCGCAGAAGCGACGGGCGCCGCCGACTTCCGGATGGAACTCCACGGCAATCATCAAACCGCGACCGCGAACGTCCTTGACCTGATTCGTCCGCATGCCGGCGAGCTCCGCCAGCAGATAATGTCCCTGATCGGCGGAGTTCTCGATCATTCCTTCCTCGACCAGCACCCTCATTGCGGCTCTGGCGGTAGCGCAGGCCAGCGGGTTCCCCCCGAAAGTGCTACCGTGCTCGCCCGGCCGAAGTACGGACAGGACTTCAGAGTTCGACAAAACGGCGGATACCGGATAGTAACCACCTGCTAATGCTTTTCCGACGAGTGTCAGGTCCGCCTCAATTCCCTCGTGCTCTTCGGCGAGCAGCTTTCCGGTTCGCCCGAGGCCTGCTTGGATCTCGTCGATGATCAACATGACATTGTGCTGCGAGCAGATCTCTCTGACCTGCTTGAAATAACCTTTGGGCGGAATGATCACCCCTGCCTCTCCTTGTATGGGTTCGACGAGAAACCCGACGGTATTGGGTGTAATGGCGTTCTCCAAAGCACTCCCATCACCGAATGGCACGATCTTGAAGCCTGGTGTGAACGGTCCGAAGTTTTTGCGTGCGGTCGGATCCGTGCTGAAACTGACGATTGAGATCGTCCTTCCGTGGAAGCCGTTAGCGCAAACAATTACCTCTGCGCATTCCTCAGAAACGCCCTTGACTTCGTAACCCCATTTTCGAACGCACTTGATCGCGCTCTCGACCGCCTCTGCGCCTGTATTGGTCGGTAGCACCTTGGATGAGCGAGTCAGCTTGCATATTTCATCATAGAAGTGCGGTAACTGGTCATTGCGAAATGCACGCGATGTCAGCGACAGGCGTTCAGCCTGTTCCACCATCGCCTTGCGAATTTCGGGATGACAATGTCCCTGGTTGACCGCTGAATAGGCCGATAGGCAATCGAGGTAGCGATTGCCATCGGTGTCCCATACCCAGACGCCTTCACCACGAGTGAGAACCACATCGAGCGGATCGTAGTTGTGAGCGCCGAGTTCCGATTCGATCCCAATCATTTCCGACGTAGAGACTGGGGTTTCGATCATCGCCATCTACCTTCGTTGAGTTCACTTCAAGCCAAGCATAACAGGCTACCCCTACCGGAGCAGCCGGAGGTCGCCAACATTTTCGAGTTCGGTGCCGCGCATTGCCGGGAACACCCTGGATGTGCGAACGACACACGTTTGGGAGACGGCATCGCGCATCGGGGTACCGCTGGAGACCCGGAATTTGCTTCTTGGGAATAAGCTCGCGCATCACATTAAACGACTCCTGACAGCGTCAGGTCCGATGCTTGCCTTCCCACAGGATATCCAGCAGCCTGGCTACCGCCAGACATTCGAGACCGAAAGGCAGGTAACCGCTGTATCCCAGTAACGGCATATGAAATATTTCGAAGCGGTGCACGAAAGGCACCGAGTACTCCCAGTGGGCCAGGCTCTGATAGTTCCACATCTCCCAGAAGAATCCACACACCAGACCCGCCAGGGCGACCTGCCAAAGCTCCCGCCAGTCACCATTTGCTGGCCCATCCAGAATCGATGCCTCACCCATGATGATTTGCAGCGCCGTGATCAATGCGAGAGGTGCAAGCCAGAGCAGTGAGAACAATGCATTCGGCCACACACCGACGGCTGCGAGACCGACAGCGGAAACCATCAGCAGAATCCACGGAATCCACTTCATATGCATCCAACTTATATTCCACGCATTGTCGAGGCCCCTGCTCAGTTGCGGAAAAGAGGCCAGCAGCTCGCGTGTTCCCAGAACCGCCGGCAACACCGTGGCGAAAGGCAAGGTCGCCTGCCAGAAGTAGTCCCACGCTCCGAGCGTTCCGATTCCCATGTAGTACCAGTTCTGAACGAAACGATTCAGAAACTCGAAGAGCCACCAGAAGGCCGCACTGACCGGGAACAAGGCCAGAAAATACACCGGGCGATTGGTCAACATGCATCGGCCAGTACGTCTCCGAGTCAGCGCGTTGACGATCACGATGTAACCGAGCCAGAGCATGCTGAACGTAAACGCCTGAAAAGATGCAAACCACTCGAATCGGTTCCACGCGAGGAGCCAGACGACGGCGAGCCAGACGACAGCGAGCCAACCCCACCACGGTAGGGATGCGGACTGCACCAAACTTACCTCATTGCTCCCGTGGAATCGGACGACTCGATTAACGAATGGAAATACCGTAACGATGACGAACAGCGTTGTCGCAGCGAATGCCCACCAGGAAAAGGCCGCACGGACAACGTGCTCCGTTATCGGCGGAAACTCGAGGTACAAGGCAAGCGGCTTGCCGGTCAGGACGACGCCCGCGAGGGGAAGCCCAATCAGCATCAGGACCATAGGGAGAAGCAGCTTCAGAAATCGCATTCGGAGCTAGTTTTTCCTGAAGGATAATAGCGGATACCCACGATCTTTGAAGCACATAGTGACTGTCCGGTTGTGCACCCAGCAACTATGGTAGCGACAAAAGGAGTCGTCTGCCGTCGAATCGTGACGGGAGCGATGTAGGGCCGGGTCGACGCCGGGCGCTTCCGCGAAAGCACCGGGTTCCAGCTAGATCGGCGACCAAGTGCAAGCTGCTCGACGTCGTCGGGCGGCCAGGGGAGAATAATGTCCGAGAACGCCCGGGCCTCATGTTAGCCAATGTTTGGGCAAGGTGTTTAAGCGCTCGAAAATGTTGGTGGCTACGGGTGGACTTGAACCACCGACCTCAGCATTATGAGTGCTGCGCTGCACCGTTAGTCACATTTTAAATCAACAAGTTAGTTGAGGCGCCCGTTGCCAGTAGGGCCTGATAGTGCATAACGGTGCGGTACGAATCCCGGCAATAATCCGGCAGCAATTTACCGATCTATGGCTGCAGCCTGGCTGTCACCGAGCGCGGGGAAGCCATAACTGTAACTGAAGTGCGCGAAATCAGGCGCTAGTTAGGTTTCCTGGGAAACCGCGAGGCATCAGTACCTTCAGGCGAATAAGGCGATGGTAAGTGATCCTCTTGTCTGCGGTCCTGTCTGATACTCGAGAGCTCTTGTTCGTGATTGAAAAGCAATTCGAGGGCGACTTTATACGTGTTGAACGCCCGTTGGTATCGATCTTGATCCGGAAACAGGGTGTTTATGTATTCCATCATCAGCGCAGTCGGAAGACCCACCAGCGAACTGATAATCGCCACGGCGGCACCGGCCTTGATATCCCCGCCCAGCTCCAGTGCCAGGTAAAATCCGGCGAACGTACCGATAATCCCGACCAAAATGATCATGAAGGGCGCCCGGGCCAGGATCCCGCCAATCGCCTCCGATTCGAAGATCCTGTAGGTCGTGCCAAAGTGCGGATTCCGGTCGAGTGCGATCCGGCTGATCATTTCGTAGTCCGGCGCCTGACCATAGCCCTGCTCCTTCACTTCGTTGGTCGTCAGCTCGATGATCGCGTCTGTGCCTTCGACCATTTCGAACCACCGGTCGAACAGCTTGGGCTGCTCGCCGGTAACCAGGTTTTTTTCCACCATATCTTCCTGGGTTTTATCCAGCAGAATGTCCGCCCGGGTATCGAGTTGGTGTGATTGGAGCTTGAGCTTTTCCGCTTCCTTGATCTTGGCCCGCAGTTCCTCGAGATAGGGGTCCTTGCCCGAGTACAGCGTGACGGGAATAGCCAACTTGCCAGCCGATAGCGTCGGGTCGAAGTTGGCGGCCAAGGCCACCTCGGCCTGCTGTCGTACACTGTCTACGTAGGACAGATCCGAAGGTGCCGTTTGCACTTTCTTGTACTCGAAAACCGCGTAATAGAATGCCGTTGCGAATCGGTTGAGCGATGCGATTTTGTAATGCAAGCCGAACTTGAAAAACAAAAAAACGACGAAGCAAGTCACTATACCGCCGATAAACAGGTTTCCGATCATCTGATTGGTGAGCTGCATTTCGAAAACGAACACGAAATACACTACCGCCGCGAGAATGGCCAAAAATACATACTTAAACATTGTTGCTTCCTAACCCATTAACCAGGATTAAAATTGAGTTTTCTGTTCCGAATACAGTCGGAACTCCAGAATGGACGCCTGCTCCTTTTTACAGTCGTACTCGAGACACGCTGCCTTTTGTCCCACCAACTCACTGGGAACAGGGGTTGCGGTCCGGTAACCCAGCGCTTCAATACCCAGGTCGGCTTTCAGCTGGGCCCGATACTCGTAATCGCCCATTTCATCGCCATTGAAAATGAAGTTATACATCACAAGTGCACGATCATTACTCAATTTCAAATTGTATTCGCGCGCCTCTTCCCCTTCGGGAGAGGTATCGTTGATGTCGAAATAGCGGCCTCGAAAAATGGGCGAGGTCAGTCCGGAAATCCTGAGCGACTCGACCTGTTTGGCTGCACCTTCATTTTGGTAAATGCTCTTCGCATATTTCGGAATCATGACCCGGAGTAAATCTTTCATGCTGTCTGAAAGCTCGGCAGATCCCCGCACGAAATAGGATTCCTGAAAGTTGATCCTGACCTTGCCGGTCTTTCCGTCGATATCCACGTCTCCTTCATCAGAATCCTTGAAGTTCTCGAGGAGATTGTCGACGATCTGTTCCCTGACTTTCTGCGCCTCTTTCCTCTCTTCCTCTGCCTCGAGAAACGGCTTCAGCTCCGCATCCTTCTCTGCTTCGAGCATGGCGAGCTGCTCAGTCATCTCTTGCTCGTGTTCCGCTTCGACTTCTGCTTGTGCCTGCTTTTTAGCCGTCTTCAGCACTTCCTTCTCGGTGGCCTCGGCGGCTGCTTTCGCCGCTTCCTCCGCCAATTCCTGTGCAGCCACTTCTGCCGCTGCCAATTCCTGTGCCTTTTGTGCCTCGAGCTTGGCTTGCTGAGCGGCCAGCTCTTTAGACACTGCCTGCTGTTGGGCTTCCTCTGCGGCTGCCTGTGCCGCCGCCAGTTCCTGTGCCTTTTGTGCCTCGAGCTTGGCTTGCTGGGCGGCCAGCTCTTTAGCCAGTGCCTGCTCAGCTTCTGCTGCAGCCTGCTGTTTGGCTGTCTCTGCGGCTGTCTCTGCGGCTGCCTGTGTCGCCGCCTGTTTTTGTGCTTCCAGTTCCGCTGCCTGCTCGCTCAGATCTTTTATTCGCTTCAATTCGGCCGCAGTAATCGCCTGCGTGACAGTCTCGAGCTGCGCCTCTTTAGCCGTAACGACTTGCTCGAATTCTTTCTTAGCCGATGATACTTCTGCTTCCTTTTGCTGCTCCAACTCGGCTACTTTGGTTTCCACTTCCTTTTGCTTTTCTACTTCGAGCTCGACCTTTTGCCTTTCCACTTCCTGCTCTTGCTCGAGTTCGAATTTGGCGACGAGACGTTCATACTCCACCGCAGCCTGGTTTTGTTGCTCGGCCAGCATTTGCGTGAATGTAGCGACCAACTCTTTCGATTTCTGTTCTCGTTCCGCCTCGATATCCTCTAATGACTTGATGGCATTTTGTGCCAGGATCTCGCGCCGGTCCTGCCTGGCCTGTTCGGCTGCGGCAACCTCTTCTTGCAGCTTTTTGTACTCGCTAGCGATCTGCTCGATCATCTCCTGACTTTGCTCTTGCGAGGCCATGATTTCATCGCTCGAGTAAATCAAGAACACGATCGCCAGCACGGCGAACAGATCGATCATCGGAATCAGTGCTTCGATGGT
>JAACFO010000032.1 GCA_009937425.1 Gammaproteobacteria bacterium
ACCGGGCACCTCTTGACTTATTAAGTCAAGAGGTGCCCGGTACCTCTTGACTATTAGGGGGCTGCTCCTGAGAGGCCCTTGGGGTCGGTGATGACGATGCGGCCGCTTTCGCTTCGAATCCAACCGCGGCGTTTGAACTCGGTTATGACCCGGCACAGGGTTTCCGGCGCGAGCGCCAACAGGCTTGCCAGATCACTGCGGCGGCAACTGCGTGTGACGACGGCGTCGCTCGGTGACAAAGCGCGGTATCGGTGCACCAGGTAGGCAGCCACCTTTTGCTCCGCGGTGTGGGTTGCCAGCAGTTCGGTTTGCGCCTGCAGCTCTTCGATGCGTTTTCCCAGGCGCTCCATGACGTTCCAGGCGAGCAGCGGATTCTCGCGCAGGCTGACCGCGAACTGCCGGGCGTCGACCTCGAGCAGGCGCGAATTCTCCAGCGCCACGGCCGTTGCCGGATAGCCGTTGCTGGAGAACAACACGGTCTCCGCGAGCACCTCTCCAGGCCGGATCAAGCGCACCACGTGCTCGCGGGCGCCGCCGGTGCGGCGTACCAGCTTCATGGAGCCTTCGATGAGTACGAAGACAGAACTCCCCGGCTGCCCCTGGTTGTAGAGGGTCTTTTTCGCGCCTAACCAACGCAGCGATACATGTGGCAACAAGCGCGTCAGCACTGCATCATCGAGGCCACCGAACAGTGCAGTGGCGTCCAGCAATGCGCGCACGTCGGTAGTGCTCTCCAGGTGGGCGATCCCTTCGATGTTGGCGTTCATGGGCGGTGTAGTAACTATGATGGAGTATGCCTAGTGTGCCTCCCACTCAGGCTGAGAAATTGACGCGGATCAAGGCAGCCCCTGTTCGTGGCACCAGAAAATCCCTCCACCCCCAGTGAGTTGCCTCGCCCGCCGGAGATCCATGCCGCACCGAACGTCCCTACGTACCCGCTTCAAGGGACACCCTGCCCCGTTGCTGGCGGGCACCGTACTGCTCGCATTCCTGATGTGCACCGGTGTGCGGGCAGCGACGCTGCCGGGCGAGGTGCAGGATATCGCCCTGTCCTTTTTTCCCGGAGCCGAGCGTATTGCCGAGCTCGATGGCGTGCCTCCGGCGGCCCCGGTGTTCCGCGGCCAGAAGCTGCTCGGCTACGTGTTTCTCACCGACCACGTGGTGCGCATACCGGCGTACTCGGGCCAACCCGTGAGCGTACTCGTGGGCTTCGACGTGCAGGGAGTGATCCGGGGGGTGCACATCGTCGCCCATCAGGAGCCGATCCTCGTGGTCGGCATTACCGACCAGAACCTGTCCGCCTATGTGAACCAGTACATCGGCGGCAATGTGTTCGATCGCTTCAAGATAGGTGGCGAAGAGCGCCCCGGGTACGTGACGGTGGACGGCATCAGTGGGGCCACCATCACCGTCATGGTCCTCAACGCGTCCATTACCCGCTCGGCCCGTACCGTGGCCGAGTCCAGGGGCATACCCCTGGAAACGAGCGCCATGGCCGATAGCGAACAGAAAGTGACGGCGACGCAGCCGGCGCAGGCCGCCAAAACTTCGCCGCCCGAAGCCCTGTGGGTGGCCAGCTGGGAATCACGCCGGGCCCGAATCTGGGTGCTCGCTGCCGGGCTTCTCGTCTTGACCCTGATTCTGGTGCTCCAGGACTGGCTCGCCTGGCATGCGACCTTTCTAAAATACCTGCGCCTCGCCTTTTTGACGTACACGCTGGTGTTTATCGGCTGGTATGCCCTGGCCCAGCTATCGGTGATCAATGTCCTGACCTTCATCCGCGCCTTCATGAGCGGATTTCGCTGGGAGACCTTCCTCATCGAGCCACTGACGTTCATCTTGTGGGGCTTCGTGGCCATGACCCTGCTGCTCTGGGGCAGGGGTGTTTACTGCGGCTGGTTGTGCCCGTTCGGGGCACTGCAGGAACTGGCTAACAAGGCAGCCACACGGCTGGGCATACGCCAGTTTCCCATTCCGGCGCTGGTGCACGAACGCCTGCTGGCCATCAAGTACATCATATTGTTGGCGCTGTTCGCCCTGTTCCTGCATTCCATGCAGGATGCCGTGCGCTACGCGGAGGTCGAGCCGTTCAAGACGGCGATTACATTGCGCTTTCAACGGGAATGGCCCTACGTCGCCTATGCGCTCGCTCTGATCATCGTGTCCCTGTTCAATAGCAAGTTCTTCTGCAAATACCTGTGCCCCCTGGGCGCGGCGTTGACCATCCCCAGCCATTTCCGCATCTTCGACTGGCTGCGCCGGCACAAAGAATGTGGTGGACCCTGCCAGACCTGTGCCGTGGAGTGCCCTTCCCAGGCGATTCGCCCCACTGGTGAGATCAATGCCAACGAGTGCCACTACTGCCTGGACTGCCAGGTGACCTATTGGGATGCCTACAAATGCCCGCCTGTGGTGGAGCAGCGCAAACGATGCGAGCGGCGCGGGCAGCAATTCAAGCACAAACTGTGACCCGGGACTGCGCATCTTGACCTGGATCAATGCTCCCGGGCCGCCTGGCGACTGAAAATCAACCCTACGATTCGCCCTGCTCGAGCACCTTAAGGGAGTTTTCTTCATGAAGCCCAGCATCCCGCGATCTTGCCCGGCATTTCTGGCCGCAGTCATGGCATTGGCCCTCTCGCCGATCAGCGGATTCGCTCAAACCGAATCCCACCCGAAAACCACCCCCGGTGAGCTCCGTTACAAGGGTTCTCCCGCAGAGGCTCTGAAAGGCGGACAGGTTGTTACGCCGGGTGCACCGACCCTGAGTGCCACCGAGTTCGAAGTCGCCCAGCAACTGTACTTCGAGCGGTGCGCCGGCTGTCATGGCGTACTGCGCAAGGGAGCCACCGGGAAACCATTGACGCCGGATATCACCCAGGAGCGAGGTACCGAGTATCTGAAGGTGTTCATCAACTTCGGCTCCCCCGGCGGCATGCCGAACTGGGGCACATCGGGAGAATTTACCGCCGAGCAGGTGGATTTGATGGCGCGCTATCTCCAGCACGAGCCACCGACCCCCCCGGAATACGGAATGCCGGAGATGAAGGCGAGCTGGAAAGTGCAGGTGCCCGTCGACCAGCGTCCCACCAAGAAAATGAACAACTACGACCTGGACAACATCTTCGCGGTGACCTTGCGCGACAGCGGTCAGGTGGCGCTCATCGATGGCGATTCGAAAGACATCATCAGAATCGTGGAGACCGGCTATGCCGTGCACATCTCCCGCCCGTCCTCCTCGGGCCGCTATCTCTACACCATCGGCCGTGACGCCTTGATCAATCTCATCGACATGTGGATGGAGAAACCGGACACGGTGGCGCAGATCAAGATTGGACTCGAGGCACGCTCGGTGGAAACCTCCAAGTACAAGGGCTGGGAGGACAAGTACGCCATCGCGGGCACCTACTGGCCGCCGCAGTTCGTGATCATGGAAGGCGATACCCTGGAGCCGCTGAAGATCGTCTCCACCCGCGGCATGACCGTGGACACCCAGGAGTACCATCCGGAACCGCGGGTCGCAGCCATCGTCGCTTCCCACGAAAATCCCGACTTTATCGTCAACGTCAAGGAAACCGGAAATATCCTGCTGGTGAACTACGAGGACATGGACAACCTGCAGATAACCACCATTCCCGCAGCGCGATTCCTGCATGACGGCGGCTGGGACTCCACCCATCGCTACTTCCTCACCGCGGCCAATAAGTCCAACAAGATTGCGGTGGTGGATTCCAAGGAGCGCAGACTCGCGGCATTGGTCGACGCGGAGAAAATTCCGCACCCGGGACGCGGCGCCAACATAAACGATCCGAAGTATGGGCCGGTGTGGGTCACGAGCGCGCTGGGCAACGCCGATATCACCTTCATCGGTACGGATCCCGCCGGGCACAAGGACAATGCGTGGAAGGCCGTTCGCGTGCTGCAGGGCCAGGGCGGCGGTTCCCTATTCGTCAAGAGCCACCCGGAATCCAAGAATCTGTGGGTAGACTCCCCACTCAACCCGGACCCCAAGATCAGCCAGTCGATTGCAGTCTTCGATATCGAGAATCTGGATAAGGGTTTCGAAGTCCTGCCCATTGCAGAATGGGCAGGACTCGGCGAGGGACCGAAACGCGTCGTGCAGCCCGATTACAACAAGGCGGGTGACGAAGTCTGGTTCTCGGTGTGGAGCGGTAAAAATCAGGAATCGGCCATCGTCATTGTCGACGACAAGACGCGCAAGCTGAAGCACGTCATCAAGGACAAGCGCCTGGTCACGCCGACCGGCAAGTTCAATATGTACAACACCATGAGAGACATTTACTGATCACGGTTGACGCAGTGAAAAACAGTGGCGGAAAAGTGTATCTGGTAGGCGCCGGCCCGGGTGATCCGGAGCTGCTTACCATCAAGGCAGGGCGTTTGCTCCAACAGGCGGACGTGGTCGTGTACGACCGCCTGATCTCCCAGGACGTGCTCGGCCTGGTGGCGCCGGGGGTGTCGAAGATATTCGTCGGCAAAGCACCGGGACACCACCACGCCTCCCAGGAAAGCATCAATAAAATGCTGGTGCGTCTGGCCCGGGCCGGACACCAGGTGGTGCGGCTGAAAGGCGGCGACCCTTTTGTCTTCGGGCGCGGCGGCGAGGAGGCGTTGTACCTGGTTCGCCACGCCGTTGACTTCGAGGTGGTTCCCGGCATCACTGCGGCACTGGCGTGCGGCGCCTACGCGGGTATTCCGCTCACACATCGCGGATTGTCGCGGCACCTGCATCTGGTCGCCGGCCACTGCCGCGGCGACATTCCCCTGGACCTGGACTGGGAGGCGCTTGCCGACCCCGATGCCACCGTCGTTTTCTACATGGCTCTGACGAATCTCGATGAAGTCCGCAAGCAGTTGTTGACTGCCGGTCTTGCGGGCGATCTGCCGGTGGCACTGGTGGAATCCGGCACTACTAATCATCAGCGCTGCGTCAACACCACATTAGACGACATGCTGGTCGCGGTGAGAGAGCATCGCATCGGCAGTCCCGCCGTGGTCATCATCGGACGGGTAGCGGCCCTGGCGCGCGAGCTCGCGTGGTTCACCCCCGATGGTGCACCACAGCCGGCACTACTCGACGACGTGAGTTCCTATGCCTAGTCGCGTCTGGTTGGTGCTCGCAGCGACCCTGATACCTTTCGTGGCCGGCGCGGAGCTCGCAACCCAACGCCAGGAGCAGCTCCGACATCTGCTTCGACACGACTGCGGGTCCTGCCATGGCATGCGCCTCACCGGTGGCCTCGGCCCGCCATTGACGCCCTCGTCGCTGGCTCAAAAGCCAACGCCCGCGTTAGCCGCGACCATACGTCACGGACGACCGGGCACACCGATGCCGCCCTGGAGTAGATTCGTCAGCGAAGAAGAGGCGCGCTGGCTGGTGGATTTGATGAAACGCGGCACCGGCGATGCCAGCACGAATGATTAGGCGGCTACGAGAAAACCACATGACAGGAAATTCTTACCGGCTCTTTCCCGCATACGCGCTGCTGGCGATGAGCCTCGGCGCCTGCACCCAGCTTCGCGGTACCGGCGATTTGGGCATTGTGGTCGAACGCGCTGCCGGAAGCGTGCTGGTAGTGGAAACTACCCATCGTAGTCAGCTCGCTCAAGTGCAGGGACTCGGCGATTTGTCCCACGCTTCCGCCGTGTACTCACGGGACCAACGTTACGCCTACGTCTTCGGTCGTGACGGAGGGCTCACCAAGGTGGATCTCCTGGAGGGCCGTATCGACAAACGCATCGTACAGGCGGGTAACAGCATCGGCGGCGCCATATCCCAGGACGGCAGGTTGGTGGCGGTCTCGAACTACAAACCCGGTGGCGTGCGCATCTTCGACGCGGAAAGCCTGGCGCCGTTGGCCGACATCCCGGCCATTTTTGACGACGCCGGCACGCGTTCCAAGGTCGTCGGACTGGTGGATGCGCCCGGTCAGCGCTTCGTCTTCAGTCTCTATGATGCCGATGAGATCTGGGTGGCGGATCTGTCCACTCCTTCGCAGCCGCGCATCCGGAAATTCACCCATGTGGGCAGCAAGCCCTACGACGCCATGATCACACCGGAAGGCCGCTACTACGTGGCCGGACTGTTCGGTGAAGACGGTCTCGCATTGCTGGACCTGTGGCACCCGGAAAAGGGCACGCGGCGCGTCATGCAGAATTACGGCCGCGGCGAGCAGAGCCTGCCGGTATACAAGATGCCGCACATGGAAGGCTGGGCCATGGCCGGCGATCTCGCCTTCGTGCCCGCGGTGGGACGCCACGAAGTCCTGGTAATCGATAGCAACAGCTGGCAAGAGCGGGCACGCATTCCGGTGCACGGACAACCCATATTCGTTATGGCGCGCCCCGACGCGCGCGAAGTGTGGGTCAACTTCGCACTCCCCGACAACGACACAATACAGGTCATCGACGTCCAGTCTCTGGCCGTGAAACAAACCATGACGCCGGGAAAAGCCGTGCTGCACATGGAATTCACTCCGCGGGGTGAGCAGGTGTGGGTGTCGGTGCGCGATGAGGACAGGGTCGAAATCTACGATACCGCCTCCTACCAGAAGCTCGCGACCTTACCCGCGGACAAGCCGAGTGGCATTTTCCTGGCCGCCCGCGCACACCGGATCGGACTGTAGCCGTGGCTGACGGTGGCACGCTATCACCACCCATGGCGCCGGTTGAATCCGTGCGGGACTCGGTTCCACTCCGAGTACCGGATTGCAACGCCGGCGCCGAGCTTACGGAGCTCGACAAGCGCCTGCTCGACAATTTTCAACGGGATTTTCCCGTTTGCTCACGCCCCTATGAAGCCATCGCGACACGGCTTGGCTGTGACGAAGCGACGGTGCTCGAGCGACTCGCGGAGCTCGAAAGACAGGGATACGTGAGCCGTGTCGGACCGGTGTTCCGCCCGAACTGCCTCGGAGCCAGCACCCTCGCGGCGATGGCGGTATCCACCGAGCGACTGCAACAGGTGGCTGAGCTCGTGAACAGCTACCCGGAGGTCAATCACAACTACGAGCGTGAGCATGAATTCAATCTCTGGTTCGTGGTGACGGCCAGCGATGAACCCGCCGTCGCGGACGTACTCGCCGATGTGCGCCGCCGAACCGGCCTCGACGTCATGGATCTTCCCCTGACCGAAGAGTTTCACATCGATCTGGGATTCCGCCTGTGGCAGACCTGACACAATCCGTCATCCGTGCGATACAAGAAGGGCTCCCGCTTAACCCGCGCCCCTTTGCGCTCATTGCCGAGCGCCTGGGAACAGACGAAGAGACGGTGATCGACACCGTGCAGGATTTACAGGCCCGCGGCGTCATCAAGCGATTCGGCGTCGTGGTGCGCCACCACGAGCTCGGATTCCGCGCCAACGCCATGGTCGTGTGGGATGTCCCCGACGAGTCCGTTTACGTCACCGCCAAGCGTCTCGCCGCGGATCCCGCCGTGACCCTGTGCTATCGACGACCGCGTCGATTGCCAAAGTGGCCGTACAACCTGTTCTGCATGATCCACGGTCAGGATCGCGACAGCGTGCAGAAGAAGATCTCCGCGCTGCGGCGCGCGACAGGTATCCACGAGCTGCCCTACTGCGTTCTTTTCAGCCGCCGGCGATTCAAACAGCGCGGCGCACGCTATGTATCACCCGCAATTGCTTCGGAGGCCTGCGTCAATGGATGACATGGATCGCCGAATCATCAACGAACTTCAAGACGGCTTGCCACTGCGCGAGCGTCCGTACGCGCAGTTTGCCAGCGATTTGAACATCAGCGAGCAGGCAATTGTCGATCGCATTGGGAAACTACTTGATGACGGTTACTTGTCGCGATTCGGCCCCTTGTACAATGCCGACCGGCTGGGCGGCGCACTCAGCCTGTGCGCACTCGAGGCGCCGGAAGACGGCTTCGACGAGGCCGCGGCGCTCGTTAACGCACACCCCGAGGTGGCCCACAACTACGAGCGGGACCATGCACTCAACATGTGGTTCGTGCTGGCGACAGAAAGACCAGAGCGGATATCCCAGGTGGTAGAGGAAATCGAATCGGAAACCGGTTGTGCGGTTTTTCAGTTTCCGAAGCTGGAAGAATTTTTTGTCGGTTTGAAACTCGAAGTATGAACTCGAACACGCTACTCGTGGAGGTAACTATGATAACCATGCTCCGATCCCTGATGATACTGATGTCTGTCGTGCTGGTCCCCGTCGCCGCCGCGGCTGGTGACGCCGCCGCCGGCGCCAAGAAAACGGTGACCTGCATCGCTTGTCATGGAAAAGACGGCATCAGTATCGCGCCGAACTATCCGAATCTCGCCTGCCAGAAGGAGCAGTATCTGATCAAATCGATCAAAGCCTACAAAAGCGGGGCGCGTACCGAGCCGATGATGAAGCCCATGGTGGCGTCGTTATCCGATACGGACATCGCGAACATTGCGGCCTACTTCTCGACCTTGAACTGCAAGTAAGCATCTATCGGACACAAAGAGCGTGGCAGGCCTCAGCGAATACAGCATCAACCCGAAGCGGGGGCCGAACGGCCCTGCTCGCGAATGCGATGAGACAGCACGCCGGCTGGTGGCCGCCACCGAGGCCGGGCTTCCTCTGAGCGTGCGTCCCTTTGCGAAACTCGCGGCTGAACTGGGCATATCCCAAGCCGAGGTGCTCGCGCGCTTTTCCCGCATGATCGACGAGGGCAGCGTTCGCCGCATCGCAGCGGTACCGAATCACTATGCCCTCGGCTATTGCGCCAACGGCATGTCGGTCTGGGACGTGCCGGACGAACACGCACGGGAATGCGGTCGACGGGTCGGCGCCCTGCCCTTTGTGAGCCACTGCTACCTGCGTCCACGCCATCCGCCACACTGGCGGTACAATTTATTCGCCATGGTCCACGGGAAAAGCCGCGAGAGCGTCGAAGCGCAAGTGCATCAGATCGAACAGTTGCTGGGTGAGCGGCAGCGGGCCCATGAGGTGCTCTACAGCAAACGCATTCTGAAAAAGACCGGAATGCGCCTTAACGGAGGCAACTAGCAGATGTTCCGAATCTCCCAGTACATGCGCGAGCTCGTGTCATCGGCGCCCGAATCGGAGCCCGGCACGCAAGTGAGAAAGCCTCCCGGGCCGGTGGTCATCTGGAATCTGATCAGGCGATGCAACCTCACTTGCAAGCATTGCTACTCGATCTCGGCGGATCGGGACTTCCCCGGCGAGCTTTCCACCCCTGAAGTCTTCCGGGTAATGGACGATCTGCGCGGGTTCGGGGTGCCGGTTTTGATCCTGTCCGGCGGCGAGCCCCTGCTTCGCAGCGACATCTTCGACATCTCACGGCGCGCCAAGAGCATGGGTTTTTACGTGGGTCTGTCCACCAACGGCACGCTCATCGACGAGGCGAATATCGATGCCATCGACGACATAGGCTATGACTACGTGGGCGTAAGCATCGACGGTATGCGAGAAACCCACGATCGCTTTCGCCGGATGGAGGGCGCCTTCGATGCATCGCTCAAGGGCATCCGACTGTGCCTCGAGCGCGGCATCAAGGTGGGATTGCGCTTTACCATGACCCAGGACAACGCCTCGGAGTTACCTGATCTGCTGGCGCTGATGAACGACGAAGGTATCGATAAGTTCTATCTATCCCACCTCAACTACGCTGGACGCGGCAACCGCAACAGGAAGTCCGATGTCATCCATCAAACCACCCGGTGGGCCATGGATCTGCTGTTCGATACCTGCTGGCAGGACGCGAAGCAGGGACGGGAACGGGAATTCGTTACCGGAAACAACGATGCCGATGCCGTCTATCTGCTGCACTGGGCGCAGCATCACGCTCCCGACGCAGTCCCACGCCTTCGCCGTAAGCTCGCCAGCTGGGGCGGCAATTCCTCGGGGGTAAACATCGCCAATATCGACAATCTGGGCAACGTGCATCCGGACACATTCTGGTGGCACTACGATCTCGGCAACGTACGTCAACGGCCCTTCTCCGAGATCTGGAGCGACGACTCCGAGCCGCTGATAGCCGGCCTCAGGCAGCGCCCACGCCCGGTGGAGGGTCGCTGCGGTGCCTGCGTGCATCTGGATGTATGCGGGGGCAACACCCGCGTGCGCGCCTATCAGCTGAGCGACAACGTGTGGGCCGAGGACCCTGCATGCTATCTCAGCGATGCCGAGATCGGCATTGCCGAGCCGCCCGACGGCACCACGAAAAGCACCTGGTCCCCCACACAACCGCCGCCAGCCGTAGTGCCGGTGCCGGCGCGTAAGTCGCTTCCCGTGCAGGGAGTCGACGCTTGAGATTGAGCCTGGTTGGCCTGGGAGTGCCAGCAGGTGCCGCACTCGGCGTGTGTTTGCTCATCCCCATGCTGGCCTTCGCCGCGCAAAGCCCGGAAGATGCAGCGGGGATCTATGCTCGGAACTGCGCCGTCTGCCATGGTGCCGATCGCCTGGGGGGCGTCGGGCCTGCCCTTCTTCCCGGTAATTTACGTCGCCTGCGTAAGTCCAAGGCCGTCGATGCCATCAGCAACGGCCTGCCGGCGTCGCAAATGCCCGGATTCGCCGACAAGCTCGGCAGCGCCCAGATCGAGTCCCTGGTCGCGCTCATCTACACACCACTGCCGCGGGTCCCCGAGTGGGGAAGCGCAGAGATCGTCGCCAGCAGAGTCGTTCAGCACCCCCGCGCCGAGCTCGACGAGAAACCACGTTTCAGTGCCGATCCGCTGAACCTGTTCGTGGTGGTGGAAACCGGCGATCACCACGTGAGCGTGCTCGACGGCGACACGCTCACTCCCATTCATCGCTTCAAGTCTCGCTACGCGTTGCATGGGGGCCCCAAGTTCTCTCCCGATGGACGCTTCGTGTACTTCGCATCCAGAGACGGCTGGGTGACGCTGTTCGACCTCTACACGCTGCAAACAGTCGCGGAGGTGCGTGCAGGCATCAACACGCGCAATCTCGCGGTATCCGGTGATGGCCGCTATGTCATGGTGGCCAACTACCTTCCCCACACACTGGTTATCTTGAACGCAGAAGATCTGAGCCTGGAGAAAATCATCGCCGTCGACGATGGCCATGGCGTGAGCTCCCGGGTCAGTGCCGTCTACGACGCGGCGCCACGCAACAGCTTCATCGCCGCCCTGAAGGATCTCAAGGAAGTATGGGAAATCCAGTACGGTGACGATCCGGTTTTCTATGGCTTCGTTCACGACTACCGCGTCGAAGGGCCACCGGAAATGGAGGAGCGCTTTCCCGTTCGCCGCATACGTCTCGACGATTACCTGGACGACTTCTTTTTCGACCCCGACTACGAGCACATCATCGGTGCCGCCAGGAACGCGAAGAACGGCCAGGTCGTGAATCTGAACGTAGGCCGTAAGATCTTCGACATCGATCTACCCGGGCTTCCCCACCTGGGCTCCGGTATCAGCTGGGACTATCGCGGCGCGCCGGTGGTGGCAACGCCGAACCTGCGTGATGCCGTGGTCAGCGTCATCGACATGAATACCTGGAAAACGGTGCGACGCATCGATACCCTGGGTCCGGGTTTTTTCATGCGCAGCCACGAAAACAGCCGCTACGCGTGGGTAGACGTATTTTTCGGCCCCAACAAAGACGCCGTGCACGTCATCGACAAGCAAAGCCTGGAGATCGTAAAAACCCTGCGACCGGCCCCAGGTAAGACCGCAGCCCATGTGGAGTTCACCCGTGATGGACGATACGCACTGCTCAGCATCTGGGATATGGACGGCGCCCTGGTCGTCTACGATGCGAATACCCTGGAAGAGGTCAAGCGTGTGCCGATGAAAAAGCCATCGGGTAAATACAACGTTTTCAACAAGATCACGCGCTCGCGGGGAACCAGTCACTGACGCCCACTACCCATTCTTGATCTCCGTCAATGCGCGCCGCGCAACCGCCACTCATCATAATCTTGCGTGGAAATAGTTGACGAGGCTTGGGCGATGACAATCAGAGACATACTTGTTCATGTGGATAAGAGCCGGGCAATGCCCGGCCGTGTACGTGCTGCGGCGGAGTTCGCCCGGCGCCACGATGCGCATCTCACCGGTTTGTATGTCATCGAGGTGCCGGTATTACCCTCTTACGCCGAGGCCCAGATCCCGGTCGACATCATCGAAGCCCAGCGTGCGGCCCTGATCTCGACCGCGGCGGCCGCGGAAAGCGAATTCGGTGACATCGTCGAAAAATCCGGCATCAGCTCAGAGTGGCGTTGCGTGGAAGACCGGCTAATCGATGCGCTGTCGCTGAATGCACGCTATGCCGACTTGTTGATGGTGGGCCAAGCGGACCCAGAGGACCCTGAGTGCGTGAGCCGCGGACTCGCCGATCACCTGGCCCTGTCATCGGGGCGCCCGGTGCTGGTAATACCGACCGGCGGCGTCAGCGGCGTCATCGGCGAGAATGTCGTCGTCGCATGGAACGCCAAACGCGAAGCGGTACGTGCCATCAGCGACGCAATGCCTTTGCTGGAAACGGCCAATCAGGTGAGCGTCGTTACCATCAATGCCAAGGACGAAGATCCTGAAAATGCCGGAATACCCGCTGCCGACATCGGCCTGCACCTGGCACGCCACGGCATCGAGACGCAGACGAGAAGCCTGTACGGAGCGCCTGCGGCCATCGGCGAGTTGCTGCTGTATGCCGCGCGCGACGAGTCCGCCGATTTACTGGTCATGGGTGCATACGGTCATGCGCGCTTTCGTGAAATTCTCCTCGGTGGCGTCACGGCCCACGTGCTCGCGCACACGACAATTCCCACCTTGCTTGCCCATTGAAGGGGCCATTGATGCACGACGGAAATACCTACCTGAAATTCAACGCACCGGTATTCGCCCTTATCCTGGCCACCACCCTGTTCGTTGCCGGTGGCCAGGCTCAGGCAGCCGACCCCGAGCGCGGCAAGCTTCTCTACGAGAATCACTGCCGGGTCTGCCACACCAGCGTTGTCCACATACGCGAGGACCGCAAAGCGAGTTCACGGGAGGAAATCCGGACCTGGGTACAGCGTTGGCGCAAAGAGCTGGGTCTTCAATGGGGCTACGGCGAAATCGACGACGTCATGGAGTATCTGAACGAGCGGTACTACCGACTCGACGGTCAATCCTAGAATTCCGCGCATTCGAATTCGTGTTCCTTGGTGTGGGCATCGCATTCATCCGCGGTCCATGTCAGTGCTTTGTATCCGCCAGGCACGCCGCTCTTTGAAAAAACCCACTGCCAGAGTTCATTACTCCTGGCTCGAAATGCGCCGGCGCTGCTCAACAAATAGTATGTCCACATCCGAAAGAATCTCTCTCCGTACTCATGCTCGTACTTGTACCACGTGTTTCGGAAATTGTCGTACCACGCCATCAACGTCTGGTCGTAGTAGGGCCCGAAGCTGTGAAAGTGCTCCACCACGAACTGCCCTTCTGCCGCTTGCGCGATTTTCTGCATTGACGGGAGAACGCCTCCTGGAAATATATACTTGTCGAACCACGGATCCGTCGCCATCCGCATTTCATCTACGCCGATCGTGTGCAACAAATACAATCCATCATCCTTGAGAGAATGATTCGTCAGTTCCATGGCGGCCCGATAATTCTTCGGCCCGACATGCTCGAACATACCGATAGAGGCGATCTTGTCATATGTTCCTTTTACACTTCTATAATCAGCGAGCATGACTGTCACATCCAAGCCCTTACACCGTTCCCTGGCATAGCGGACCTGTTCCTCCGCGATGTTACAGGCAGTAACGCGGCAGCCATATCGCCTGGCTGCATACTCGGCAAACCCACCCCAACCGCAGCCGACTTCGAGCACCGAATCGCCGGGTTTCAGCATCAACTTCCTGCAGACGAGTTCACACTTGGCCTCCTGGGCTTGTTCGAGAGTACTGACACCATCCCAGTATCCGCAGGTGTAGTGCATTCCCGAACCGAGCATGTCGGCATAAAATGAGTTGCCGAGATTGTAGTGCTTTTGCGCTACCTGCTGGGCCCTTTCCAGGGTCTGCATGTTCAGCAGTTTCGCTTTCAGAAATAGAAGGTAATGGTGCCGGGATCTGGCTACATTTTCCAACCTGGCGCGCAAGCACTTGGCAAAGAACACGTCGAGGTGTTCTGCATCCCACCAACCATCCATATAGGACTCACCGAGGCCCAGTGTCCCTTCAGCAACGACGCGATCAAAGAAATGATCGTTATGGACTTGGATGTCGCCCGGCGCAGTTCCACCAATGGATATACCGGCACGCAGCAGCGCATCACGAACAAACTCACGCGTCGTCGGCGAAGATTGCCGGTAGTTCGGGATTCGCGATTGTCGCATCTGAGTATCCCCCGAAAATGTTCCGCATGCGGGTGACAATCAATCCGACTCGCTCGATAGCAAGTCACCGCTCAGGGGCCGTTTCGGCCAGGCTACTGTGCAATGATCACCCTGCTGTGCATGAAAACACCTGACATCCGCCTTACATCTCGCATACAACATCGTACACAGGCGCGGGAATTCTCGATCTTGACGTAGGTCAAGAAAGCGCTTCGTTGTCCGCTCGTGGCGCGCAAAACCTTCAGGGTGATTGGGCAGGTAACCGTGCAGAAATCTAGGTCGCGAATCCTGGCGGCTGCTCACGGTAGGCGCTGGGCGACTTCCCGGTCCAACGTCTGAAAGCCCGTGAAAAGTTGGAAGGCTCGGAAAAGCCCAATAAATAAGTGATCTCGTTGATAGACCGATGGGACTCGGCCATATAGTGGGCCGCCAGTTCGCGGCGGGTCTCATCCAGAAGACCCTTATACGATGTCCCCTCGTTGTTCAGTCGCCGTTGGAGACTACGCAGACTCATATGCAAAGCATCGGCTATGGATTCCTGGGTGGTGTGACCGGACGACAACTGCTCGGTGAGCCGCGCCCGCACCTGCATTGCCACACTGCTGCGGTCGAATCGCGCCAGATACTCCTGAACGATTTTCTCGTTAGCGCGCGCCACCTCGGCATTGGCCGTAGGTAGCGCGGTCTGCGCATCCACCTTGTCGAAACAAACGGAGTTCTCGTTTCCGGAGTACTGAATGGGCGCGCGAAAATGTTCCGCGAAGGGTGCCGGGTCCGGCAGCGCCGGCCGGCCCATGGTAATGCGTAGAGGATTGAAGGACTCCCCGTGGCACATGCGGCACAAATGAATCAGCGCCGCGAAAGAGGCGTCCAGATCCTCGGGAGCGGTGGGGTAATCAGCGGCCGGATTCTCGATTATGAGACGGAACTCCTCTTCTGATTCTGTCAGAATCAGTTCTTCCTTGTCGGTCATCATGCGGTAGTAGCGCACAGTCCGCTCGAGGGCATCGTTGAGGGTCGCACTGGCGAGCCACGCATAGCCCAGTGCATGGGCTGCGCTTGGGTGCCAGTACGAGGCGACCCTGAGGCCGACATACGGATCTCCAGTAGCTTCGACGACGAGTTGCCACAGCGTGTACAGTCGTGAGTCCCGGTATCGTGCGTTGGCATCGTAGAGTTTCTGTGGGTCGAGGCCGGCCTGCTCGAACAATACCGCTGGATCGACACCATAGGACTCGAGCGCCCGCCATATGGACAGGGCACTGGATGCGAGGTTTGTATAGGGCATGATGTAAGATCTTGCGGCAAGCTGAACCAGGACCGGGGCTTTTGATACCGCATCATCAGCCCTTTGTCTAGCACCACCAATGCGCGAGACAGGCGTTCAGAAGATCTCCGCGGTCAGCTCCTGGCGCAACCGCGATCGGAATGCGCGAATGGCTTTGAAGCCGTCTACCAGCATGTCTTTCTCACGCTCTGAGAGAGCATCCAACGGCACGTGGTTACCAGGCGGGAAGCCTGCACGGCAATCCTGCACCTGCTGGCGCAGCATTATTGCCGATATATGCCGATAGGCGCCGATTAGATAGTCTTGTTCATCATCGTCGAGCACGCCGCGCTCGTGCAGACCGTCAATTCGGTCCAGCGTACCCGTGGACTCTATTCCATCACGCAGCGCCATTATGCGTACCGCGCCCACGAGGGGGAGCGTGCCGGTAAGTTTGAGGTTGAGTTTGCCCTGGTTGGGACCAGGCAGCGGATCCGCCTTCAATCGGTCGAACAAACCGAGAGCCACACCGTGCTCCTCGTCTACCTTGAACAGCTCACGCAGAAAAAATGGCTGGGGCGAAAGCGCCGTAATGTGATCGCGCAGGCCCTGCGCCAACTTCCCCGAGCCGTACACACAGGCAAAATCGAAAAAGATATCGCAATAGCGTAGCGACAATCCCTGACTTTTCCCCAACCAGGAGCGTGTCTGCATGCGCCACTCGGAAAGTGTCTTGCGCCACACAGGATTGATGGCCATGACATTGCCGTGACAGTACTCGAACCCCAGCTGCGCCAATGCATCGGTAAAGCGCACCGCCAGCTCGATGAACCAGCCGTCGATCCGGTCGTGCTGATCAGGCGGGTAATCCTCGATGACGAATCCATTGTCCTGATCCGGGCGCAGAAAACTCTCCGCACGCCCACCGGATCCCATGATCAGAACATCGAAATCCACCGGCGGCGCACCCAACCCGGCTTGTGCCATCTCACGAAGGCACAGACGTACCACGGCGCGGTAGAGGTCGTCATTGATGCGACTCAAGAAGGCCTGAATCTCCGGGCCCGGCACCGCATCGTCCATGAGATCCAGGGCTACCTGCGTCTGTGCGTCCTTGGTCGACTTCATCCCCGGCAGGCCGTCGTCGTGGCTGAGCTGCTCTATGTGCCCAATCATGCGCGCCGCCGCCACCGCCATCGCCTGGTGCAACTGCAGCACGCCGACGACTTTCTGCCCCTCGTCGACAACCGGCATGTGGCGCAACCCGTGTCTGCGCATGCGCGCGATGGCGTGATACAGGAAATCGTTTGCACAAATGCTGAAAACCGGAGAACTCATCACCGATTCGATTGGTGAGTCGTCGCGGTCTCCACATGCAATGCGTCGAGTGACATCCTGCTCTGTAACAATTCCCAGAGCACGGCCCGCCGCGTCTGCGACGACGACCTCGGACCTTTCCGAGTCGCGCAGTCGCTCTACTACCCTACGGCAACTGTCGGACGCGGCAACCACCAATGGTGGTGGCCCCATATGGTCAGCAACCAGCCGGGTGAATACGGCAGTTTGTGTAAGCATGGCTTAACGCAAGACATGGCCATCGGCACGGCGCGTCTCGTAGGCGAGGCCCATGAGCACCGTCAGCAACACCATGGCGCCGGCCTGATGAAGTGCCGCCAGGGAAATGGGCACCCGCAGCACCAGGGTAGAAATGCCGAGCGCCACCTGAACAACGGCGGCAAGCGCGGTGGCGTGAAGCCACAGACGCTGGGACCGGGTCAGGCCCATGCGCCGCGCGCCAAACCACAGGGCAATGATCGCAAAGAAGGTGGCCATGGCGAGCACGCGATGGGTGAACTGCACCGTGGTCACATTCTCGAAAAAGTTCAAATAGGCCGGCGACACGGACCACATACCATCGGGCACCAGTTTTCCCGCCATCAACGGAAAGGTGTTGTAGGTGAAACCCGCCTTGAGCCCGGCCACGAAGGCACCGGACATCATGGTTATGAATACGGCGACCGCGAGTATTGTCGTCGGCGATGCCAACCGGCTGCGGGCGCCAGGGCCCGCGCTTTGCGCACGGTGTAGAATTTCCAGGGCCGTCCACAGCATGAAAGCGTAGATGAGTATTGCCAGCCCCAGGTGGGCCGCCAGTCGATACTGACTCACATGGGGGTCATCGACGAGTCCGCTCTTCACCATGTACCAGCCCAGTAAACCCTGCATTCCTCCCAGAATGAACATGCTCACCAGCTTTGGCACCAGTGAGGGCTCAAACCGTCGTCGCAGGAGGAAATATACGAAGGGGATCAAGAATACGACACCGATCAGACGCCCCAATAAGCGATGTGCGTACTCGAACCAGAATATGCCCTTGAACGCGTCCAGCGTCATGCCCTTGTTCACGTAGGAATACTCCGGCGTTTGCCGGTAGTGCTCGAATTCGCGCTCCCATGCCGCCTGGCTGAGCGGTGGCAATACACCGGACACGGGCTTCCAGTTCACCATCGAGAGCCCCGAGCCGGTGAGGCGGGTGACACCACCGAGTACCACCATCGCAAATATCAACGCGCAGCAGGCAAGCAACCACCAGGCAATCGGGCGGTCGCTTCGTGTGCGTCGCGTTGCTGCGGCAGTGTTTGTAGATACTTGCTCGATCACATTCTCAGGAGACAACATGGGTTGCATGGAATCGGGCGGCCGGACTCAGAATATTTTACTGTGCAGGCGCGCGTCCCGGGTGCGGAAATGTTCGCTGAACCACTCGTCCAAACGCTTGCCGAACCCCTCTACATCCACGTAAATACCGTCCTCGTAATCATCCATGAGATCGCGGATATCGTCCAGCAGGCGTTCGTGATCGGCCTTGTGGTCGCGGTACTCATCATAGTGGCTATCGCGCATGACCTTCTCTTCCAAGGCGAAATGCGCTGAGATTTTTGTGTATAGCTCGCCGAGGAAGTCCAGCACGGAAATATCCGTGCCCGAGCCCGTCACGCTCCCGTAAAGCTCGTTGATGAGATCTATCAATTCGCGGTGCTCGTGATCGATCGCCGGCACCCCGAGGTTGTACTGTTCCTTCCACTCGATCAGTGTCATAGGATTCTGAAGCCTCCCGTGCCGGCGCGGAAGTCGATGACCAGGTGTTGACCAGGCACGAGGTCGACCTGTTCGTCCAGCTCGTAGTCGAATCCCTCTTCTCGCCGACTGTCGCGCAGGCGTGCCCGCAATCGACGCGGCCCGGGCGTAACCGCGAATCGTTCATAAACCGAGGATGCGCCGTCACCGGCGAACCCCGACGGCGCGAGCGACGCCTTGTACAGAATCTCATCATCGAGCTGCAGCTCGACCAGCAGCGAGACGCGGCCGCGGGGACAATCCATCGGGCGGCGCATGTTCGGCGGCAGAGCAGCGATCTCCGCCGGTGTCAGGCGCCGGCATTCGCTGACCTTTGCACCCGCGTGCCCGAAGCTCAACGTGATCACGGCAGCGCCCGGGTCCACGTAAGTGTATGCGGGCAGTGTCGCGAAGTAACCAAGAAATGCCATGAACAACCCATAGATGACGACCTGGCCCAGTAGCTGTGGTGCGCTAATCCGCATGACTGACCGCCTCATGCCGCGGGACGACTACCGGCGCCTCCGCCGCGTGCAGTTCGCGAAGCCGGGTACGAAAAGCCGCGAGTTCCTCCGCCAGAGCCGCCCCCCCGTCGGCACCAACCCAGAAAGTGGCGATGCGTTTGCGCGGCACTCGTTGGCGCAAGTATGGGTCACGGTCGCCCGCCAGGCGCTGCTCTGTCCAGCGCGCGCCAAGACGCTCATAGCAGTCACCGGCCCGGCAGCCGGTAAGAAAAACCCCGTCCACATGGTGGCGCGTGATCATGAAATCGACGAACGACGGCGCCAGCATGCCGATGCAGGGCAGTTCGATCACCGCCACCGAGGCCCCGGCAACGGCACTCAGATCGGCACCGTGTCCACAGCCGTATACGACGACACGGTCGTTGCCCTCGAGATTCTGACACAGCGACAGGGATTGCTCGCGCAGTGCGAGTAATGGCAGCTCCGGTAACTCGATGCCTGCCTTGAGCGCGCTTCGGCGTCGAAACGGAGTCGCCGTCGGGCAAGCGCCCACACAGATTCCGCAGGCTACACACAGCGCAGGATCCACCACCGCCTCTTGAAGGTAGGCGCTGCCGTCGCTGCGAGCCGCCATACGCACTGCGCCGTGGGGGCAATCGACGGCGCAACGTTCACAGCCGTTGCAATTTTCCAGATCGACGACGGCAGCAACCGGGCGTTTGCCTGGCAACCACGGCAGTGCAAACAGCAGCAGTGTCGCGACGCCGAGCAACAACCACATGGCAATGCCGGAGTAGTCATCGAGAAATGGGTAAAGAAACAAATAAAACCAATCGAGCCCTACCACTGCCGGTACGGATTCGAGGTTTGCCGGTCCTTGACTGACGGCCGGATGCACAAAAGACAATACAACGAGCCCCGTCAGCATGCCGATGGCAAGACCACGGGGTGGGTTGACCTTGGCATGCGCGTGACGGTGAATATGAATCCACATGACGAACAGCAAAATCAGCGGCACGGCAATGTGTATAAACACCATGAGCGTGAAGAATCGCCCACTGAGAGTGGAGTCGTGAATGAAGTTACGTGCGATAGGCTCTCCGAACAGCGGCAAGCTGTCCAGCCACTGGGATGTCGCGATAGCGACGTATTGAGCGAGCTTGTCCCACACAACCCAGTAACCGCTGATACCCGCAGCGAATACCAACCAGATAATCGGCACGCCGATCACCCAGGCAAACCAGCGTGGCCCGTGCAAACGGTCCATGATGTACTCTCGCACCAGGTGCAGCACCATCACGACCACCAGGGCGTCGGACGCATACCGATGCAGGCTGCGCATGACACCGGCGGCGTACCATTGCACGTGGGTCATGTATTCCACCGACTCGTAAGCCTGTGTGACCCCGGAATCGAAGAATGCGTACAAATAGATGCCGCTCACCGCCACAATCCAGTAGAAGAACCAGCCCAGCGCTCCGAGCTGATAGAACGGATTCCAATCGGGCGTGAATACGGCGTCGAATAAACTCTCGGCACGCTCGACGCCTGCTCTCGCGAGTCTCTTGAAGCGTGACACGCGGGTACCTCTTGTTCCCGACATCAATGTGGAAGCGGCGTCGTGCTCTGACGCCATGCACGCACGATGAATACCGCGATTGAGGCGAGACATAGAAAGCCGATAGCTATGGCGACGAAAATCGAATAGTCAAAGCGGTAGCGACCGCTGCTCGGATCGTAGATGGTGCAGAACAAGCGAACATTATCGACCCAACGATCCAGGGAGCTGGATGTGGGATCGAGGCCGAACACGAGCTCCTTGAGCGGTTCCACCAGCGCCGGCGGGTCGAATCGGTCGCCGTATATCTGCCGGTAAACCTTTCCGTCTGCGTCGATTACGCTCACCTGCGCCATGTGATCGAAGCCCTTGGCAGATGCCGCATAGGTGAAGCCGAGTTCGGTGGTCAACGCCTTCAATGATTTTACATCGCCGCTCAGGAACGACCAATTCGGCAAGTCGATGCCCTGACCCGAAGCATAAATCGTCATGCGACCAGGGCTGTCGTTTACGGCATCGAATCCGATGGTTGCCACGGAGAACGAGCCCTCCCCCAGAGCCTCTCGGGCCACGTCGACGACCTCGCCCAGGTAGCGTGTGAAAACGCTGCAACTATGGTAACAGCTTGTATAGATAAGACTAATCAGTAGCGGCTTACCGCGATAATCGCTCAGGCGCACATGGGCATCGCTTCGATTGACGAGAACCTGGTCGGACAGAGTCCGGCCGATGGCCGCCTGGCTGACTCGCAGGGCCTCCTCCCCGTCGAAGGCTACCGCGGACTGCTCTTCGAGGGAAGCGTAGGCTGGCGTGGGGGTGATTGGAACCGTGATCAGAAGTGCCGCGATGATCGCGAGCGCTCGCATCATGGACCGAGCAGCCAACTATCGAGCAGTACCGCGATGAGCAGCAGCGAAAGCTGCACCAGTGAGGCGCGAAATGCGCCCATGGCGGCCTTGGTGCCGGGTTGTTGCACCAGGCGAACGCACGCTCGCACGAACAGCGCGCCGCCTACTGCGGCGCCGATGGCGTAAATCCATCCCATACCGAATGCCACGAGGGTCAGCGAGAGCACCACCAGCGCAACCGCGTGCAGCAGAATTATGCGGGCTGCCAGCGCATTGTCCACCACCACCGGAAGCATGGGTACCCGGGCTTCGGCATAGTCGGCACGGTATGCGAAGGCCAGGCTCCAGAAGTGCGGCGGCGTCCACAGGAACAATATCACCGCAAGAATTAGCGGTGCCGGACCCAGCGCGGGATCCACGGCGGCAGCGCCCGCCAGCACCGCGAAGCTGCCCGCCAAACCGCCGACCACGATATTCATCCATGTGCGGCGCTTGAGCCATACGGTATAGACGACGCCGTAGACGAATGCGCCGAGAAACACGTGGGCGGCGGCAAAGGGATTTACCGCTATGGCGGTTGCCCCCACGGCCGTGAGCAGCATGACACCGATGCTTGCCAGCCACACCGGCCCGGCGTGGAAACGACCCGTAACGAAGGGGCGCTCGCGGGTGCGCTGCATGCGGGCATCCAGATCCCGCTCCACATAGTGGTTGAAGGCCCCCGCGCTCGCCGAGGACAGCAGTACCGCTAACGCCAGCAAGGCGATCTGCCATGGCCCGGGAGCCGCTCCCGGGGTGATGGCGATTCCCGCCAATGCGCACAACATGATGGCCATACCGATACGCAGCTTGAACACCGAGTAGAGCAGCCTGGCTGTGTCTTTCATGGTTTCTCCAACTCCCGTCTCTCGACCAGGGACAGACTTACAGTCTGTCCCGAGGGCTCTACCCGAACTACGCTTCGCCTATCAGCGCAGCGGCCATACCTCCGACAGGTACTTCCAATTGACGAAGTAATAGAGCACGAAAGCCGTGAAGAAGATGCTCACCAGCACCGCCGTGCCCGGAAGTTTAAGTGTGCCGGCGCTTCCGTAGTGACCGACCACGGACGCCTTCGGCGCGACGCTGGCTTCGGGTTCTTTCTCAGCGGTACGCTCGCCGAAGAGTATGGATCCGACCACGACGACCACATACATGACACCGCCAAGGGCCGCCAGAATTGCGGACATGCCGTTCAATCCCATCATGAGATAGGCGGCAGCGGGATAGTCGTAGCTCAGCAGCGCGTCGGCACCCTGGATATCCCAAACGCGGCGTGGTACCCCCAGCGTTCCGGCACCCATCATGAACAGCGAAATGCCCGCGACGCCGATGGCGAAGACATAAGGTTGCAACTTCGCCCAGCTCTTGAGCACCAGTTCGCGTTGGAATATGAGCGGCACCAGGAGATAGGTGATGGCCATGAACGCGAGGGTAGTACCGGCAACCACGGTAGCGTGGAAGTGCCCGGGCACGTAAAGGGTATTGTGCATGATCAGATTCAGCTGCTCGGTGCCCATGACGACCCCGGAGATCCCGCCAAGAAAACCAAACAAAATCAATGACATGAACATCCCCGAGAAAGCCGGGTTACCCCACGGCGCCTTGCGCAGCCACTCGAAGATCCCGTTGGTGAGCCCGCGCTTGCGCTGTGCCGCTTCGATGGCGCCGGGAACCGACATGCCGTGAATCATGCTGGCCAGCACAGCCAGATAGATCGCGTAGCTGGTGTTGAAGATCTTCCACGTGGAGCTGATACCGGGATCCACCAGCAGGTGGTGGGCGCTCGCGAGCTGCAGGAACAGGATGTACAGGAGAAACGCTCCGCGGCTGACCTTTTCCGAGAGAGGCTTGGCGCCCAGCACGATGGCGGCGATGGCGTACCACACGGCCACGTGTGCCGACACGTTGATCTGCTGGGACGAGTGCCCCATTGCCCACCACACCGTTCTGTACATGAGCGTATCGATGTGGCTCACGATATCCAATGACCACAGGAGGGTGGGGATCAATATGACGGCGCCGGAAGCGATGGTGAAGACCGCGATGATGGCGGCCGTCAAGGCACCGAAGGTCACCAGCGGTATGGAGCCTTCATAGGTTTTCTCGTCCTTCGCAACGACCAGCGTACCGAAGAATACGAAACATCCGATCAGCGCCCCGACCGCGAACAGCAGAAAGCCGAGATAAAACCACGGCGATGCCTTCATGGGCACATAAGAAGTGAACATGACGCTGGAATTTCCCGCCAGCACAGCCGCGTTCACGATCAGCGCCCCGACCAGCATCATCCAGAAACCCGTCCATGCCCAGCGCGGCGTCGCCAGGCGCGAGTTCAGAAGTATTGCCGAGGCGAAGTACAGAACTGCCATTTCGAAGAAGATGATCCAGACGAGCAGCACATCCAGCCCGTGAGCCGTGAGCGCCAGATAAAACCAATCCGCCGGAAGCAAGTGAACAGCAGGCCAGCGGGTGAGCGCCACCGACAACCCGAAAAGGCCGCCGACCGCGAGAAACACGACCGCCGCGACCGCATTGGCCTTGATGAGATTTTCCGCCGGCCGGTGGATCTTCAGGCCCGTGGACGGGCAGGTTCTAAATATTCGATTGATTGCCATGGCCGCTATCTCCTCATTCCGTCACGTAGATTTTTCCGATCATCGTGTGATGTCCGATGCCGCAAAACTCATTGCACACGACGCCGAATTCGCCCGCCTGGTTCGGGGCCACGGTCAGCACCATTTCGTATCCTGGGTGTATCTGCAGATTGATATTGACCGGTTGCAACGAGAATCCGTGTCCCCAGTCCATGGACGAAATGTGCAGCCGGTAGCTCTGATCCTTTTCGAACTCGATAATCGGCCACCATTGCCAGAGCCTCGCGATGAGATACACATCGCTGCCCGGCGGCGGATGCACGACCGGAAATCCGGATTCTTCACGCACCGTGTACTGCTCGACCATAGCGTTGGTCTTTTCCGCGAATACTTCGGGAGTCGTGCGGTAAGCCTCATTGGAGAGATTCTGCTCGCCCTCAGCGTGCCAGTAGATCATCATCCCGAACATGACGAGGCCCCAGGTAAAGGCCACGATGATCCACACGATTTCAATTTTCGCGAGCGGCTCATTCCACCAGAGCCGGTCACTTGGAGGTGATATAGCCATGCGCTCTTCCCCTTTGCTGCGCCGTTGTCAGGTCCTGTTCGGACCGCTACTGAGCGATAGGAATCGAGACGATCTCCATCACACCCCAGAGGATGTAAAATACCGTCGGTACCACCACGCCAAGAAACAACAGCAGGAACGGGTTATCGAGGATCCTCTGCATGATGGGAATTCGCTCGGCGTCTCCGCCGTCGCTTCGACCGCCATCGGCTTCTTCGTTACTGGCTGCGGACATGATTGTTCCTCCGGAGTGATGGGGACAGGCGGCATTCCGCAACGCGGGTACGGCGACTGTCACTGTGCGAAACTAGAGCCATCGGGCACCTGATCTCATTGACCTAGGTCAAGTACCGGGGCCTATGAGGTCCCGGCAAGATTGCGCACCAGTGCGAAGCTCACCAGTGCCAGGGCCAGCATGATGGCGAAAAAAATGACGGTGCGGTTCTCGAAGCGCCGCCCTGCGATGAGTTCCATACGCTTCAAAACCAGATCGGAAACCACGTAACAGGCAATCGCCGTAAGGGTGAAGTAGACGATTTCCATACTGCGTGGGTCCTGAAAATTCGAGGAAACTGCGGCGTATACTGCGACGCAGCTGCACCTGACACGTTGATCCAGATCAACGATCATGAGGCATCCTGTTGAGAGCATGGCGAGCACCCGGTGATCGTGCCGGACGAGCCGATCTTCGGGAGAAGACATCTTGCCAAAGCCAGCCGTCACCCCTGCTCCAACAACACAATCTCGCCGACCTTACACACTGGTGGCGGGATATGTGTTGCTGGCCCTGGGCTTTTTCGTCGCCGGTTTTCTGCTCCTGCCCTTACTCGAAGAAGACAACAGGCCTGCAGTCAGCCTGGAGAGGATCAAGCTGCCACGGCCCCAGCCGGTGAAGGATTTCTCCCTGGACGCTATCGACGGAAACGTCAATTCCGGGGCATATACGCGAGATCGTCTTCTCAATCAGTGGACGCTCATGTACTTCGGATATACGCATTGCCCGGACGTGTGCCAACCCACCCTGGCCGTGATGGCGGAGATCGCGCGCCGGCTGCGCGCCGCACCACACTGGACGGCCAAGCTGGAATTGGTATTCGTCAGCGTAGACCCGTCCCGGGATACACCCACCGTGCTGCGCGACTATCTGGACGCCGCCGAAGCAAACGTCGTCGGCCTTCGGGGAAGCGAAAAGCAAATCGCCATCCTGGCTCAACAAGTGGGAATCATGTACTTGGCTGGCCCTGCCAACCAACAAGGGGGCTATTTGATCGACCATCCGGCCACTATCCTGTTGATCGATCCGAGCGCGGAGCTGCGTGCGGGATTCGCCTTTCCCCGGGACGCGGCCCGGGTCGCAGAGGTGGTATCAGAGATCGCGCAAGAGTTCGAAGCCGAGCAAGAAGGCTGACCGGCCATGCCCTGGCCACTCATAAAGCAGTTACACGTGGCGTTTGCGTTGTTGACCGTATGCAGCTTCTGCCTGCGCGGGTACTGGATGCTCAGCCGCTCGCCGCGTCTTCAGGCATCCTGGTCCCGATGGCTGCCCCATGTCATCGACGCGTTGCTTTTCGCGACGGGTCTGGCAATGGCAATCGGCCTTTCCATCTCGCCCCTGACGCATCCCTGGCTCGCAGTCAAGCTGCTGGCAATCGTCGTCTACATCATCATCGGCAGCATCGCCTTGAAGCGCGGCCGCACCCGTGGCCAACGGGTGGCGGCGCTGTTGCTGTCGTTGCTGGTGCTGATCGTCATCTTCGCGGTGGCGTTGCACCACGATCCCTGGGCCGGGTTGAGATAAAACCCTCTATTCAGAAACGATTTCCCGTATCGCCTCGATGTCGGTGAGGACGATGTTGTTTCCATGGACCTCCACGCAGCCGTTTTCCGCCAGGCGCGCGAGAATTCTCGAGAAGGTTTCGGGCTGGATGGCGAGGCGCGAAGCAACCACATGTTTTGGTGTCGTCAAATGCAGCTCCGGCGATTCCAATACGCCACGTGGAATCTGCTGAAGCAGGTAGGTGGCCAGGCGATAGGTCGCGTTGTGCAAGGTTAGCCGGTCAATCTCGTCCACCTGCTGGCGCAAACGCCGGCTCATGCCGGCCATCAGGCGCATGCACGTAGCTGACGATTCTTCGAGTATGCCGAGCAAGGATGATTGCTCGAATGCCAGCAGCTCGCTGGCAACAATCGCTTGCGCGCTCACCGGATAGGGTCTGGCCTCCTCCATGAACATCACGGCTTCGGCAAAAGTCTCGCCGGAGCGAACGATTTCAATGACCTTCTCGCCACCATCTCTGGCGCTCCTGAACAGCTTTATTTGCCCGGATCGCAGAAAAAAATAGTGCTGGGATGATTGTCCGTGATCGAATAACCGCTCGCCTTCGTCCAAGCGCACCACCCGCGTGGTGTTCAGCACGGTGGCGAGTTGCCCATCGTCGAGCACTGAAAACAAATAGATCCCGCGAAGCTCGTCGGGCCCGGGATCCAACGCCTTATCCATGCCGGAGCCCCGGGGAAAACGGCGATCGCGAATTGATCGAGATCAAGGCGAAAGCGACGGCTGGCTGGAGATAGTAGCGTTTGCCTCCCCCATGTGCGCCTGAACCAATGAGAGTCGATCTTCTGGTGACCCGGGATTCACCATCCTGCCGCAAGGCTGAGATTCTGTGGCGTTCCATCTGCGAGAAAAAGAACCTCACTCTCAACGTGCTCGAGGACGACAGTCCGGAGGGGCTGCTGGTGCTCGCACGGCTCGAACTCCACGCCCTGCCGGCGATATTGCTCGACGGGCGGTTGATGGCGGTGGGCGTGCAAACCGAAGACCAGGCCCTGGAGCTGCTGCGCAGCGCCGCAAGCGGCCGTCCATGAGCGACCGCCCCCCTTCCCAAAGCGCACGTTAGCTGGCAGATTGATCCAGATCAACAAGCCCAGGGCGACACGCGCAAGAATTGTGCCTGGTGGCGATGAATTGAGCACTCTCCACGGAGTACGGTGACATGTCGAACGCGAGCGCCCCTATTGAGCTCGGCCTTCCTGACCGGGATACGCGCCTGAAGCTGTTCGAATCCGTCATCACCGGTACAAGAAACGGCGTCGTGATCACGACGCCGGACGGCTCCGTCCTCTACGTGAATCCCGCATTCACCGAGATCACCGGGTACAGCCGCGATCATGTCGTCGGCAAGAACATGCGCATGCTGCAATCGGGCCGTCAGAGCCAGAGTTTTTATGAAGCCATGTGGCTGAGCCTCCGGTCCCAGGACAGCTGGTCGGGCAGCGTCTGGAATCGTCGCAGCGACGGGGAAATCTACCAGGAGTGGCTGACGATTAACGCCATCAGGAACGAGGAGCAGGAAACCATCGCCTATGTTGGAATATTCTCCGATATCAGCTCGATTCGATCCCGCGAGCACCATCTGGAACGACTGGCCTATGTCGATCCCCTCACCGAGCTGCCCAATCGTCTGCTGTTTCGTGATCGATTGTGTCAGGCGATCGCGTTCGCCAGGAAGCACCATCACGGCATGGCGCTGGTGATAGTGGATCTGGACGGCGTTGGTGCGGTCAACGAGCAATACGGCCACCAGTTCGGGGACCGCGTCCTACAGAGCGTATCCCATCGCATCCACGCGACCCTTGACGAGTGCGACGCCGTGGGCCGGCTCGGGGGAGACGAGTTCGGCATAATACTGTCCGGTGCAGTGGACAGGGCGAGTACAGCGCTGGCCGTTGAGAAGATTCGTGGGGCTATCGGAATGCCACACGATGAATCGGAATTGCCGGTCAGCGTGACCGCCAGCATTGGTATCGCGCGCTTCCCCGATGACTCGAATCAGGCTATAGAGCTGATCGAGCTGGCGCAGCTCGCCATGTTCGCGGCTAAACGCGATGGCGGCGATCGATGGCGCTACTACGCGGATATGGGTACGCAATCCCAAACCTGAGAAACGCACTTGCCGGCATTCATGAACTCCATCAGGGAATCGCGATGACATCACACGGTCAACCGTACCGAGAAGCCGACGGCACACTGGCTCCGATCATCGCTGCGCTGCGCGACGGGGAAGGCTTCGATCACCCGACGGACACTATCGTTTTGCTACAAACCCACATCTCCTATGTGCTTCTCACCGGTACCTACGCCTACAAAATCAAGAAAGCTGTCAGTCTGCCTTTTCTCGATTTCAGCACCCTCGCATTCCGCAAACATTATTGCGAAGAGGAACTGCGCATCAATCGACGGCTTGCGCCGGAGCTCTACCTGGATGTAGTGCCCATCACCGGAACACAACGAGCGCCGCGTATGAACGGCGACGGAAAGGCCATCGAGTATGCCGTAAAGATGATCCAGTTCCCCGACGCCGACCGGCTGGATCGTGTGGCCGAGCGCGGCGAGCTGGGGAATATGCAGATTCGGGCGCTGGGCCGAAAGATTGCCGATTTCCACGACACCGTTGCGGTGGCCGATGGCAGCGCACCATTTGCGGACTCGGAACGCTTGCGCGGCGAAGTCATGGAGAACTTCAACACCTTATCCGCGCAAGCGCTGCCCGAGAATGTGGTGTCATTGCTCGAGAACTTACGCAGCTGGAGCGCTCGGTCGCTGGTCGACCTGGGCGCGCAATTCCGCGCCAGAAAACAGGCGGGAAAAGTGCGCGAATGTCACGGGGACATGCATCTCGCCAACATGGCATTGCTCGAAGGTCAGATCACGATTTTCGATGCCCTGGAGTTTAACGAGAATCTGCGCTGGATAGACGTGCAGAGCGAGCTCGCCTTCCTGGCCATGGACCTCGACTATCGCGCGCTGCCGGGTCTTGGCTGGCTGTTGGTGAGTGCGTACCTGGAAGGAACCGGCGACTACGTGGGGCTGAGGGTCTTTCGGCACTACAAAGTATACCGAGCCATGGTAAGGGCCAAGGTGGCCGCGCTTCGCGCCCGCCAATGCCAGGCCGGCACGCCGGAACACGAGGAGGCGGTTGCCGAATTCGTCTCCCACGTGGATCTCGCCAATGCGTGCCTGCAACCGAGCGAACGCACGCCGCTGATCATCGCCCACGGACTCTCCGGATCCGGGAAGTCGCGACTCTGCGAGCGGCTTTTGCAAACCCTGGGCGCCGTCTGTGTGCGCTCGGACGTGGAACGCCAACGCCTCGCAAAGGCCGGCGAGATCCCCACCGACGCACTTTACTCGAGCCCTGGCATCACCCAAACCTACGAGGCCCTGGCCGGTCGCGCGCGCATGATCATCGAGTGCGGCTATCCGGCAATCGTCGATGCCACGTTCCTCAAGCACCATCACCGGCTTCGCTTCCTCGACCTCGCCAAGGAACTCCGCGTGCCCTTCGTGATCCTCTCCTTAGGCGCGCCGGCGGGTACCCTCGAAGCGCGTATTGCGAATCGCCAGGGACAAGCGGACAACGTTTCCGAGGCCACGCTGGACGTGCTCCGCCATCAACGGGACGATATGGAGGAATTGAACACCGAAGAACGCGAGGCGGCGATAGTGCTCGACAGCGAGACCGACCCCGATGCGGTAGCGCTGGCCCAGCGCATTCTCCAAGGCCGCCGGGCACCCTGGCTGCGCCGGCTCGATCATCCCGTCCATGATGAGTGTTGATCCCCGTCAATGCCTTGCGGGAGAATTCCCCCACACTTGAGTTAAAACCGTAATTGAGGGGATATCCCATGCAGTATCAGGACATACTCGTTCACATCGACGACGGTGAGGCCATGCCTGGCCGCCTGACGGTGGCGGTGGAGCTGGCGGAACGCTTCGGCGCCCACCTGACGGGCGTCTACGTGGATCCGGGACTTGCCCTGCCTACGCTCATCGACGTTCCAATCTCGCCGAACCTGGTCGAGGCGCTGGAAGACGAGCACCGCCAGCGCTGCGAGCGCGCCGAGCAGCAATTCAGAAAGGCATTGGACGCGTCCGACGTCAGCAATGAGTGGCGCCTGGCCCGGGGTGAGCTGGCCAGCACGCTTTCCCGCCACGCCCGTTATACCGATCTCGTGATTCTCGGTCAGGAGGGCGCCGAGGATCAGAAAATGGTCATCGGCGGGCTGCCGGACTCCGTCGTCCTCACCTGCGGCCGCCCCGCCCTGATGGTGCCCTATGTGGGTGTTCGCAGCCCCCCGGGCAAGCGCGTGATCGTCGCCTGGAACGGCAGCCGCGAGGCGGCCCGCGCCGTCAACGACGCCCTGCCCTTTCTGGTAGCAGCGGACAAAGTCGACGTCATGTGTGTGAATGCGGACCACGGGGAAGAAGACGATGCGGATCTCCCTGGCGCCGACTTGTGTCTGCACCTGGCCCGTCACGGCGTCAAGGCCGAGGCGCAGGTGCTGGTGGCAAACGACCTGGAAATCGGTGATCTGCTGCTGTCCCGCGCCGCCGACCGCAGCGCCGATTTCATCGTCATGGGCGCCTATGGCCACGCCCGCTGGCGCGAGGTGGTCCTGGGAGGGGTCACACGCCAGCTGCTGAACCAGATGACGGTGCCGGTGCTCATGTCCCACTAACCCCCGGCCTGCCGGCGGCGTTGATCCAGATCAACGCCGCCGAATGCGCCGCCGTGCAGTATGTTGCCATGTCCGTAGCGGTAATGCTGAATCCGGATCTCGTGCGGCGCTATGATCGCAGCGGGCCGCGCTATACCTCCTATCCGCCGGCGACGGCATTTCATGAAGGCTTCGGCGAGGCCGAGTACCGTGCCGCCGCGGTCAGGGGCAACGGCCAGCGACCGCCTGGACCATTGTCGCTGTACTTCCACATCCCCTTTTGCAGCACCGTCTGCTACTACTGCGCGTGTAACAAGATCGTCACCAAGAATCGATCCCGCGCCGAACCTTATGTGGCGGCTCTTCTACAGGAACTGGCTCTGCAAGCGGCGTTATTCGACGACGAGCGCACGGTGGAACAACTGCATTGGGGTGGTGGCACACCGACCTTCTTGTCGGCGGTACAGATGCGCCAGTTGATGGAGGCCACCAGGCGTCACTTTCGCCTGCGTGACGACGACGGCGGCGAATACTCCATCGAAATCGATCCGCGCACCGTTGACGAGCATGACATGAGCTTGCTACGTGAGCTCGGCTTTAACCGCGTCAGCTTCGGTGTTCAGGATTTCGATCCGAAGGTGCAGAAGGCCGTCAACCGCGTTCAATCGGAACAACAGACGCTCGCGATCATGGCGGCCGCGCGACGTCAGGAATTTCACTCCATCAGCATCGATCTCATCTATGGCCTGCCCTTTCAAAGTGTGGACAGCTTCTCGACGACGTTGGACAAAGTCATCGCCGCGCGCCCGGACCGGCTCGCGGTCTTCAACTACGCCCATCTTCCGCAACGCTTCAAAGTACAACGCCAGATCGACGAGCAAGCCCTGCCGTCGCCGGAAGAGAAGCTGCGCATCCTGGCATTGACCATCCAACGGCTTCAGGAGGCGGGCTATGTTTACATCGGCATGGATCACTTTGCTCTGCCCGAGGATAAGCTCTCCCTCGCCTTGGATAACGGCAGCCTGCAACGCAACTTTCAGGGATTCTCCAGCCATGCGCAATGCGAGCTGGTAGCCATGGGCATCACGGCCATCGGCCAGATCGACGACTGTTATGCCCAGAACGTGCGCGACACCGGCGACTACTACGAACGCCTGAAGGCGGGAAAACTGCCCGTGTACCGCGGCGTGCGACTGACAGCTGACGATCGGCTGCGCAGGCGGGTAATCGCCGATCTCATCTGCCACGGCTACGTGGACAAAGCCGCCCTGATGAGCGGCTTCGATGACTACTTTGCCCACGAGGTGGCGCAACTCGCGCCGATGCAGGCCGACGGGCTGCTGCGCGACGATGACGAGAGTATTCGAGTGCTACCCCCGGGACGCCTGCTGATACGCAATATCTGCATGGTATTCGACCACTATTTGCGTGACGAATCCCGCCCGGAGCGCTTCTCCAAAGCCATTTAGGCCCCTGAAAACCGGGCAGGTTGCACGGGGCAGGAAAACCAAGTACATAGAAGGCCCCGCACCATTTGCGTGCAGGTTTTGTATCGTCCCCAGAGCAGGATAGACTTCAGATGCAGCCCACGGTTGAGAACATTGACCAGATGTCGGGAACGCCTGACATCCAGGTCTCGGTCCGCCAGACCTTCGGTATCGACAGCGAGCTCGAGGTGCCGGCTTTCAGCCAGTCCTCGGAGCACGTGCCGACGCTGGATGACGCCTACCGATTCGACCACGACACGACCCTGGCCATTCTGGCCGGCTTTGCCTACAACCGCCGGGTGCTCATCCAGGGTTACCATGGCACCGGCAAGTCCACCCACATCGAGCAGGTTGCTTCGCGTCTCAATTGGCCCTGCATCCGAGTCAACCTGGACAGCCACATCAGCCGCATCGACCTGGTGGGTAAGGATGCCATCGTGCTCCGCGACGGCCAGCAGGTGACCGAATTTCGCGAGGGCATCCTGCCATGGGCGTACCAGCACGCCACGGCGCTGGTGTTCGACGAGTACGATGCCGGTCGGCCCGACGTCATGTTCGTTATTCAGCGCATCCTGGAGGCGGAAGGCCGCCTGACCCTGTTGGATCAATCCCGGGTGCTGCACCCGCACCCGTCGTTCAGGCTTTTCGCGACCACGAATACCGTGGGGCTCGGTGACACCACCGGCCTCTACCACGGTACCCAGCAGATCAATCAGGGGCAGATGGATCGCTGGAATATCGTTGCGACACTGAACTATCTGGGCCACGACGCCGAGGTCGAGATCGTGTTGGCCAAGGCGCCCGCCTACGACAGCGACGAAGGCCGCCAGACCATCAGCGCCATGGTGGCGCTGGCCGATCTCACACGCTCGGGATTCATGAACGGTGACGTATCCACGGTCATGAGCCCGCGCACCGTCATTACCTGGGCCGAGAATGCCCAGCTGTTCGGCAACATCAGCTTCGCCTTCCGGCTCACCTACCTGAACAAATGCGACGAAGTCGAGCGCCCCATCGTCGCCGAGTACTACCAGCGGTGCTTCGGCAGTGAGCTCGCGGAGAGCAGTGTAAAGGTGGGAACCGCGTAGGCTGCGGGGCAACGCCCTGCCGGCAGCGGCGTGCCCGGCATGAGTCAACGCATAAAACCCCAGCATGATCCCGGGCAGGCACCGGTGGAGATCTTTCGCCAGAAGGTCGCCGCTACCGCCAGAGCCATCGCCAGGGAGCCCGAGCTCAACGTCGAATTCATCCCCGAGGCGGCTCCCGCCGAAGGCAAAACCCTGCGCCTGGCACAGCCCCCGGGGAATCTTCCCTACGACCAGGTCTCGCGCATTCGCGGCCAGACGGATTCGGTCGCGCTGCGTTACCGCCACCACGACGCGAAGCTGCATCAGAAGCTGGCCCCGCAGGCGGCGGAGTCCCGTGCCATCTTCGACGCTCTGGAACAAACC
>JAACFO010000287.1 GCA_009937425.1 Gammaproteobacteria bacterium
CACTTCCGCGTTCAGAACCGGCAGCACGCCGGGCAGGCCCAAATCCACCGCACACGCCTGAGTATTCGGTTCCGCTCCGTAGGCGGTGGCGGCGCCGGAAAATATCTTGCTCCTGGTCGCCAACTGGGCGTGGATCTCGAGACCGATTACGGCTTGCCAGTGCATTCGTTTGCTTCTGCCCGCCGTGATCAAGCGATGCCCCGCGGCATCCGCAAGTGCCAGTCGCTTGCTTGCTGGTACTGATGGGCCGCGTTCAGCAGGCGCGCCTCCTGGAAGTAGTTCCCGACGAGATGCAGTCCCACGGGCAAACCATCGGTGAACCCCACTGGAATGGATGCCGCCGGCAGGCCTGCGAGGTTGACGCCGGTGGTGTAGACATCGCACAAATACATGCTGATGGGGTCATCGGTTTTCTCACCGAGCTTGAAGGCCGTCCCGGGAGTCGTCGGTCCCATGATCACGTCGACCCTCTCGAAGGCTTTTTGAAAATCCTCGCTGATGCGCCGGCGCAGTTTCTGTGCTTTGAGATAGTAAGCATCGTAATAGCCCGCCGACAGCACGTAAGTCCCCACCATGATGCGCCGCTTGACCTCGGCGCCGAAGCCTTCGCTTCTGCTGCGCTTGTACATGTCGAGGAGATCCGATGCATTCTCCGCGCGATAGCCAAAGCGCACGCCGTCGTAGCGGGACAGATTGGATGAGCATTCGGCCGGTGCTACGACGTAGTAGGTGGGTATGGAAAGGGGTGCGTGAGGCAGGCTGACATCGGTGATGACGGCGCCAAGGCGCTCGAATTCCGCGAGAGCCTCCTGGACACGCTCGGCAACGCCGGACTCCAGTCCCTGGTCGAAATACTCCTTCGGGATCCCGATGCGCAACCCGGCGACGCTGTCCGAGAGCACGGCCGGATAATCCTCTACCGGTCGCTCGATGCTGGTGGAATCGCGCGCATCGAAGCCTGCCATGGCGGCCAGCAGAAAAGCGGCATCCTCGGCGCTGCGGGCCATGACGCCGCCTTGATCCAGGCTCGAGGCGAAAGCCACCAGGCCGTAGCGCGAGACCCGGCCGTAGGTGGGCTTGATGCCGGTTATGCCGCACATGGCGGCGGGCTGGCGAATCGACCCGCCGGTGTCGGTACAGGTGGCCAGGGGGCTGAGCCGCGCCGCCACCGCAGCCGCCGAGCCGCCGGAGGACCCGCCGGGTACCCGGTCCAGGCTCCAGGGGTTGCGGGTGGGTCCGTAGTAGCTCGACTCCGTGGACGAGCCCATGGCGAATTCGTCCATGTTGGTCTTGCCGAGCATGCACATTCCAGCAGCATCCAGGCGCTCGACCACGGTGGCGTCGTAGGGGGCGATGAAATTGTCCAGCATCCGCGACCCGCAACTGGTACGCACCCCGCGGGTGCACAAGATGTCCTTGTGCATCAGGGGAATGCCCGTCAGGGGCCCGGCGTCGCCGGTGGCGAGTCTCTTGTCGGCGGCCCGGGCCTGCACCAGGGCGCGCTCCCCGGTGACGGTAATGAGGCTGTTGAGGCGCCCGTCCAGGGCCTCGATCCGGGCCAGGCAGGTCTCCACCAGCTCGACGCTGGAGAATTCCCCGGTCCGCAGACCCCGCTGCAGGTCGGATACGGATTTATCGTGCATATGGTTGCTCAAGATAAGTCCATGGCGGGTCGACGACTACCCATGCAGCGCGTTTGCGGCACACGCCGGGGAAAAGTGGTCAAAATGGCGCTATTCGAGGACCTTGGGGACCAGGTAAAGGCCGTTCTCCACTGCCGGGGCGCCGGCCTGATACTCGCTGCGCCGGTCGGTCTCGGTGATTTGGTCTGCCCGAAGCCGTTGGTTCGCGTCCAGGGGGTGTGCCATCGGTGTCACGTCCGCGGTATCCACGGAATTCATCTGTCCCACGAATTCGAGGATGTTCGCCAGCTCTTCGGCGGTTCTGGCCACAGCCTCATCACCCACCTCGAGGCGTGCCAGGTGGGCAATTCGCGTGATCTCGTCGCCATCGATTGCCATGACTCGATTACCTGTGAGGAAGGCTGGTTAACTGCCTATATTACTTGATGAAAGTGAGGCCCGCTGCTAGATTAAGAGGGATTTTCGTTGGTTTTCTTCTGCCCACTCATACGAGCCATTTACGCGCCCATCCATGTCGCGACAGAGGCCAGTGTGCGGCCGGATTATACTCGGCGAATCAAGCTATTGGTAATCGCCACTTCCAGCCAAGGTAGGTCCTGATGTTCAAGCGCGTTCGGGGGATTTTTTCCAACGACCTCTCTATCGATCTCGGTACAGCGAACACCCTCATCTATGTGCGCGGCAAGGGTATCGTTCTGAACGAGCCCTCCGTGGTCGCGATCCGCCAGGAACGCGGGCCCGGCGGCACCAAGAACATCGCCGCGGTCGGCGAGGCCGCGAAGAGCATGCTCGGGCGCACGCCCGGGAACATCATGGCAATCCGGCCGCTCAAAGACGGTGTCATCGCCGATTTCACCGTCACCGAGAAGATGCTCCAGCATTTCATCCACAAGGCCCACGAAAACAAATTCCTGCGCCCCAGCCCCAGGGTGTTGGTGTGCGTGCCCTGCGGATCCACCCAGGTGGAACGGCGTGCCATCCGCGAATCCGCCGCCGGGGCGGGAGCCCGCGAGGTATTTCTCATCGAGGAACCGATGGCGGCGGCTATCGGCGCGGGAATGCCCGTGAGCGAGCCCAGCGGCTCAATGGTGCTCGACATCGGCGGCGGCACAACGGAAGTTGCCGTGATTTCATTGAACGGTATCGTTTACTCGGAGTCCGTGCGCATCGGCGGTGATCGTTTCGACGAGGCGATAATCAACTATATCCGCCGCAACTATGGTACGTTGATCGGCGAAGCCACCGCGGAACGTATCAAGCATGAGGTCGGTTCCGCTTATCCCGGCAGCGAAGTGAAAGAAATCGACGTGCGCGGTCGTAATCTGGCTGAAGGCATACCGCGCAGCTTCGTGCTTAACAGTAACGAAATACTCGAAGCCCTTCAGGAGCCCCTGTCGGGTATCGTCAGCGCCGTCAAGACGGCGCTGGAGCAAACGCCCCCGGAGCTCGGCGCCGA
>JAACFO010000120.1 GCA_009937425.1 Gammaproteobacteria bacterium
TACCCAGTTACCGATACCTGCACCTTTATGGGGGTTCCTCGATCCTATGATCCGCCCGCGTCTGGTGCCGCCGTTCTCGGCATTCCCTTCGACTGTGGCACGCATCCTATACGCATTGGCTCTCGCTACGGACCCCACGCTATACGGGAGCAGTCCAACCTAGTTCGGCCTTACCAGCCGCCCCATGCCGATTTCGATCCACTGGCTCGCTTGACGTTGGTCGACTGTGGGAACGTCGACGTGACGCCCGGTGACCCCGGCAAATCTTTTCCCAATATCGAGGCCGCTGTTGGCCGTATCGCCGAAAACGGCGCGATTCCCCTGACCATGGGTGGCGACGGCAGCGTCACTCTGCCGCAGCTCCGAGCCCTGCATAGCGTGTATCCAAATCTGGCAGTCCTGCACCTCGACGCCCATACGGATACCGGCCCCGGCAGTGAGCCGGGAGAGATCAGCACCTCGACCACGTTCACTCGCGCCGCCGAAGAAGGAGTAGTCGACCTCGAGCATTCCATTCATCTCGGTGCGCGCGGAACTCAACGCCGCCACGGCGCATTCGAGTTCGCCGAAGCTTGCGGCTACGAGGTGATCTGCGGCGAAGATTTGTTCAATAGAGGAATCAGCGATGTGGTGGATTACGTCCGTCAGCGACTCGACCGCCGGCCTGTCTATTTGTGCTTTGACATGGATTTCTTCGACCCCTCTTGCGCCCCCGGGGTGTGTCAACCCGAGTGGGGAGGACCCAGCGCCCGAGAGATCCTGGCGATCCTGCAGGGATTGTCCGGCCTCGACTTCGTTGCCTTTGACGTCAATACCGTGAGCCCACCCCACGATGTGGGCGGAATGACGGCGCTGCTGGCGGCAAGGGTGATGTTGGAGTGCCTGGCCCTGGCTTGCGGGAAGACCTCGGCAGAACAATAAATGCGCGTTCCACTGGTAAGTTGCGAAAGAGCCGGCTGCGCTACGAGCCCGACAGCGCCACCAGGATGATACCGCCGGCAACGACCGTCGCTGCAAAGATGCGCTTCACGCCAAGCGGCTCCTTCAGAATGAGTGTGCCAATCACAGCGGCGAAGATGACGCTTGTTTCGCGCAGCGCCGCCACATGCGTCAATTGCGTTAACGTCATGGCGTAAATGACAATGGCGTAGGCCGAGAACATCATCACGCCGCCGAGAATCCCAATTTTCCACTCGCACCGGAGGAAATCCGCCAGTTCCCTGCCGCGCATGAACAAGGCGGCGATCATGAGGGGAATGCCCGCAAAGAAATTCGTGATCGCCGTGTAGCCGAGCACGTTCTCCGAGAGTCGGGCACCCACACCGTCGAACAAGGTATAGATCGCAATGCACAGGCCGACACTCACCGCCCGCAGAAGATCGGGAATATGCCGGGCGAGGGTTTGCGGGTGGTAGGCCAAAACCGCAATCCCGGCGGAGATTATCAGAATCCCGCCCAGCCCCGGTCCACTCAAGTATTCACCGAGCAACAGACCGGACAACAGTGCGACGCCCAGTGGCGCTGATCCCCGCGCCACCGGATAGATAAAATTGAGATCGCCCACGCGGTAGGCCCATATCAGTAGGAAACAGTAGACGGTAAAGCCCGCGGCGGAGCCTATGGCATAAGGGATGCTGGCCATACTCGGCAGGCCGACCACGGCCACGACCAGGACGGCGATGACCATGGTGGGCACTTTGATGAGAACAAACATCAAGAGGCCGTCGCCACCAGTCTTGAGAATGGTGTTCCAGGCAGCATGCATGAGGGCCGCCAGAAGGACGAGGCCGAGGACGAAGGGTTCGACGGTCAAAGCGAAGGTTCCCTCACTCCCATCGACATAGTTCACTCAGAACCGATGGGGTCGGTAAGGGGCCAGGTTAATGGGCGGCTGTCGCCCGGAAACAAGACTGGCGATGATGGTGCCGGTGGTCGATGCCCCCGTCATGCCATGGTGGCCATGTCCGAAGGCGAACAACAAGTGGGGATGATCGGGCGCGGCACCGATGACCGGCAACGAGTCCGGCAGGGTGGGCCGATGGCCCATCCATTGGGACACCTCGCCGCGGGCAATGGTAGGGAACATGTCCTTGGCCAATGCAATCAAGGCCTCGGCGCGGCGGAAGTCCGGTGGCGCATCCAGTCCCCCAAATTCTACGGTCCCTGCGAAGCGCAAGCCCTCCTCCATGGGCGTCGCATAGACCTTCGCCTCGGCCGAGACTACGGGCAGGGCCGGTGTGATCCCCGATCCCTGGATGGTGGCATGGTATCCGCGCTGGCTTTCCAGCGGCACGCGCACACCAAGGGCCGAGATTAACCTTGTCGACCATGCCCCTGCGGCGATCACGATACGATCGGCAATCCACTCACCATCCGCCGTGTGAACGCCGGAAACGCGGCCATCCCGAACGATGATCCCGGTTGCCCGGCGGCGTTCCAAGTGCCCGCCATCACGCGCGAACTGTTCGGCTAAACTGCGAACCAGTCGGTAAGGGTTGGTGACGAATCCGTGGTCAGCCAAGAGAACTCCGTGCTTGTAATCGGTAGATAGTTCCGGGACTAATTCGTGAAGCTCGCCAGAATTCAGGACCCGTTGGTGGATCTGGCGTTCCGCGCGCAGGCGCCACTCCCGCTGGCTTCCAGCCAGGCTCCTGTCCGTCTTGTAAACGGTGAGCGTTCCGGTGCGCCGGATCAGATCCCGGCAGTTCGCACTCCCCACAAGGGGCTCGTAGTTTTCGAAGGTGTTGCTATGCAGCGCCAGTAGCGCGTCGGCAAGGCCTGCGATGTTGCCCGCCCGCCCGGCAAGGACAAAACGCATCAGCCAGGGTAGTGCACTCGCTAGATAGCCCGGCCGGATTCGGAGCGGGCCCAAGGGGTCAATCAGCCATTTCGGAATTTTGCTCAACATCCCGGGTCCTGACAACGGGATGCAACTGCCGGGACTGAGGGCGCCTGCGTTGCCTTTCGAACAGCCTTCGCCCGGACCCTGGGAATCCATGAGGACCACGTCATGACCGTCGCGCAACAAATAACTCGCCGAGCAGGTACCGACAATTCCGGCGCCAACCACGATGACCTTCATGGAACAGCCCGCCACTCTCCAAGACCGCGTGATCGGATCACTAAGCCTTATCCTTTTCTGTGGTCGGGGGACGCGTCACGACGATGTCCACCTCAGAGTCACCCTGAACAGGACCGTCATCGTCAGGCGCCGGGCCTGCTGTCACCGCCCAATAGCTGGGGACGTGGTCGAGCCCGCAACCGGGATCGTGATCGCGCAGGGGATCATATGTTGGGGCACTATGCATGACGGCGGCCGCTGCCAGCGTCCACCCGGGCCTCGCTCAGTAGAAGCAGTCGCGGGCCGCTCGGCCACACCCGCGACTGCTATTGTCGAGACTGCTATTGCCTCTACTTCTTCTTCTTCGGTTCCGATTTAACGTCGTAGCGCTTGCGCCATTCCGTAATGATGCGTGTTCTGTTATTGGCCGCCCAGGTGAAATCGTTGTCGATCATCCGAGTCTGCACCTCCGGAGGGAAGTTATCCCATTTCTTGGTCTTGACCGGCATGGCGACGACCGAATAGCGGTGCGCGTAGATCTCCATGGCCGGTTCCGTTACCGCCCAGTCGACGAATTTCTTTGCGGCTTCCAGGTTCTTGGTGCCTTTCAGGATGGCCACGGCCTGCATCTCCCAGCCTATGCCCTCCTCCGGCACAATGATGTCGATGGGGGCGCCCTTCGACTTCAACTTGGCCCCACGGAAGGGCCACGAGACGCCCACCGTGGTCTCACCGGCGGCGGCCAGCTTGCAGGGCTTGGAGCCGGAGTGTGTGTATGTGGAAATATTCTGGTGCAGCTTGTCCATATATGCCCAGGCTTTCTTCTCATCCCAGATCTGCATCCAGCTCGACACGTCGAGGAAACCAGTACCCGAGGACGCCGGATTGGGCATGACTACATGTCCCTTGTAGACGGGATTCGTCAGATCGGACCACTTGGTCGGCGCGGGCAGATTGTTCTTTTTGGCTTCGATGGTGTTGAAGCATATGGCCCCCGCCCAGCCGTAGATGCCAACCCAGTGATCGGGATTGTTGTTTCCGTCCTGATAGCGTTTATCAAGCTTTTCCACGCCTTTCGGTGTGTACGGAACGAACATCCCGAGATCGTCGAATCCCAACATGCTGGTTGCCGCCAGAGCGAAAATCGCGTCCGCCTGCGGATTGTCTTTTTCTGCCAGCACACGCGCGGCGATGATTCCTGTTGAATCCCGCAGCCAGTTTATTTTGATGTCCGGGTTGGACTTCTGAAAGGCCTCGGCAATAATCTTCAGGTTGTCGGCGTCGGTGGTCGAATAGACGGTGAGTTCGGCGGCGCTGGCGCTGGTGGCCCCGGCCAACAAGGCGCCGGCCGCCAGCACCGGCGCGAACAGTCGCCGCAGCCCGTGGCTCGTTCTATTTTTCAGGATTCTCATGTTTCTACTCCCTGGTTCAACTCGGTTATTTTAGATTGCCCTCGTAAGGGCCGTGGGCGGCGTGGCCCGTCCCCGACGCATCATATTCATGCACTGGCAGCGACTACAATACCCTTGGCCTTTGCCCCCCGGGGTACCGATTCTCCGTACCCTCCGCCGCCATCATAGCGCAGGTGGATCAGGGACATGTTCAGAATTTTCGAGATTCCATTGAGGATTTCGCGGCGACCCTGTTACAGTCGGCGGCACACGGCGAGGGCGACGAGGCGGGGGACGCCGGCACGATCCGCCTCCCGCCGCATAAACACGACCATACTGGAGGGGGCCGGTGCGGATGGGAATGATGGATGGCGGCGGCACCGGGCCGTATCTGCAAATCGAGCACGTCGGAAAATCCTTCGGCGATTTCCGGGCGCTGGAAGACATATCCTTCGATATCCACGATGGTGAGTTCGTGTGCTTTCTGGGGCCTTCGGGCTGCGGCAAGACCACCCTGCTCCGGTGCATTGCGGGCCTCGAATACCAGTCCGAGGGCAGTATTCACCAGGGTGGCGTCGACATCTCCTGGTTACCACCGTCGAAGCGGGACTTCGGCATCGTTTTCCAATCCTACGCCCTGTTCCCAAACCTGAACGTCGCAGACAATGTTGCCTATGGCCTGGTCAACAAGCGGTTGGAAAAATCCCACATCAAGGAGCGGGTAACGGATCTCCTGAGCCTGGTCGACCTGGCCCGTCACGCCGACAAGTACCCGAGTCAGCTGTCCGGCGGCGAGCAACAGCGGGTGGCGCTGGTCAGGGCGCTGGCCACGTCGCCCGGCTTGTTGCTGCTCGACGAGCCGCTGTCGGCCCTGGATGCGAAGGTCCGGGCTCATCTTCGGCGCGAGATTCGGGATTTGCAGAAGCGCCTCGGGGTGACCACCGTTATGGTCACCCACGACCAGGAAGAAGCCCAGACCATGGCCGACCGCATCATCGTGATGAGCCACGGCCGGCTCGAACAGCTGGGTACACCGAATCAGATCTACGACGAGCCGATCAGCCCTTTTGTCGCCGATTTCATCGGCGTCATGAACTTCATTCCGGTGATCGTATCCGGGACGTCGTCGATCCGTTGCGGGCAGCTGTCCCTGGACTGCGATACCGACGGCTTCGCCGCCGACACTCCGCTCAACGGCGCAATACGGCCCGAGGACATCGTCATCCTGAACAGTGCCGAGGCTGGCAGCAATGTGATCGAGGTCATCATCCATGACATCGAGTTCCTGGGCTCCTACATGCGGCTTTATCTGCGTTGCGCCATGATGGGGGATCACGAGTTGCGCGCCGACGTACCAAAATCGGTGGCGCAGCACCTGTCCGTTGAGCCGGACCGCCAGATACGAGTTCGCATTCCACCCGAGAGCATCCGTTTGTACCGGGACGCGATCTAACCGATGGCCGAGACCACCACCATTCAAGCCATCGCCGCCCCGCGCAGCCGGCCGGCCCTTGACACCGACGACTGGGTGGTCCGCGTTGCCCTGGTCGTATTCGGCGCATATTTCCTGGTCGCCCTGGTGGTGCCGCTTTTCATGATGGTGTCGCGCAGCGTCCAGAACATCCGCGGCGAATTCGTCGGGCTTGCCAATTACGTCCTGTATTTCCAGACGCCTGCGTTGTTCCAGTCTATCAACAACAGCTTTTTCGTCGCCGGGCTGTCGACGGTGATTGTGATTGTGCTGGCCTTTATCTATGCCTATGCCCTGACCCGGACCCACATGCCGTTCAAGGGCTTCTTCCGGGTGATGGTATTCGTGCCGCTGTTGAGCCCGTCGCTGTTGAAAGCGATTGCACTGGTCTACTGGTTTGGTAACCAGGGGGTTCTGAAGGAGGTCATGATGGGTCACTCCATCTACGGGCCTATCGGAATCGTTATCGCCTCCGTCTTCTGGACCTTCCCCCACGCGTTCCTGATCATCGCGACAGCTTTGTCGCTGTCTGACGGGCGCCTCTACGAAGCGGCCGAGGCGCTGAAGACCAGCCGCATGCGCGTCTTTTTCACCGTCACGCTTCCCGGTGCGCGATATGGATTGATCAGCGCGGTGTTTGTCGTTTTCATCCTGGTGTTCACGGATTTCGGCGTGCCAAAGGTGATCGGCGGCAATTACAACGTGCTCGCCACGGACATCTACAAGGAGGTGGTCGGTCAGCAGAATTTCGAGATGGGCGCCGTCGTCTGCATGGTTCTCCTGATCCCCGCGGTCTTCGCCTTCGCCATCGACCGCATCGCGACCCGCAAGCAAGTCGCGTTGCTGTCGGCGCGCGCGGTCCCCTATGAACCGAAGCCGAACCGATGGGCTGATAGGTCGATGCTGATCTACTGCTCGATCATGACCGTCCTCATCCTGGCGGTCCTCGGCATGGCCCAGTATGCGTCCCTGGTGACATTGTGGCCCTACAACCTGAGCCTGACCCTGGAACATTTCCGGTTCGAATTCGAAGGCTTCGGTTGGAGCAATTTTTACAATTCCCTCATTCTTGCCGGCAGCACGGCGGTCATCGGTACTGCACTGATCTTCGTCGGTGCCTACCTGGTGGAGAAGCCCCGCAGCGCATTTGCCGGCCGTCAGGTGGTGCAATTCCTGGCCATGTTGCCGCTGACAGTGCCGGGTCTGGTGCTCGGACTTTCATACATCTTCTTCTTCAATCACCCCGCCAACCCGCTCGGCTTCATGTACGCCACGATGGCGGTCCTGGTGATGAGCACGGTGACGCATTTCTACACCGTCTCCCACTTAACGGCTGTCACCGCCCTCAAGCAGATGGACCGGGAATTCGAATCGGTCTCAGCGTCGTTGAAGGTCCCGCTGCGTCGCAGCTTCTTCAAGGTGACGGTGCCGGTGTGTATGCCGGCCATCCTGGATATTTCGATTTATCTGTTTCTCAATGCGATGACCACCGTGTCGGCGGTGATCTTCCTCTATTCGCCGACCACCAAAGTCGCATCGGTGGCCGCCATCCACATGGATGAGTTGGGCGAAGTGGCCTCGGCCGCAGCCATGGCGATGCTCATCGTCTACGCCTGCCTGACTGTTCGGCTTCTGCACCTGTTGGTGACCCGCGGCCTGCTGCGCCGGGTTCAGGCGTGGCGGACCCGTTAGCTGTGAGACATGCAAAGGGGGGCGGAGAGTCATCCTTCCGCCGCCAGGTTCGGGCAATTCGGTCAACTCCGGCACCAGATCTACCGCGAAATGTTAAGCTACGAGGCGTGCCTTCAATCAGGTGGCCGGAGATAATTATCCCCGCGGGCACACCACCAATTCAGCAGCTTGCGGTGAGGATGATATGACTCTCGAGGGAAAAGTGGCTCTAGTGACGGGTGCCGGGCAGGGTATCGGTAAAGCGACTGCGCTGTTGCTCGCCGAGGCCGGTGCAGACGTGGCCGTGGCTGATATCAATGGCGAGGCCGTTGAAAGTACCCAGGCCGAAATAACCGAGTCGGGCCGGCGCAGTCTCGCCATTCAGGCCGACATCGGTGAGCTCGCCGATATTGAGCGAGTCGTAGCGGATACCGCCCGGGATCTCGGCGGCATGGACATACTCGTCAACAATGCCGCAATAACCTGGCACAGGCAGTTCATGGATATCACCGAAGAAGACTGGGATCGGATCCATCGCGTGAACGCCAAAGGTTCATTCTTCTGCATGCAGCGAGCCGCCCGTCAGATGATCGAGCAGGGACGCGGCGGACGCATCATCAACCTGGCCTCAGTTGCAGGTCAAGGATGGCCGGGGACATCCAATGGCGCGTATGCCGCGAGTAAGGGAGCGATCATTGCCATGACGCGTATCGGCGCACACAATCTCGGCGGCCACGACATCAACGTCAATGCAATCTGCCCGGGGGTGACGTCAACGCCGCTTGTCGACAATATGATTGCCAGGCGTTCCGACGATCTCGGCGTTCCAGAGGATGAGCTGAGACGCGGTATCACCGAGAGCATTCCCATTGGCCGGTTCAGCGAGGCGGAAGACATCGCAGCGATGGCAGTGTTCCTGGCTGGCCCCGGGGGACGTAATATTGCGGGCCAGTGTCTGAACGTGGACGGTGGGCTGATCATGCATTGAGACGGCGCCGATGAATAACAGAAGACTGGGAGTATTACTCAGCGCACTCGCAGCATTCATCCTCGCCGGCTGCACAACACCACCACCACGAGAGCTTTCTCGTGAATTACCGCGCTACGCGAGTTTGCCCAATGGGCATAACCCATTAAATCCGGAACAACTCATAGCGCAGTCCATGCCGGCGGACGTGGATGCCGCGCAAGGCGTCATCCCCTACTTCGAGCGTGCGCGCGGTCACTCCCTGAACATACTGGAAATTTCAGGCGGCGGTCAGAACGGCGCGTTCGGTGCGGGCTTCCTCAATGGTTGGCGAGAAAGTGGTACGCGACCCACGTTTGACATCGTCACGGGGGTGAGCACCGGCGCACTGCTCGCCACCCATGCCTTTCTCGGAACCGCAGCCGACGATGCGACGCTCGAAGAAATTTTTACCCATTTAACCCCGCAGGATGTTTACCAAAGCAGGGGGATCCTGAACGTGCTGCTGGAGGGTTCCAGCTCGATGTACGATACCTCCCCGCTGGAGGCGACCATCGCCAAGTATATTACCCGGGAAGTGTTGCAACGCGTGGCTGCCGCATACGACGATAATCGACACCTCTGGGTGGGCACGACGAATCTGGATTACAACCAGACCTGGGTGTGGAACATGACGCGCATTGCCAAAGATGGCGGCCCCGACGCCCTGGAACTCTATCGGAAAGTACTGCTTGCATCGGCAGCGCCTCCGGTCGCATTCCCGCCGGTAGAAATCGCCGGCCATCTCTTCGGCGACGGCGGAGTACGGGAAAACGTGATCGTCGTGGGGTTCGCCGGAACAGAGGAACCAAAGCCTCCCCTGCACGGGCCGGGCAACGTTTTCCTGATCCACAACGGCTACGGAAATGCCGCACCGCATGCCGTCACCGCAGAGATTGTGGCAATTTCCGGAGCGACCATCGGAGTAATGTTCGACAACTCCATGGAGGCAATCGTGCTGCGCGCGTACTTCGCGACCGTGGCTCGCGGATACAAGTTCAACTACGTGGAGATCCCTGAAGACATCGACGTCGGGCACAATATGCTCGCGTTCGATCCGAAGCAGATGCGCATCGGCTTCGACGCGGGGCGCGCAATGGCGAAGCAGCCCAATCCCTGGTCAAACGCGCCGCCGATACTCGGCGATTTCCCCCCTTGGGCACTGAAAGCGATCCGGGATCCCAATGCGGGCGCCAACTAGCGACCCGATTGCGACATTCACGCAGGCTGTCTTTCGTGGGACTCAACGCCCTCGGGGATAATCACCCAGGGCTGCTTGCTCCGGGTCCAGAGGTGGAGCTGCGGTTGCAGCCACTTCGTGTCGTCAAGGGTTCCCGGCTTCACCGAGATTGTGCCCTTGCGCCACTCCGGTTGATGGTAAACACGGGTACCACAATCGGCACAAAACGCGCCGATCTTCGCTCGTCCGCTCGAAGATACTGAGCGGTAGATTGCCGGCTCCCCTCTGGTGATCCGGAACACGGCCTCGTCGACCACCATTGTCATGCCAAACGCGCTACCAGACTGTCGCTGGCAGTCGGTGCAGTGACATGCTACGACTTGTCGTGGCTCGCCGGTGACCTGGTAGCGGACATTGCCACACTGACACCCTCCCTCATACTGAGCAGACATTCAGAATCTCCTATAACTGACCGCTTTTGACTAACGCAGCCCATGGAGACGCTATCCCGTCGGGCAGTGCCTCTACGATCGGGTCTGACCTATTACAACCCATACTATCCCAAGCCTCAGTTTGCCCCACTGGAATTTGTTTGAAGTGACTCGAGTACGCGGTCCAGGTTGAAACTACCTGGTTTCTGACGTGGTGGGTATTCCTTGAAGGTACCGATAAACCGGCCTACATAGGCTGCTGCGGGCGTGAGCAGAAATATCCGTTCAAAACGCCATGTTTCATAGGCACCGGACTCCCAATCGGCGCGCTCAAAAGGATCGCGGCGTAGATTGAACAATTTTGGAAAGCGCAGGGTCACATAAGGCTCCTGCCAGACTTCGATGCCGTGGCCCCGTTGCTCGGTAAACATCACTTTCCATTGCCCGTAACGCAATGCTGAAAGCTGACCGTCGTCGGTGAAGTAGAACATCTCCTTTCGCGGGCCCTCTTCTACCTGTCCGGTGAAGTACGGCAACATATTGTAACCGTCGAGGTGGACATTGAAGGTTTTTCCGCCCGCCTTATGACCTTTCAGGAGTTTGTTCTTGATGTCTGTCTCGCCGGCGGCAGCAAGCAGCGTCGGCATCCAGTCTTCCATGGAGATGATCTCGTTGGAAACCTGACCGGGTTTGATCTTGCCAGGCCACTTCACCATCATCGGTACACGAAACCCACCTTCCCAGGTGGTGTTCTTCTCACCACGGAAAGGAGTCGTGCCACCATCGGGCCAGGTAAAGGTTTCAGCGCCATTGTCGGTGGAATACATGATGATGGTGTTGTCGGCAATTCCGAGCTCATCCAGTTTGCCCAGCACCTGGCCAACCATGCCATCGTGCTCCGCCATGCCGTCCGCATAGATACCCTGGCCGGTAACGCCTTTCGATTCAGCTTTTAAACGCGTCCATACATGCATGCGCGTGGTGTTGTACCAAACGAAAAACGGCTTATCCGCTTTATGAGCCCTCTCCATGAAATCAAGCGCAAGCTCGGTGACCTCTTCATCAATGGTCTCCATACGCTTCATGTTCAGCGGGCCGGTGTCCTCGATCTTGCCACCCGCAATGGAGTGAATCACACCTCGGGGACCGAATCTCTTGGCGAATTCAGGGTTCGATGGATAATCTTCATTCTCCGGTTCGTCTTCGGCATTGAGGTGATACAAATTGCCGAAGAATTCATCGAAGCCGTGATTGGTGGGTAAATGCTCATCGAGATCACCGAGATGATTCTTGCCGAACTGGCCTGTCGCATAACCCATTGGCTTGAGAAGCTCGGCGATGGTCGGGTCTTTTTCATGTATTCCTTCTTTCGCGCCAGGCAAACCGACCTTCAAGAGGCCTGTTCGGAAGGGACTCTGGCCGGTGATGAAAGCGGACCTTCCGGCCGTACAGCTGTTCTGCCCGTACGCATCGGTGAACAATATTCCTTGATTAGCGATGCTGTCGATGTTCGGGGTTTCGTAGCCCATCATGCCCCGATTGTAGGCATTGACATTAAAGTAGCCGATGTCGTCGCCCCAGATGACGAGGATGTTCGGCTTGTCCTGCGCCGAGGCCGGCAGGCTCGTGAGGGCAAGAATGACGAGACTTAGAATATTGCGATATCCATTCATTGATGAAGATCTCCTTATTGACTGTATTGCATTGTCGAAGACGCGGTAAGGGGATGCCCAGTAATATTAACTCAGCTTCAAGTGTCAAAACTACGTGCTTCGCCTCGGCGAAGAACAGTCACCCCCCCCCTTTACCCTCTCGAGGAGCTGAGTGCTCGTAGCTTCAGACGACCTGTCCCGCCGCTTGCGCCGACGCCCAGGCCCACTGGAAATTGAACCCGCCCAGATGGCCGGTTACATCCACGACTTCACCGATGCAGTAAAGACCGGGTTGCCGTTTGCACTCCATGGTTTTCGAGGACAATTCATCGGTATCGATACCACCCAGGGCCTGAGAGTCCACTCATGCAGATGGTCCGCGACCTGCCGTAAAATATCACCGGAGATCTCAGCCAAAGGCACCTCCGCCGAGTCCTGCCACCAAAGCGGTTCCAACGCCAACACCAGGGCCCGGGGCAGAATTGCGGACAAAACGGTCCGCATCAATGCCTTCGGTTGCGCCACTTTGGCTTCGAGCAACAGGGACACGGCGTCATGTTCGGGCAACAGATTCAGCCGAATGTCACTGCCCGGCTCCCAATAGCTGGACAGTTGTAGAGCGGCTGGTCCGCTGAGCCCACGATGGGTGAACAGAACACCGTCAGCGAAAGTCACGTGGGAGGTGCTGAGGGCAGCGTACAGACTGATACCAGATAATCGCTCCATCAATTCTCGAGCTGTGCCGGAGAATACGAACGGAACCAGGCCGGCACGGGTCTCGCGCACGTTCAGTCCGAACTGCCGTGCCAGACGGTAGCCGAAATCCGACGCGCCC